>CAZFFW010000276.1:0-6647 GCA_964518125.1 uncultured Porifericola sp.
TCTCCGGCGACCGGCGTACCGGCGAGGACGACCTTAGAAGCAAATTAATTGTGACTCAGTACTTATTTACATCGTGCTAGGCGAGTGGTAGTATACTAAAGGGGGGGTAGGACAAATCAGTACTAGGGGTTACAAGCTGTAATAAATTGTTCTGTACTAGTTGTAAATTCATTGATACTCAATAACTTTAAGTAGCTATAATTCTTTTCTAAGCCTGAAGTATGAGTTTTATAAATCATATCTCCTTCCTATTACTTTTTTTTCCTGGTAGTTGGTGCAACTTATCCCATAATCAGGAGAGACCTCAGGCATTTATTTTCACTGACATCAATATTGATAAAGGAGACCCTGATGACCGTCAATCATTGCTTCATTTGTTATGGTATGCTGACGAGATTGACATCAAAGGTATTGTCCCCGATCGCTGGAATGCCCAAGGTATGGAAGCTTGTCAATTGGCGGTTGATGCTTATGCCAAAGATTACAGAAAATTTACTTTTGATGAAAAAGGTTATCCTGCTCCTGAACATGTACGCAGTTTATTGGCCAGCGATAGGGAAGATGCATTTGCAAGATTTAAACGTGCAGCTAGCAATGCTACTGCTGATAAGCCACTGTATGTACTGGTTTGGGGAAATATGAATAATATTAGTAACGCTCTGCATGATAACCCGGAGTTGACTGAGAATATCCGCTTGATCACCATTGGTACCGGATTGAAGTATGGTCCGGAAGATGAAGTGGCTGGAGATGACTGTACAGTCCTCAATTGGAATGGCCCGGGTAGAAATGAAATTTATGGTGATGAGCAATTTCATGATTTATGGTGGCTGGAGATCAACTGGACCTACAATGGCATGTTTTCCGGCAACGGACCCAGAGAAATGTTTGAAAAATTATCTTCATACGGGCATATGGGTGAGCACATGAAATTTGTTACCAAAAATCAGGAATGGGCCCAATATTTTAGAGTAGGCGATACGCCTTCCGTACTTTATGTAATTGACCCTGAACAGGATAAAGACGACCCTACCCATAGTAGCTGGGCTGGTAAATTCAAAAAACCTTTTCCTCAAGAACGACCCAATTATTATACCGATGATAATGGTCCAGTGGAGTGGAATTATGATGACCCTTGCAAAACATGGACAAACCTGAAAGAGATGTACGAATACAATAAGGGTACTCTGGAAGCTGAAAGGCCAGAAATGTACGAAGCACTATTGGCCAAACTGGACAGAATCTATGGCCGGTAGGAATTCAGCAATACTTCTTCCCACAGCTTTGTGAAGCTTCAGCATTCGGTTCCAGAAGCAAGTTGAAATAAATTAAGCTGGTTTGTAGTTCGGAAGACGGTGGTTTTTTAAACAGGAAAATTCAAATGTGATCAATTTCAAATAGGCATTCTCAATAGGAAGGAACTTAATGATTTTCCATGCTTATCAAGGGAGGTGGAACTGGTGACTCCACCGTTCAGTGCATCGTAAAGAACAAAGTTGAAAGCGCCGAGCTGAGGTAGTTCGTAGCGTTTTACTTCACCTTTTACCTGCTTCCCGAGCCACTGTTTTACCCGTTCTGCAGTTACCTTTTCTTTTAATAATTCATAATCAGCTTTGTCATAGGCAATCAGGGAAATGTTGCTGATATTTCCTTTATCTCCGGATCGCGCATGTGCAATTTCCCAAAGTTCCATGGTATCAGGTGTTAGCGTAAATGACTTTTATCTTGATTTCGGATTTTGGTACCAGCACAGAAACGACTGATATAACCTCTTCTGCTTTAGCAGTGGCCCCACCTCCACCTGCTGGTCCGTTGGTGTAGAGTGTTTCCAGTTCCCGACCAATTTGTTGGGCTTGCTCCAGGGTTTCAGTTCTACCTGACACCCGGAGTCTGATCTCAGGGACATTGACCGCTTCAATCTCTAAAGGTGAAATCGAATTCATGCCCATAAAGTCAATGCTTAAGTCCATAAATTCAAATGCCCTTAATCTCTTCTTTACTATTTCACCGGCTAGTTTAGCTCTCTCCAGACAATCAATTCCACCATAGCTAATTTGACCTTCCCCATAATATCCGTTATGATAACCCACACTTACTTTATAGGTATCGCTTGGCGGCTTGCCACTTGCTTTACTGAATCTGACGTTATCTTTTGCGATGGCTTCAAATTCTACATTTGAAAAGTCCGCTACACAATCCGGGGTCAGGTAGGAGGAAGGGTCATGGATTTCATAAAGAAGTTGTTCGGTACAGGTAGCCGTATTAATGATTCCTCCAGTCCCTTTTACTTTAGATATGAATCCCTCACCCATCTCATCAACTTCTACGAAAGGAAAGCCAATATCCCATAGATCTGGTACTACTTTTCTACGGAGGTCAGCGAAGTATCCACCACAGACCTGTCCGGCACACTCGAGAAGATGTCCAATCAACGTTCCTTTTCCTAGTTTATCAAAGACATCTTTTTGCCAATTGAATTCATGAATCATTGGCGCCAAAAATAGCGCCGGGTCTGATACTCTTCCCGTGATGACAATATCTGCATTGTTTTGTAATGCTTTTACGATGCCTTCCGTACCCAAATAGGCATTGGCAGAAATAATCCTATCCTCTAGGGTAGAAAGTGGCTTTCCGGTTTCTATGATTTTTAAGGATAAATGCTTGTTTACATAGTCCAGTACGTCGTCTCCCAAAACGGACGCTACTTTTAACCCCTTGATATTTTGCCTTTCTGCTATGTTGCATATGACTTCTAAAGCAGCTTCCGGGTTGGCGGCTCCCATGTTGGAAATAACTTTTACCTTATTTTTATGTGCCAAGGGGAGCACCTTTTCCATACGAAATTCCAGTAAGGGGTTATACCCTTTTGTAGGATTGTTCTTTTTTTCTTTTTGGGCAAGTGCAATGGTACGCTCCGCCAGACATTCAAAGCCAATATAATCCAGCTTGCCTTGCTCCATTAAGGTAAGAGCCGGCTCCAGTCGGTCACCTCCATATCCTGCTCCGCTGCCTATTCTGATTTTTTTCATCCATTAAAAAGTTATGGCTCCGATAAGAAGAGAAACGGTAAGAATAACCATGGTAATCAAAAAGGCATAAGGGATGGTTTTTTTCTGATGGTCACCCAGATCCACACCCGTCAATCCAATCAGAAGGAAGGTTGCTCCCGTTAGCGGACTGATAGGAAAGCCTGTGGTCATCTGGCCCATGATGGCTGCCCGGCCTATTTCTATGGCATCTCCTCCAAAATGCGTGCTGGTAGTAGCTACCAAGGGCAGTATTCCAAAATAAAAAGAATCAGGGTCAAACAAAAGGCTGGCAGGCATGGAAAGAACGCCAACGATCACCGGCAAATGACTTCCCACGGCATCAGGAATATAACTCACGGCTGATGCTGCCATCGCATCTATCATGCCCGAGCCTTTGAGTATCCCGGTAAAGCTGCCTGCGGCAAAGAGCACACTAGCCATCAACATAGCAGCTTTGGCATGGGCATCAATGCGTTTTGCCTGATCTTTTACATTAGGGTAATTGAGGCTGATCGCTAGCACGAACGCTACCATAAAGATGACGTGGGGAGGAGCAATCCCCGAGATAAGTAAAACTACTGCCGCAATAATGAGCATGATATTTACCCAAAAAAGCCTGGGCCTTTCCAGCTCAGCATTTATTTCCTGACTTTCAATGATGGTTTTAATCTCCAGATCACTATTTCGTTCTTTTTTACCCATCAGGTAGGCGATGAGTAATACGGTCGCCAGTCCGATCAGCACAGGGAAAAGGATAGGGTTGAATAATGCTGTGACAGGCACATTTAAAGCGGTTGCTGCCCGAATGGTCGGCCCTCCCCAGGGAACAATGTTCATCGTCCCTGCTGCCAGGGCTACAATGCAAGCGAGCGTGGATCTACGCATTTTCAGCTGATCATATACCGGCAAAAAAGCGGGAACCGTGACCAAAAATGTTACCGCGCCGGAGCCATCCAGATGAACGATCATCGCCAGCAGGGCGGATGCTACGGCTACTCTGGCAGGGTCGTTTCCTGCCAGTTTCAGCAGTTTGCTGATGATGGGGCGGAATGTCCCTGCATCCGTCAGGATACCAAAAAATAAAATGGCAAAGATAAACATGACCCCGGTGGGAGCAATGGATTTGATGCCTTCGGTAATGAAATCAACAAGCTGAAACCCCTGACCTGCCATCAGACCGGTAACCAACGGAACTAAAATCAGGGCCACCACGGCTGAAGCTTTTTTGGTCATCACCAGGAATAGCAAGGCAAGGATCGTAAGTACTCCTAGAACAGCCAGCATATTTAGTCAAACTTTAAATATTCGTCAAAGAAGGGCAGTACCTGTTGGGGAATTCTGCCTTGCTCGGTATAAATATCACTGACATGGGTGCCAATGTATTCTTCAGCAAAATGCTGGATGCCTACATTTTCCAGTCTTTGACTAAACATATCACATTGAAGGGTGAAGCGTTCGCCTGCATTTCTTCCCCAGTCCAGTTTGATGGCTTTCAGCTTTTGCAGGTTATCAAGGTGTTCATCTATCATATGAAGTGGCATATTGTTGTACCACTTTTGCAGTACGTCCTGGTGTACCGTTAGCCTGTCTCCCTCGTATTCAAAAGGAAAATCACAGTAAAAAGGAGGATTGTTGGGGTTAGGGGACCATGATCTGCCAAAGGCCACCATCACGCTACCGAAATAAGTATTTTTGAGTTCTTCCAGGGTGCTTATGGTTGATAACTCTTTAAAAGTGTCGCTATTTGGTCCGTATTCTCTCACAATGGTCAAAGCGCCGGGGCTGATGGCATATACCGTATTAAATATGTCGGGATGGTGCATGGCAATTTTAAGTGCGCCATATCCACCCATACTATGACCGGTAATTCCCCGGCTTTCCTTGTTCGGGATGGTACGGTAGTTCTTATCCATATAGTCCACCAGGTCATCCACCGTAAAATCCTCCCAGTTGCCAAAAACGCCGGAATTGCTGTAAAAACTTCCACCATAGGTCGTTTTCTGGTCGGGCACTACCATGATGAATGGCCGGATTCGCTTTACAGCTATGGCATAATCCAGAATTTCTGCCATATACGAAAGTATGGTGTTATCTCCGGTAAAACCATGAAGAAAATAGATGACAGGATAATTCAGATTACTTTCTTCATAGCCGGGTGGAAGGTAGACCGATACGGCCCTTGTAGGACTTTCACCCATTTGATTTTCTAAGTGCCTGGAATAGATAGAATCCGTAACGACCGTTCCTTGAATAGTTTGTGCGTTGCAAAGAAAAGAGCTGCTCAAAAGCAGTAATAGCAGATGTTTTTGCATCATAGTTTGCTGATAAATTAGGGTAAGGTAATAAAGTCCTTTTTGAAATTGAAGAAAACAATCGTCGTGTTTTCGGTCAGCCCGTTTGCGCCCCTATTTCCTATAAATCTGTCTCCCTCGGTAAAACTTAATAGTTGGAATCTCTCAAAGCAAAAGCTTAATTGTAGTAAAATTGCTTTTGTATATGAGACATCCCATTTTCCTTGCCTTCATGGGTTTGATGCTTGTTGCCTGTCAAGCGGGAAAACCGCTAGCAGAAGAAGCACCGACCGATGAAACCTACACCTATCAAAACCCTATTCTGGCGGGTTTTTATCCTGACCCCACCATCTGTAAAGCGGGTGATAAGTTTTACATGACCAATTCAACCTTCTCTTACTTTCCTGGTCTTCCTATTTTTGAAAGTACCGACCTGGTCAACTGGAAGCAGATTGGCCATGCCATGGACCGCCCCTCGCAGCTGGACACTGAAGGGCAGGGAGTTTCTCGCGGCCTCTTTGCTCCAGCCATCACCTATCATGAAGGTACGTTCTATATCGTCTGCACCCAGGTGGATAAAGGGGGTAATTTTGTCATCACAGCCACCGACCCGGCCGGGCCCTGGTCAGACCCCATCTATCTAGGCGAGTTGAACGGCATAGATCCTTCCCTCTTTTTTGATGAAGATGGAAGCGTGTTTATCGTATATAACAGTGTCGCTCCGGAAGATAAACCCCAGTACAGCGGGCACCGCACCATCCGCATGTACGAACTGGATAGCGAAACTTTACAGCCTATCGGCGAACAAATTATCCTGATCAACGGAGGAGTGGATATCAGCCAGGAGCCGGTCTGGATTGAGGCGCCGCACATCTATAAAATTGACGATTACTATTACCTCATGTGTGCCGAAGGCGGTACGGCTTATAACCATTCTGAAGTCATCTTCCGCAGCCAGGATGTGCGCGGACCTTACCAGCCTGGACCTGTCAATCCCATTCTCACCCAGCGCCACCTGGACCCTTCCCGGCCGAATCCGGTCACCACGGCAGGGCATGCCGATATGGTGCAGCTGGATAATGGCGACTGGTGGACCGTGTTTCTGGCTTGTCGTCCTTACGAAGACAATTACTTCAACATCGGTAGAGAAACCTTTCTGACACCTGTGAAATGGGAAAACGGCTGGCCGATCATCAATCCGGACTATGAGGAAGTGCAGTATGCCTATCCAACCCCTATGGGCAATGCGGTGGATACCACCCTTTTTCCCTTCAATGGCAATTTTACTTTTCAGGATGAGTTTGAAGATGATTCACTGGGCATGAAC
>CAZFFW010000277.1:0-6646 GCA_964518125.1 uncultured Porifericola sp.
TTGCCGTAAAAAATTTGGTGGGTAAAGTTAGAGGATTTTTTGTTGGGGGGAAAGGTAAAGAGACAGTGCTACCGGGATTTCTTTGTTTTTCTGAATACCAGCACCAGGCTTTCCGGTTCTCCTTCTATATTCGGAATAGAGTCTACCGCCACATAATCGTCCAGCATGTAGTCATTTAACTTCAGCTTATAACGGTTGATCATGAGCAATTCAGCATTCTGATAATCGTCCTGCAGCAGGGATGGCCTCCCCACCTTGGATAAACGATATTGATAATACACAAATCTGTAAGAATTCAACGTCTCGTCACCCAGATAAACAGGTGTTTTCTCTGCGACAGCATTATCCAGCACTTTATGGGCTTTTACATAAAAAGGATCAGGTAAAAGATGGTTCTCGTAGCGGTTGTATTGGTACTGATAATAAGTAAGGGGCAATAGCAAACCCGCCAGCAGCAATAACACTTGACGACGGTAGGGACGTATCCTGCTGAAGTAGTCAAAGAAATGAAAAATTATAAGCGCAAAGGAGGTATACAGGAAATATACATTGTAGGTAGCGCTTCTTTCATACATCATGCTCTTCCGGATAAGTGCATATAAAAATAAACTACCTACTATACAGACCGTAAGCCCAAGCCACAAGCGCAACCTTGTGTTTGATGTCAAAAATACCCAAACGCCCGATACGCCAAAAAGTAGGAAGATTACCCAGCCTTTGGTTGGTATTCCGGCAAGAAAACTTAACATCTCAGCAGTGACTATCGGGAAAATACGGGTGTAGAAGTCACTAACCTCTAGGGAGGTGACGAAACGGTTATTAATGACAGATCCGATACCACTTAATAAAAATACGGGGAGGTAGCATAAGAGTACGCCAGTACCTACGCAGAGCCCACTTATCAGAAGGCGGAGAAAGAGTTCTTTGTTTTTTGTGAAAAAGGCAGTAGCAAATCCAAAAATCATTATACCCATGAACGGTATGAAAAAGACAGGAACGGTATAAGCTGCCAGTATACAGGCAGGTACAAAGATATAGAAAGGCTGTCGTTTTTGGGTCTCTATGGCTAACAGAAGAGCAAAGGCAGCAATCAATGTCAGTAGTGAAAGTAGCATATAGCCTCTTGCTTCTACTGCGTAGATACTTGCCGGAAAAAGTAAAACACAGAAAATAATACTCAGAAAAGCAGCATATATATCCTTAAAATACACCAGCACTCCGAAAAAAAGTAATATGAGCAAAAGATGGAAAAATATTGTGGAAGGTAAACGCCCAGCCAGCAGTATATCATCTACTAATATACTGGAGAAAAAATAGATATGATTGAAGAAGAAATGGTTATTAGGAAAAGGATAAAACGTACTGATAAATATTGGACCTTTGTCTACAAATTGAAAGTAGGTAGTAAGTTCGTCTACATGAGGAGGGATATAAGAATAGAGGAATATCCTGAGACATACAGAAATTAGAAAAATTAGTATCAGGAGGGATTTCTCTGCAATTGTCAGATCAATATAAGCTGCTCTACTTTTTTTCAATACCTTATTTACCAGAGCTGTTAGAAGCGAAGTTTCTTTCAGTATCCACTTTCTGTTTCTAATAGAAATTACTGAGAGTACAACTAATCCTACCACCAGACCTGCCGAGATGGCCCTGGCTAGTTGGTAATTTCTGAAAGTAGTTGGAAGATAGAAGTTCATAGAAAAGTAACCTTCAAGGAAATCCACCTTTTGCATTTTCCAGGCAATGATCTCCGGATATGAATAAACCCAGCTCAGGCTGATAATTCCAGCGATCAGGCCTACAGACAGCAGGCAGGCAAGTACGAAAAGCCAGAATAGTATAGCTGTACTATTCACTGAGCTTCTTCTGATAGAATAATTTTTCAAATGCTAATAGGACTGGAGTAAAAAAATACTAAAACGGCCAACAGGTCTAATCATACTCAACTGCCTGAGCAGCATTCACATAGATAGAAAATCCCCTGAATATTTCAGGATATCGTCTAGGTTTCAGGTATTGGCAAAAGCCCTTCTCTTTCCAACATATCAGGAAAAAATTTAGAATGATCTGCCATCATCAAATCTGCTTCGGTGGCAACATCTGCCAAATTAGGCTGAACACCTTTTATTTCACACTGATACAGATAAAGGAAATACCCAAACTCGATACACCAGTATTTTCCTTCAAAAAATACTGCCCAATTATGTTCTACTGCTGCAAGGCTGTATTTGCTCAATATTTCATGAGGTCTGTTAGGTACCAAGCTCCATTCGTAGGTATTATGCTGGTACTGAAAGTAAGACAATACTGGTAATGCTGCGATAGCCATAGTATATACAGCTTTTTTTATTTTTCTGGGAAGAAGCTCTTCAACATGATATACCAGTATGAGTGCGATGGCAGGGTAGAGCAAGTATACAGCATAAGTAGCGGTTCTTTCGTACATAAATTTCTGCGCAGCCAAGCCATGCAGGATAATGGTCGACCCGGTAAGTGCCGCCAATACCAGCCAGTTGGTTATCCTTTTTTCTGCTTTGATACACACCCTTAGCCCCAATAGCCCAAACATAAGCCATACTACCCATCCTCTCGTAGGAGTAGAAGCCAGGTAGCTCAGCATTTCAGCTACCACTAAGGGAGCGACATCAGTATGAAAATTATGCACCTGGCTGGGCAGTACAAATTCATTAGCCGTGATGGCCCCTATCCCGCTGAAGAGAAAGATGGGCAGGTAGCAAAAGGAAACCAATAAGCCAACCACGAGTACACTGACAATTCCTTTTTTCAACATCAACCAGTCACGCCTCAGCAGTATTTTACCACCGGCAAAGAGCAGCATACTAATAAAAGGCAGCAGAAAAACGGGAATGGTAAATGCTCCCAGGGCTGAACTCAGCACAAATATAGTCAGTGCTTCATTTTGCCATTTCCTGTACTCCAGTGCCAGTAGTAAACTGAACACCGCGAGGAGCATCAACCAACTAAATAGTATATAGCCTCTGCCCTGCATGGCATATACACTGGAAGGGAACAGGAACATACACAGCAACACACTGGCGAAAGCTGCTGTTGTGCTTTTATAATACATCAAAATGCCGAAGAAAATCAGCACTAGTAGCAAGTGATAAAATATAAAAGAAGGCAAACGAGCTGCCAGCAGCAGAGGATCAAACAACTGACTACTTAACAGGTAGAAGTAGTTGAAAAAAACATGGTTGTTCGGATAAGGGTAAAAAACATTGGTCAGCAGGAAGCATTCTTCTACAAAGGAATAATAGGTTTCCAGTTCGTCTACCTGAGGAGGCAGATAAAAGAACAGGTAAATCCGGTAAATGACAGAAAGTAGCAGTATGGCTATAAGTCCGCCTTTTTCATCAAATGAAAGTCTTTGGAAAGCATGGCAGTGGTATTGTAACTGAAGCAATGCAAACTTACTCAGCCGCTGTACAGGAGTCATCCACTTATGGCGGTATCGGAAAAATAAGAAGGTAAACGTCAGCAGCAGTAAGGTCAGAAAAAGGGAAACAGGCCGGGCCAACTGATACCGCTCGTAGCTAAGCGGAATATCAAAGTCCGCCATAATTTTATGAAATAGCGGAGTGCTCTCATGTTTCCAGGCAATGATTTCCTCGAGGGAATAAAGCCAGCTCAGACTGATAATAGCGGTATTGACCAGTAGGAAAATAGCCCCCAACAGCAGCAGGCAAACAGCCACATAACGGCTATAGATCATCAGCTTACTACCCGATGCTACGGACGAAGGCTTAAGGCTTTTCTTTTCTGCCATATTCTTTCCCGATCAGCTTTTCTTCATGGTACTCCTTATCAGAATTTACCTGCCAGAGGTCAACATTTTTGTTGTAGAGTACATTTTGCGCAGCCAGCAGTCCCATCAGTATGGAATGATCCTGGTTGTTATATTTATATGACCCGTATCGCCCGATGAGTTGTAGGTTCTTAAACTGATCCAGGTAGCTTGAAATGGTCTGAATATGCTCCTGGTAGCCGATTTCGTACACCGGGTAGCAGCGAGGTACTCTTACCACCTTTGTGCGTAGGATAGTTGCCGTATCTGGCAAGAGGTCAACCTGCCTGAGTTCTTTCTCTGCCAATAGGCCGAGTTGGCTATCTGCTTCATGCCACAGGGCGTCCTCCTCAAACGCCCAAAATTCCACGCAAAGGATGCTCGTCTGCTGATTTCCGTAAAGTGCCGGACTCCAGTTGCGAAAGTTGGTAACCCGCCCGTGCCTTACTTCCGGTGAGTGTATGTACAGCCAGTTATCTTCAAACAGCTCATCTGTATCAACTTCCAGGTAGACTAATATGGTATGTCTGAAATACAATTGCTCACTGGCCCTGGCAACCTTAGCCGGCAATTCAGGCATACCTTTGAGCAAAAGCGTGAGAGGCATGGTAGAGATGACGTGTTCGGCTTGCACCTCACTGCCATCTGCCAGTTCTATCCCATTGACCGTATTTCCATTAATCAGAAGACGCTTTACGGGACGCTGTAGATGTACCTGTCCACCTTGGCGTTCAATCATTCCTTGTGCTCTCTCGTAGAGCATACCCGTACCTAATACCGGATAGCGAAACTTGTCTACCAATGAATGGTGCTTCCCCCGGTTGGTCCTCAGGTTGCTTTTCACTGCCTCAAAAAGCGATAGCGACTTGATCCGTTGGGCAGCCCAGTCAGCATCAATGCGAGAACAGGGGATGCCCCATAGTTTTTCAGAATAGTTTTTGAAGAAAATCCGGTACAGCTCATTGCCAAACTTGTTGCTTACCCAGTCCTCTAAAGTCTGGGGATTTTTTACCGGAGAAAGTTTTTTCAGCAGATAAGAATAAAGAATACTACCAATCTGATCAGGTGACAGATTTGACCAGACGCTGGAAGCCTTCAATGGGTAGTCGTAAAATTTTCCTCCGTAGAAAATTCGGGTAAGGCGCTGCACTTCTACATAATCATCACCAATAATTTCATCAAAAAAAGCATTCACCTCCGGCTGCTTGGTAAAAAAACGATGAGGTCCGCAGTCTACTACCTGGCCAAAAAGCTTAAAACT
The DNA here is from genome assembly GCA_964518125.1 of uncultured Porifericola sp. Classification (GTDB taxonomy): domain Bacteria; phylum Bacteroidota; class Bacteroidia; order Cytophagales; family Cyclobacteriaceae; genus Catalinimonas. Next base: position 5,070 of record CAZFFW010000277.1, read on the forward strand.
CCTGGCCATCCCACCTACATAGGGGGAGGCTTCATACACTTCAGGTTTTAACCCGGCTTTGCTTAATACATAAGCGGCTGAGAGTCCTGCCGGACCCGCACCTATCACCACTACGCGTGACTTAGAGGGAAAGCTCACTAAAGAATTTACTTAAGTACTTGAAGATAATATCGGCAATTTATGATGTTTACACAGACTGCGCAAACAGATGTGCTCGAAGTTGAGCGGATTATCAAATACTCAGCGGCCAGGCCTTAACTGCTTTCACCCCTCCACCCGCACGCTATCATTCCCGATCAGGATAGGCTTGCCGAATCTTCCTTCCTCTTTGCCGTTTTCCAGTTTAAGTACGCCCCTGGGGCATACCGAGGCGCAAACGCCGCAGCCCACGCAGGAGGCCCTGATGACGTTCTGCCCCCGCTGCGCGTACCAGCGTACGTCTATGCCCATCTCGCAGTAGGTGGAGCAGTTGCCGCAGGAGATGCACTGCCCGCCGTTGGTGGTGATGCGGAAGCGAGACTTGAAACGCTGCACGATGCCCAGATAAGCCGCCAGTGGACATCCGAAGCGGCACCATACGCGGTTGCCCATCAGTGGGTAAAAGCCCGTACCAATCACGCCGGCAAAACCTGCCCCAATGAAGAAGCCGTAAAACTCGGCCACCGTGTAGGTGGGGATGCCCAGCAGACTACCGCTTTCGGTGAAGAAAGTATAAATCATTCCGGCAGTCATGAGCACGGCGAAGGCCAGTACGCCATGCACCATCCATCGCTCTATGCGCCAGGCTTTGAGCGACTTATCGGAAAGCTGTCGGTAAGGGTCACCCAGGGTCTCGGCCAGTCCGCCGCAGCCGCAGACCCAGGAGCAGTACCAGCGTTTACCATAAAAATATACCAGCACCGGCACGCCGATAAGGATCAGTAGTATGCCCCAGAAAAGCATGAAAGTACCCAGCCCCCCGGCGGCGATAAGTTCGTTCAGGCTGCTGGGAAAAAAGAAGTCATAGTCCAGTGGCCAGATGTTCTTGAAGTCGTAGTAGGGATAGTTGAGGCGGATCAGTATTTCGGGGATCAGGAAGGCAAAGGCGAGTTGAAAGAACATCACTGAGCTGGTGCGGATCAGGTGGTAGTTGCTGTGGCGATACTTCATATACATGCGGATGCCCATCACCAGGATGGCCAGGGTATAAAGGAAGCCGTAGAGGAAAAATTCCCCCGCCGGGCTGCCCTTGAGCCAGTAGCTTACCGGATCGGCCAGTATGATCCAGTTGGTCATGTAGTAGGGGTAGAAGTAAAGGATGACGTAAAAGACGATCAGAAACGTCCCCAGTAATATGCCCAGCCAGCCCCGGTTTTTCATGCTGCTGAAGAAAATTCCGTTGTGCTTGATACCAGGGATTTCTTTGGCTCTGGGTAGCAGGTACATCAGTGCGCCGCCTATGCCCAGGCCGAAGGTCAGTAAGAAAATTAGTAAAGTACGCTGTTCAATCAGCCCGATGGTAGAGGCCTTCACAATAGAAGTCTTGAGCGACTTGGCCATGTAGCGGCTGATGCCCTTCTGCCCGGTAATGTCATTGT
>CAZFFW010000278.1:0-6615 GCA_964518125.1 uncultured Porifericola sp.
CAAAGATCACTCCATCACCGGTGGCACCATCTACATACATTCCTGCTTCATAACCGCCTTCATCATCGCGTACAGCCATGTAACCATTATTGGGGTAACCGCTCAAGAAAGTCACAATAAAGTTGGTGAGACCATTAGACCCAAAAGTCTCAATATGACCCACTTCATTTTGGGTATTCATATAGGCCTTTAAACCACCTGATAAATTGGTAGCTTGGATAGAACCTGTAGAATTTAAGCTACCAACGTTTACCTGGCCAAAATCACTTTCATCGTAGGCAGTAATACTCCCTACGTCCAGGTTATTGTTGATAAAGGCATTGTCTCCAATTTCCAGGTCGCCACCCCACAAACCGGCATCAGCATTGATGGTACCGGCTACATCCAGTTTAAAACCTTCATCAGGATCTTTGTCGATGCCTATCCGGGTACCCTTTTCCCGCATTACGCCCGAGATGAGCTTGCTGCCATCCCAGCGGGGCACAAAATCGGTGGCAATTGTACCTACCTGGGGATCAGTTTCACTAGTGATGCCTGCTGCCCGGAGGGCTTCCCAGGCGGAGCCACTATAGTAGTAGAAACCGGGGGTATTGTCGGTCTGGTAAATCAGCAGGCCGCTACCGGGACTGCTGATAGCGTTTCTCTGTGCCTGGGTCATGCGGGGGACCAGCATCCCCTTCTCGGTAGACTGTACATCCAGGATGGCAGAGCCGGCCGCATTGGCATTGGCATCTTTGCTAATTACGATGCTTTGTGCCTGCAGATAGCCGATGGAGGCTATCAGTATAGGCAGCACAAGGAAAGCGATTTTTCCGGTTTCGCGCATCATTCGGGTATAGCGGGCGTAGGTAGATATGAATTTCATGGGTATGTGTAGGAGATAATAAATAGTAGTCATAGATATCATAAAATGTTAGTTGCCGGGCAGAGACGGCGCAATGTCAATGGTATAGTCTACAGGTGGATTGGTCGGGTTTCCAGGTGTTGTGGTCACTGGTTCATCGGCCGGCCTCAGGAAGTAAAGCGCCGCTGCTGCTGTTGCTACTGGAATAGCAATTTTGAGGGCCAGCGGGAATTTAGATTTGATCTGGAAGGTACTGCTTTTGGTCTGCCGACCGGTAGCGGGCTCGTATAGCATAATACTATAGTCTTTTCCTGGCTTCTGCTGGACTGTCCAGTTCCACTGCTGCCCATACAGCCCCTTGCGCAGCACTGCCTTCTGTTCTTCACCCTGGTATAGCCTGATTTCTCCCTCATCAACATCTTCGTTCCAGCGGAGAGCACTGGAATTGCCTTTTTTGATGGCTTCGGGAAAAGTAGACACAAACTCCAGTGAAGGAGCTTCAGCATTATCCTGAGGCTCGCCATCAGTAGTATCCTGGCGCTCACTAAGCGCTGGCGGATCTGCTGTCTCATCATTTTGCGGAGCCGGTTCTGCGGCCACTGCGTCTGTGGGTTCATCATTTTGCTCTAGGGCAGGATTGGTGGCAAGCTGTACAGCAGTGGTGTCTGCAGCTTCGTCAGTTTTGAACGCATCACGGTCGTAGTATACGCCGGCGATCCATACCTGCCAGCGGTCCAGGTCCATATTATATTCAGCCCGCAGGGTAGCTTTTCTCTTCAGTGGCTTGTACTGGTAACTCTTATAGATGGTATGCCTGCCCCGGAACTCGCTGTCGTAGCTGACCACTACGTAGACAAAATTCTGCTGCTGCACACCCGAAAATTCCATGTTGGTAAAAAATACCGTTTTATCCACGTACTTATTATACTGTAGCTTAAAATTGTTCAGATAAGCAGAAACCGTAAGGGCAGAGGCCTCTATATTTTCCTTGTTGAATTCAATAGGTGTGATGTCGTCTTCTATTTTGACATCTTCATCGTAGAAAACCTGGTTGAAAAGGCTATCCCGACGGGAATAGCTACTCAGGATGTAGCGATCAATAGCACCTCGGCTCCGGGTAGGGTCAGAAATCAGCTGCAGCAGTTCTTCAAACTCCTGCATCCTGAATTTTGCACGTCTTTTGATCTCTTCTTTGTCAGAGTCGGTCAGGTTGTACTGCTGCCCTAGGGTAAGGCTGGCGCTTGCCATTACAAGCAGTATGCTGATTAATACTTGGTAAACTAGGCTGTTAGAACAATTCATATGCTGTTACTGCTTGATGATCCTGCCGGTTATGGTACTACTTTCGGTGCCAGTTATCCTGAGCTGATAATGGTATAAGCCACTTCTCAGCCCTTCGGGCAAAGGCACCTCCAGTTCCTGGTAGCCAGGCGTTAATTGGTTAAAACTATACTCTGCGACCTGCTGGCCCTGGTTGTTGTACAAAATGAGCAAAGCGTTAGCCTGAAGCTGCTGCTCTACAGGAATACTCAACGGAAGCACGAACATATCATTTATGGGATTGGGATAAGGTATTCCGGCATTTATATTGCGAATATCAAGTGCCGAGAAAACATCCTCTGCCATACCATAATAAATCTGAAGGGGAAGTTTCCCGCTCTCTGGCACCTGGAAATGGCTTTGAGCATTTTGCTTCATGTCAATCAGGCGACTATTGAGCTCATCCCAAATAAACAGTCCGGGAACTGATTCGGGAATTTCCGATATATTCCAGTTTAACTTGACAGTTTCTCCCTCTTGCCCGCCTGTTAGTTCGGCCAGCCATAGATAACTGGCTTGCTCTGGAACGATGGAACGATTCATCGGGTAGTCCTGGTGATAGACCAGAAACTCAGCCTGTCCGGCTATTTTGGGTACCTGTAAAACATCATACCAGTCCCTGCTTTCTCTTGCTTCAGGGTGCATGCCTATTCCTCCTCGGCTACTGGAGAAGTTACCCTGCTCAATAATAACCGGTAGTTGCCAGCCCTTATTTTTTGCAGTTTGAATGCGGCTATTACTTGTGCTATGCAAAATACTGGGGCTTATGTACAAGCTCCCACTTTGTGAGCCGGAATAATTTACAAATGCACCATGGAATCCCTCCAGTTGAACAGTCTGCACATAATCACCACCATCGGAATTACTGAGTATTTCTAAGTTATCATCCAACTGATCGCGGATATCAATGTTTAGAGGGTGATTTCTGATGTTACTCCAGTCAATTTCCACAGGGAAAGGATTTCCTATGAGATTCCATCCGTTTTGAAGCTCAATTTCATGCGCTAGATACCCATCTACCTCCGTCATTTCTGCAATCTGCCCCCCAAAACTGACTTTAGTATTGTCTCGCATAATCAGAAAATACCCCTGTCCAGGGAAAAAACTACTATTCACGGAGAAACCCTTACCATACTCGGTAAACCCTTCGTTACCACTTCCTGCCTGATGCCGAAAAAGACGCCACTGCTTGTCATCAGGCGAACTTAGTCCTGGTACCTGATTGATGCTCTGTGGGTCAAAAGGTAGGGCTATGATGTTATAATCGGTGAGTTGAAAGTCTTCTTCCTTATTTCCAATATCTTTCCACGGGCCTACCGACGCATCGCTGGCACCAAAGGTGGAGTTATCGTAAATCCAATAAATGTAACCCTTTGCTGCATCTTGGTTGCCTGCCATATCTTTCACGGTAAACTCATACTGGACGCCCAATGGATCATTCAAACCATCAAGTAGTGGAGGACTGATCTCAACGCTGTATTCATCCTCTGACTTTATCAAGGCTATGGTGTTGGCATCAGTAAAGTCCATGCTTAATCCTGCATACCTGAAGCTGGAACTTTCTACATCAATTCCACTTCCGTCGGTGGCGGTCACTGCCAGGATGAGAGTTTCCAGCGGACTATGGTTGTTCACTGTAGAATGAATAATTTCAGGAGCCTCTGTGTCAGTAGGTGTTGGCACAATCTCCAGTTCTAACGTTCCGATTAACACTTCATCTTTGTAAACCTTAAGTTGATATAAACCAACACTAAGCTCACTTGAAAGCGTAATTTGCAGTTCAGTTCCCTGGGTATTTAGGTTGCTGATAACTGCCGCATCTTCTAAAGAGATGCCGCCCTGGACCACTTCTGCTGCCATTACACTAATATCACTTCCCAATGCTCTTCCTTCCAGCGTAATGACATCGCCAGCCCGTACGTTAGTGTCCAAGATACGATTTACAATGGGCTCTTCTTCCGACAAGATAATGGTTACGTTGCCACTGGCGACCTGTCCTTTCACGGTGAGTTGCACTTCATAGGATATGCCTTCATTCAGATCTGAAGGCACAATAAACTTAATAAGATTTGTGCTGGCTTCAGTAATCGGGACCAGCTTTTCGTTGATGAGCAACTCCAGTTCACTTACATCGGTTCCCAGATTTGTACCACTAAGTATCAGCTCTTCGCCTGCAAAAACTACTATATTGGCATCATCCAGGGAGGGTAAAAGGACGATAGGCTCACCTACACTTGCTAGTATAAAATCACCTAAAGTAGTAAAAGGAAGGGATGAAGTGACCGTGCCCGGTACAGATACTTCCTCTCCCCCAATATTCTCCCATGTGTTTCCGGTAGCTTTAGCAATAATTGCATCATCGGCATTTATACCGTCACTTATGGCGATGGGTAAACTTATCTGTGCCTGGGAAAAATTATTAGCATTTCCATTATTAATATTCCAGTACCCGGTTGAAGCTACTGCTTCAATATCATTGCTTTTATCGTACTCAGGGATATTTTCCAGGAAAGTTTCTATCAGGTAATCAGTGATGACAGCGTCAGTCTGAATAAATTTTAGGGTAACCGGCCTGTATGCGCCTGCACTTCCTACAGGGAAAAACATGTCATAGCTTTCTCCCGCCTGTGCTCTTGTCCTGATGGTAAGCGGGCCATTAACAAAGCCTGTTTCACTACCTGTATTAAATAATGCGTCTGAGCTTGCAATCAACAGATTTTGGGATGAAGTACTAAGATTACCATTCAGCAGGTTGAGGCTTCCGCTTAGGAACACAGGTACTTGTAAGCTTACGCCAAAACCATTGTTCACTGTTAATCCGTTGATCAGCACCTGGTTGTCCCCCAAAAAAGACTGAGACTGGCTACCGGCGAAAACTATAGTCCCCTCTGAATTAAATGTGCCACTACTGACATCAATATTGCTTGTAAGCGACAGTAAGCTCTCGTTTTCACCTCTTAGCTCACTCGCTTCATCCATAATAAGTCCGCCATTTGGGCCGGTTACCTGAATACTTACATTTCCAAAAAACTGTACCACTGCTCCTCCATTTACCTGAATGCCTTGGCCCAAAGAAATATTGGCTAAAAGCACAAGTAAGAGAAAGATGAATAAAATACTGTTTGGCCGCGGTTTAAAAACCATGATTGAAGAAGCTATAGTACGCAGATTAGTGAGCAGCACTTTTTTTTGGTCTCACCACTTGGTAATCCTCAAAACCTTTTCGTATGCACCTTATTTCCCAATCAAAATCATAGGAACCAGCACCTTCCATGAGTTCTTCTACTACTAAACCTCTCTCTAGACTTTTATCAGTTACAGCCAGTCCTTTAGACTTAATAGAAAGAGGTGTAATCAATACGGTCATACTGTTCTCCACAGCCATTAATCTGAAATGCTCAGGTACTTCAATGGTTGCCTTACCATCTATTAAGGTTCCCGTTCCTCTTGTGTACATGGCCGCTTCCGGCCCTTCAAGACTTGCATAAACAATTTCCTTAGAGGCATCAAGTGGGTGAGGCTCTACAAAGTTTTTCACATCGCCGAATACTACCCCTCTACCCAGGTTATCTACCTCAATACCTGCCTCAGGTGCATTCCTGTCGCCTTTAAAAACATATACCGACCCCCGGTTTACTCCGTAAGTATTAGGCTCAAAGGTATCGTAAGTTGCTCCCAGTCTTACGATAGGGTTATCATTCTGGCCACTCAAAAACATATATGCATATTCGCCATCGGCAACTTCAATACGGGCCTTATCACCATCTCTTTCGTTAATATCATCTCCTACTTGATAGACCTTGATATTGTCTACCGTACTTAATGTTCCGGTGGAAGAGACAAACGCATTGTTAAAAAAAATCACTTTTTCTTCGTCTGTGGTAGTATTCTCCTCTACACTACTAGTCACTAATTTTGACCCATCCCATCTGGCCAGGTGATTATTTGAAATTGTTCCAACTTGCGGGTCAGTCTCAGAAGTAATTCCTCCGCTCCCTTTCAGGGATACCCAGGCTGTTCCATCGCGATAGTAGAATCCAGGGCTATTGTCCGTCTGGTATATCAGAAGGCCGTTGCTGGGACTGGCAATATTGTCTCTTTGCGCTCTGGTCATGCGCGGTATCAGGATACCCTGATCAGTAGACTGAACATCTAATATAGCCGAGGATGCCGGGCTGGCATTGCCTTCTTCGCTGATGACGACGCTTTGTGCTTTGGTAAATTGTAGAGCGACTAACAAGCAGCTTAAAATCATCAATAAGTCTCTCATAGCTTGGATAAAGTTCATAATTATTCTTTCAACACATTTAATTTGAAGGCACAGCCGGTTCGATGTCAATAGTGCCCACCTCCGATTCAGTACGATTCGTTAATAAAAAGACAGTGCCTATAACTGCTACCGGTACACCTATCTTGAGGGCCAGCGGAAAGCGGGACTTTACCCGAAAGGG
>CAZFFW010000279.1:0-6535 GCA_964518125.1 uncultured Porifericola sp.
GCCGCGGCTGACTTTCTGATCAGGTACCTGAAGCCCTGAACTTACTGTCAATACATATGCAAATACGCCTCCGCCATGATGTTGGTCTTACATGATGGCGGAGGTATTTTTTTAGCAAAAAATTTTGTCCGATTAAATTATATGTACTTATTATTTCAATTAACTGCATTTTTCAAATTATAATTTTACAAATTAAGCTTTATTCAATTATTTAGCCCCACAATGATTAAGTAACTCCTACCTTTTCTACTAACCTTACCTATGTCAGACCTTATTTCCCATTATCAGTCAGCCTTCAGCTTACTTTTGCTCGTTTTCTGTTTAGCCTGTACTTCCAGCCAGGAAGTCACGGAAAGTGAACAAACCATCACCACCGAAGTATCGCTCACCGAAGGTACCAACATGGCCAGTGCGCTCTCGCCCGATGGCACTACGCTGGCCCTGGACCTGCAGGGTACTATCTGGGTAATGCCGGCAGAGGGTGGTAAGGCTACCTCCATCACCGATGGCCTGGGCGACTGCCACGAACCAGCCTGGTCGCCGGACGGCACCCAAATCACCTTCCACTCCTACAAAGGCGGCAATTACCATATCTGGGCCATAGATAAGGATGGAAGCAACCTGCGGCAGCTGACCTCCGGCATCTATGACGACCGGGAGCCACACTGGTCACCGGACGGGCAGAGCATCGTTTTCTCCTCAGACCGGAACGGCAACTACGACATCTGGAAGGTGAACCTGGCAGACGGAAGCCTCCAGGCCCTTACCGATAACCCTGCCAATGACTATCATCCTGCATTTGCCGCCGATGGTCAGATCGCTTACGTCTCCGAAAACAAAGAAGCCCCGGGTATGTACAGCATGTCTTCTGAAGGGGCTGGTCATCAACTCCGGGCCGCCTCTGCTTATCAGCTAGCCTCGCCCTCCTGGAGTCCCGATCAGCAGCATATCGTCTTTACCGCCTATGATGGAAAAAACAGTCAGTTGATCTACCATAAGCTGGGGAGCAGTGAGGTCGGGGAGGTCATCACTACCGATGAGGACATTTTTCCCTTCCGGCCGGTGTGGCTTTCGGCGAAAGAGATTCTGTACACCGCTGATGGTAGCATCAAGAAGCGCATCATCGGGCAGGAAGGCTACACCAGCATTCCTTTTGAAGCCACCGTCACCCTGACACGCAGCACTTACGAGCGTAAGAAATACGATTTTGATAACAACAGTCAGCAGCCAGCCCTCGGCATCATGGGGCCAGTCATTTCTCCTGATGGTCAGTCAGTAGCTTTTACTGCACTGGGCGATGTGTACCACAAAAGGCTGAATGCAGAAAAGTCCGAAAATATCACAGATGACCCTTTTGTAGACATTGATCCCACATGGTCGCCCGATGGCAAAAAGCTGGCTTTTCTCTCCGACCGGGGTGGTAATATGGATCTTTGGATTCATGAACTGGAAAACGGTACTTTCAGGAGATTAGTAGATTTGGAAGATGACCTGGGCTTTCCGGCCTGGTCACCGGATGGCAAAAGTATTGCCTTCTTTGCCCGCGACAGCCGTAATGTATGGGGCAACGGAGAACTGCAGATCGCAGACGTAGCTACCGGCGAGATCAACGCGCTGGAAGAAACCTATTTTGTACCTAGTAAACCCAGTTGGTCGCCCGACAGTAAGACGCTGGCGATCATGGTACTACAGCCCTACTCCAGCCGCTATCGGGAGGGCGTGAGCCAGATCATGCTGATCGGCACTGATGGAGAGGTCAAAGATTATATCTCTCCTGAAGAAGGACGTACGCCGGCTATTCGGAATGTCAACGGCCCAGTATGGTCGCCCGATGGGATAAGCATTGCCTACGTCCAGGACGGCACCCTCTGGACACTGCCGGTAGACGCGGAAGGGCAGCCCAACGGTGAGCCTCAGCAACGAACCGAAGAACTGGCGTCCGCACCGAGTTGGACCGGAGACAGCCAAAAGATCCTTTATCTGGCCACCGATCAGCTCAAACTACTGGATCTTGCCAGCGGTCAGACGACAGAGATTCCGCTCAACCTGGAATGGCAACGCCCCATCAATGAGGGTAGCTATGTGGTACATGCTGGCCGTCTGTTTAATGGTAAAGATTCTACCTACCAGGAAAACGTGGACATCATTGTAGAAGGTAACCGTATCAAGGATATCGTACCACACCAAACCGGCTACGACATACCGGAAATAGACGCTTCTGACAAGACGATTATTCCCGGCCTCTTTGAAATGCATACCCACCAGCATGCGACAGCAGGCGAAAAGCTGGGACGTATCTGGCTGGCTTACGGGATCACCAACGTGCGGGAACCGGGCGCCGACCCTTACGATGCGCTGGAGCGTAAAGAGGCCTGGGCCAGCGGCCGGCGGCCCGGGCCGAGAGAGTATTTTACCGGCGGCCTTACCGACGGCAGCAGGGTCTATTACGGGCTGGCCAACAGTATCATCTACAGTTCTCACCTGCAACTGGAAATGGACAGAGCCAAACGACTGGGCTACGACCTGATCAAAACCTATGTCCGTATGCCGGACTCCCTGCAAAAGCAGATCACGACAGCGGCCCATGAGATCGGCATACCGGTATCTTCCCATGAAATTTATCCGGCGATGGGCTACAATGTGGATGCCGTGGAGCACATTCGGGGTACCAGCCGGAGGGGCTACTCCATGAAGCAGTCCAACCTGAAAAAAACCTACAGTGATGTGGTGCAACTGCTGGCCAAATCGCAGATGAATATCACGCCTACCATCGGGCTGCAGGGTGGCTTTTATATTCTGGCTGACAAAAACCCTAATATTTATGCCAACCGTCAGCTGAATGTGCTCTACCCTGAATCCTACCTCACTACGCTAAGAACCTCTATGCAGCGTATCCAGCGCGTATTCCCATCCTACCTGGAAAACTTTGAAGAAATACAAAAGGGAGTCTCTGATATTGTGCAGGCCGGGGGCCGGGTTACTGCCGGCACAGATTCGCCCTTTATACCCTACGGTACCAGCCTGCATGTGGAGATGCAGCTCTATGTGGATGGCGGCCTGTCGCCTTTTCAGGCCCTGCAGTCAGCGACTATCCGGGCGGCGGAAGCAGTAGGCGTAGCCAACGACCTGGGCACAGTAGAGCCGGGGAAACTGGCAGACTTTGTCATGGTGGAGGGTGACCCGCTGCAGAATATTGAAGATGCCTGGAATGTAGTCAGCACCTTTAAAGCAGGTAAGCGCTATGATATTGAAGCGCTGCTGAAAGCCCCGGCCCTATGAAAGACCAGCTCAGCCGCCGCCACTGGCTCAGACAAAGCCTGGCTGCCACTGCCGGATTCCTGGGTAGTTCTGCATTTACTGTCAAAGCAGCTTCAGTCAATATCAGTCTGGGTGCTAAGCCCAGGGCAGTCGTTGCCGGAGCCGGAGTGATGGGTTGCTGGACGGCATACTTTCTGGCCAAAGCCGGCTATGAGGTGACAATCTGTGACCCGTGGGGTGCGGGTAACCCCAGGGCCAGCTCCGGTGGAGAAAGCCGCCTGATCCGCTACATGTACGGCACGAACGAAGTGTATTTCAACATGGCGCGGCGATCCATGCAACTGTGGCAGCAGGAGGCACAGAGCATTGGACAGCAGCTTTTTTTCCGCAATGGCATGCTGATTTTCAGCGAGATGCCCAGCTACGAATACGCTGAGATCTCTCGTCCTTTCTACGAAAAAGCCGGCCTGCAGCTGGAGAGAATTCCTGCCGACCGCCTGAAAATCCTGTATCCTTACCTGAACACTGGCGATCTGGACCACGCTATCTACGATCCGGAAGCCGGGTACCTGCTGGCTGCCGAAAGCTGCCGGGTACTCAGCCTGTCGGTACAGCGTATGGGTGGTAAGTTTTTGCACTCTTCAGCACTGCCGACCGATATCAGCGAGGGCAGGATGCAGCAGGTAGTTTTGGGTGATGGCAGCAGACTGGAAGCCGAAGTTTTTGTTTTTGCCAATGGCCCCTGGCTGGGGCGCAGCTTTCCCCAACTGCTGGACGCTAAACTCAGGGTGACCCGTCAGCCGGTATTTTTCTTTGGTCCTCCGGCTAGCTTCGCGCGGCAACTGGACCGCCCCTTCCCTGTCTGGATGAACCGCGATGCTGCCAATCAGGAGCGCTGCTACGGCGTATATGATCCCGGGCTGAGCGCTTTCAAGCTGGCCTATACCCAACTTGAGGAGGAGGAACTTGATCCTACTACTGACGAAAGAAGCGTACGGCCGGAAGAGATAGCCCATGCCCGCTACCTGATGGAAAAGCGCTTTGCTTTTATGAAAGATGCGCCTTTACTTTTCACCAAAGTCTGCCAGCATACGGATACTCCTGACAAAAATTTTATCCTGGACAGACATCCGGAAGCGGAAGATTTATGGCTGCTGGGTGGTGGCTCAGGACACGCCTTCAAGCATGGTCCGGCTATTGGAGAGATGGCCGCAAATGCCATAAGGTATAATCATCGTCCAGGTGGAGATTTTACTATTTCCCGCCTCTCCGGCCTGGAAAGCTTCACCAAGCAGCATAAGTGATTCGCAAAAACCTGCAGTTTTTATCAGTATATTTTGAATGTATTATTTTATTCAAACTATTATTTTGAAAATAACATCAAATGTAATATTAACTATTGCTTTTGCAGATTTTCAAGATTACGTTTGCTGGGTATTTGGTTGAAAAATTTTCGCTATATCGCTTATTATACTATGCTTTCTCACAAAATATTCGGCCTGTAAGTGAGAAAATAATAACCCTGATTCATCTCAGTTTATCAACCCTGTACATTAAGTGACTACCCTAAACCCCTTAATTATGAGAGACAATTTTACAAAATTCGGTAAAATCCGGATCTACAGCCGGATACTGGCATCGCTGCTGGTACTCCTCTTCGCGTCCGACGTCTGGGCGCAAAGCAAACCCATCAGCGGCAAGGTCACCGCCGCTGAAAATGGCGAGACACTGCCCGGCGTTAACGTCGTGGTAAAAGGCACTACCAATGGTACCATTACCGACATTGACGGTAATTACAACCTTAACGTAGATGCTGACGCCAAAACCCTGGTTTTCTCCTTTATTGGCTTGGTAGCCAAAGAAGTAACCATCGGTAACCAGTCAACCATCAATGTCAGTATGGAATCTGATACCAAGCAGCTATCCGAAGTGGTGGTGACTGCCCTGGGATTTGAAGAAGATGCCGACAACAGTGGAGTAGCTTTCTCCAAGATTGACGGTGAAGCCCTGGTCAAATCCGGCGAAAGCACGCTGATCAACGGTATGGCCGGCCGCGCTGCCGGTGTCCAGATATCCCGCTCCAGCGGTGACCCCGGCGCCAGTAGCTACATCCAGATTCGCGGACAGAATACCATTACCGGTGAATCTCAGCCGCTGATCGTCATTGACGGTATCCCGATGAGTAATACGACCGGTGCTCCCAGCGCTGACCGGGCAAACAGCGGTGAAAACACTGCCGGTGTACGTCAGCAGAACCGTATGAACGACCTCAACCCTGCTGACATTGCTTCCATGCAAATCCTGAAGGGCGCCTCCGCAGCCGCTCTATGGGGCTCACGCGCAGCCAACGGGGTGATCGTCATTACTACCAAGAAGGGACGCGATGACGGAAAGGTGGATATTTCATTCCGCTCCAGCCTTTCGCTGGACCAGGTAAACGTACTGCACCCCCTGCAGAATAAATTCGGGCAGGGACAAGGCGGTATCTTCAGCCCCACCTCATCTCGCGCTTTTGGAGACAAGATCGCTGATCGCCCAGGAGGACCTGATGAGCAGATCACCGACCCCAGTGCGCCCGGATATGCAGGTTTCTTTGAAGCCCCGGACGGTACCCGCTACTATGCCATCCCTTCTGGTACCGCGGCTGACCCCAACGGAGGCAAGAATTCCAGGGAGACCTTCAACCAGTCTCGCGAGGATAACGTATTCAGAACCGGCTATTTTCTGGATAATTACCTGAGCATAAGCGGAGGCAATGAGAACAGCAATTTCTTCCTCAGCCTGGGAGACCTGAATCAGCAGGGCATTTACAATGGTGTTTCCGACTATCGTCGCTCTACCATCCGTTTGAATGCAGACCGTAAATTTGGTAAAATTCTCAGGGTTTCCAGTAACGCAACCTATGCCCGCTCCACATCTAACCGTATTCAGACCGGCTCCAACCTTAATGGCCTCTACCTGGGTATGCTGCGCGAGCCACCGGATTTTGACAATACGCACTATATCGGAAATTACTATTCTTCCCCTGAAGCAGCTCCGATTCCTAACCGCCAGCGGTCTTATCGTCGTTACCTGGCTGATAACCCTAACCCGATCTATAACAATCCGCTCTGGACCATCAATGAGCAGGTCAATTCCACGCTGGTAAACCGCTTTATCATGTCAAGCGAGATCGGTATCAAGCCGGTTCAGTGGTTTGAACTGATCGGCCGCGGTGGTGTAGATACGTATGACGATATCCGTAAAACACTTTATCCGGTAAACTCTGCCGGTGCCA
>CAZFFW010000280.1:0-6484 GCA_964518125.1 uncultured Porifericola sp.
ACTCATTTTTTTCTATTCCATAACGAAACCTAGCACTTTTTACTGCGCATTTTTCGGAATTCAGCAGGTAAACAATAATATATTTACTTGTCTATATATAATATTTTGAACATTTATCTTCATAAATCAAAACTCGTTTTGTTTTAATATAATGCTACTGAAAAATATGATGGTGTAGTTAGTACTTTTCTTAGCCCATTTCTTACTACCAATGAGCATATTTCAACCTTACATAGCGCACATATTCACTTCAGTATCTTATGAGAATAGAAATATGCGCGATGTATCAGGCTACTTTATCATGAAATATGCATTTTTATCCTTATTTTACTTAATAGCAATCTAACTACACCCATTCTAACCTTATTCATATATGGACAGTACTCTAAAGCAGCATCCCTGGCTGAAGCATTATCCGAAAGACGTCCCGGCAGAGATTGACCCGGACATCTACCCGTCGTTATTAGAGTTTTTTGAACTCCACTTCAAAAAATTCCAGGATTTGCCTGCCATAGAAAACATGGGAAAATCGTTCAGCTACGCCGAACTTGACCAGTTATCCAGGGACTTTGCTGCTTTCCTGCAGGCTAGTGGATTGAAAAAGGGAGACCGCATAGCCCTGCAGATGCCCAATACGCTGCAGTACCCGATCGCTCTGACTGGTGCCCTGCGGGCTGGCCTTATCGTGGTGAATACCAATCCGCTCTACACAGCCAGGGAGATGGAGCATCAGTTCAAAGATTCGGGAGCCAAAGCCATTGTGATACTGGAAAACTTCTGCGATAAGCTGGAAAAAATCATTGATAAGACCGACATAGACATGGTGATGGTGACCAAACTTGGCGATATGCTGGGTGGGCTGAAAGGAAGCATTGTCAACCTGGTGGTAAAGCATGTCAAGAAAATGGTTCCTGCCTACCAACTTCCAGCGTCGCTTTCTTTTAAAGACTGCCTTAATAAGGGTAAAGGTATGACCTACCATAAACCCAACCTTACCAACCAGGACGTTGCCTTCCTGCAATATACCGGCGGTACAACCGGTCTATCCAAAGGGGCTATGCTAACCCATCGTAATATTATCGCCAATATCGAGCAGAGTTTCCGTTGGAGTAAGCCGGTGTTTGAAGAAAGTAAAGAGATTTTTATCACCGCTTTGCCGCTGTACCATATCTATGCGCTGACCATCAACTTCTTCAGCCCGATTGCTAATGGTGCCAAGAATATCCTGATCACCAACCCCAGGGATATGAAGGGCTTCCTGAAAGAGATCAGTAAACATCCTTTTACCACATTCTCTGGCATCAATACCCTCTACAATGGCATGATGTCGCATCCTGACCTGGAAAAGGTAGATTTTTCACATGTCAAATACGCCTGTGCCGGAGGTATGGCATTGCAAACATCGGTGGCGAAGCGCTGGCACGAAAAGACCGGTACCGAGATCGCCGAGGGCTACGGACTCACCGAAACCTCTCCACTGTTGACCTCCAATATGGTTGTAGGTCCTATGCGTCTGGGTACCATTGGTATTCCGGTTCCCAGTACAGAAATCAGAATTCTGGATGAGGATGAGAAGGAAGTACCTATGGGTGAAAGGGGAGAAATCTGTGCCAGGGGCCCCCAGGTATTTCCCGGCTACTGGAACAAGGAAGAAGAAAGTAAAAAATGCTTCACCAGGGACGGTGAGTGGTTCAAAACCGGTGATATTGGAGTGATGGATCAGGACGGCTACTTCAGCATTGTGGACCGCAAAAAAGATATGATCCTGGTTTCGGGTTTCAATGTCTATCCTAATGAGATAGAAGAAGTGGTAGCCGGTCATCCAAAAGTGCAGGAAGTAGCTGCCATTGGTATACCCGATGAAAAATCTACGGAAGTTGTGAAGCTTTTTATCGTCAAAAAGGACGCCTCACTTACTGAAGAGGAAATCAAAAATTTCTGCAAAGATAATCTTACCAATTACAAAAGGCCCAGAATAGTGGCTTTCTGTGATGAATTACCTAAATCCAATGTGGGTAAAATCCTGAGGCGCAAGCTCAGGGATCAGGAAACGCAGGACGTGGCCTAAGCTACATACCGCTTCGTAAAGAGATGGAGGTATCAAGCCCCTTCATCTCTTTTTTATTGATGCAGGCCACATTCCGTTTTGTTCTTTCCTGACCACCTCCCCTGTCTGCCGCTGCCTTTGAGGGTACAATGCCTGCAGCCAATGGACTCATAGCCCAGTGGTTTTAGCGGATGTACGGGCAAATCCCACTTTTTCAGGTAATGCAGTACCTCTTTTTCCGATACATCAATTAAGGGATAGAACTTCAACACGCCATCCTGCACCCTGAAGATATCCAGATTACGGCGATGCTTGTTTTGCCAGCCCATCAGTCCTGAAATCCAGATGTCAGCCGACTGCCTGACCTTTAGCATGGGCTCCAGTTTGTTCACTGAGCAGCAGAGGTCCGGGTCAGTCTGCCAGAGTGTATTTTCGCGGCTAAACTTATTTTTCCAGTCCTCTGGCTGCAGTTCCAGGATATCCAGCCTATACATTTGCTGCAGCCGCTTTTTGTAGGCAATCGTTTCATCAAAGTGAAAACCAGTATCCAGGAAAATGACTTGCTGACGAATGTTCTGCCTGTAAAAAAGGTGCAGCAGGTACACCGCTGTGGTGCCAAAAGAGGACGTCAGGACAATATTTTTGCTTTGTAAAGACCGGTTGGCATACATTGCCCTGATTCTCTCTTCAGGGCTAAGGGACTGAAAAATTCCATTCAGGCGCTCAATATCCTTTACATGATGGATATCAAAGCGCTGTTCGGGCCAGCATGAAGCCGCTGATTGTTTACTCTCTGTAATACAGATTTCCATCATAGATCAGACTGTTTCTTCTTCTTTTTCGGAATAATTCTTTTTGGGCGAGAAAGACGCAGTGACTTCTTCCAGCACTTTTAACTTATGCTGAAAATCACCCCTCAGCTGCTCTCTGATAGCGCGTAGATTCAGCAAGATATCCTGCATATTATCAGGGAATACCTCTTCAAAAAACTGCCGCAGGCGTTTGGCCATGGTAGGAGATTTACCATTGGTAGAAATGGCAATTTTCAGGTCACCTTTCCGGACTACTGAGCCAAGATAGAAGTCACAGAGTTCGGGAGTATCGGCAACATTGGTCAGGATCCTTTTTTGCCTGGTCACCTGCCTGATGCTGACGTGCAGTTCGCGGTCATCCGTTGCCAGCACCACAATATCCTTTTGCTCCAGGTCTTCCATCATAAACCTGCGCCTGACAATACTTACCCGGGGATGCTCAGCGGCCAATGCAAACACCTCTTCTCTGATAATATCCGCCACAATGGTAATTTCAGCATCGGGTGAATTCTTAAGCAGGGCTTCAAGTTTTTCCAAGCCTACATTCCCTCCACCTACCAGTAGGGTCTGAAGATGCTCCAGTTTCAGAAATATGGGAAATAAGCGGTTTTGAGACTCTGTTTGGGTATTCATTTTTATTCGTTTACTGGAAAATAGAAGGTACAATCAAAGGGAAGCCACAGATCGGAAAGCCAGTTCGTGCTTTACAGCCTGTGCCACAAAGGCAGGATGCAGGGCGGCTACTTCTCCGATAACGATTACGGCTGGAGAAGAAAGTTGCTGCTCATTCGCCATCTGGCACATATCTTCCACCCTGGAGACACCCACCTTCTCATCTGGTAAAGAGCCATTCTGAATAATGGCCACCGGCGTTTCAGCTTTACCAAAATGGGAAAATACTTCCTGGATTTCTTCCAGTCGTGACATACCCATCAGTATGACGACGGTAGCAGATGATTGTGCTGCCAGTGGTATATCAGCAGATATCTGGCCCTTGCGGGTAGTACCGGTAATGACCCAGAAACTTTCGCTCACGCCCCGGCGGGTCAGCGGGATAGACTGTAATGCCGGAACTGCATTGACACTGCTGATCCCCGGTACCATGCTCACCGGGATGCCCGCCTGCTCGGCAAACAACTGTTCTTCGTGGCCCCGCCCAAAGATGTAGGGATCGCCACCTTTGAGGCGGACTACGTGGCCGTATTTTTTGGCACAAACCACAATCAGGCGGTTAATTTCATCCTGGGGTACTTTATGGCTACCGGCCCGTTTGCCCACGTAAATACGCTTTGCCTTATCAGGCACATACTCCAGCAGGGCGTCATTGGCCAGGGCATCAAAGAGCACACAATCAGCCGACTGAAGTGCTTTTATTCCTTTTAGGGTAATTAATTCCGGATCACCAGGGCCTGCTCCTACCAGTGTCAGTTTTGGGTTGATGGCTCTTATTTTAGACATGCGCTTTATCTTTAAGCTGTTTTTCACGAATTTTCTGGACAAGGGCAATGAAGGACTGGGCTGCCGACAGGTAGTGCTGTGCAAATGCCTCGGTAGGTTCTTGCTGATTCATTTGCATAACCAGTTCTTCAAAGCTGCTATCCAGCTTCACCAGTCCTTTATTGACAAAATGCTCGTCAAAATCCCGGATGATGTTCATCTGCGTATTGGAGTTGATTTCCTCGGCAAGCAGTAAGGCTTTGGCGCCAATGACAAATGCACTGTAGGCATGATAAATAGCATCTGCAAAATGTTGCCCTTGAAAGTTATCCAAGGCATTGGCTAGTTTTTCTTCCCCTTCCAGCAGTAGCGTCTGAATCAGGTCAATGATCACCCCGGCACACTCCCCTACTCCTGCTTCCACTTTGAAGGTCTCGTCAGCATGTCGCCAGTCACGATAGTCCTCTGACTGCAGATCGTCCAGAGCGGTCAGAGGCTTCAACAAATGATAAAAATACATTTTACCCTGTCGGGCAAAGTAGTCAGCATAATATTCTCCATCCAGGGAATTTTCAGCGTAATCATCCAGTATCGCCCGTAAAGTTTCCGGTACTCTTTTACTGGGTACTTTGATGACTTTTTCAGCAATACGTCCGGCACCATTACCGTCAACGCCGCCGCCTAACAGCACCTGCAGCGCTGGCAGCACATTTTTGTCCTTATCTTTCAGAGAACTACCGTGGAAGCCAATACTGGCAATGCCATGTTGCCCGCAGGAATTAGGACAACCGCTGATCTTGATTTTAATGTCATTGTTTCTGACCAGTTCGGGGTACTCTTCGCGTACCAGCTGCTCTATACGGAGTGATGCACCCGTACTGTTGGATATTCCCAGGTTACAGGTGTCAGTGCCCGGGCAGGCAGTTACATCAGCGGTACTGTCAAAGCCTGGTTCGGCATAGCCCAGTTCATTCAATGCGTTGAAGAGGTGGGGAAGCGCTTCTTCGGTAAGGAATTTCAGCAGGAACCCCTGGTTGACCGTGATCCTGATATCATCAGCAGCATAAGCAGCCACTACATCGGCCAGTTGCCTTGCCTTATCAGCATGAATATTTCCCAACGGAAGTTTGATGTATGCCCCGAAATAGCCCTTCTGCTTCTGCGGGAATACATTCGTGGCTTTCCAGAGCGCAAACTTACTTTCATCAGCCAACTGCGCCGGGCCAAAGCCGCTGTTTTGCGGCAACAGCTGCTCCGGAACGATACTGGTATCCACCTTAAAAGACTTATGCTTAAGCGCTTTATGTTCCTGCTGGGCCAGGTGGAGCAGCTCATCTTTGCCGATACCTTTCATCAGAAATTTCATCCTGGCCCTGCCTCTTTTGTTTCGTTCACCGTGCCGGTCAAATACCCTTAGCAATGATTCGGCAAAAGGAATGAGCTGGTCTTCTTCCAGAAACTCAAAGGCTACTTCGGCCATCTGAGGCTGAGCCCCCAGGCCACCACCGATCAGCACTTTAAACCCTCTCACCGTCTGGCCCTCTACCACCTGCACCTTGGGAATGACCCCGAGGTCGTGTATAAAAGTAAAGGCTGAGTCTTTTTCACTGGAGGAAAAGGCAATTTTAAATTTACGGCCCATTTCCTGGCATACCGGATTTCGGAGAAAGTATTCAAACATAGCCTGGGCATAGGGCGAGACATCAAATGGCTCATCAGCATCAATACCAGCCTTGGCGGAAGCGGTAATGTTTCTGACGGTATTTCCGCAGGCTTCGCGGAGGGTGAGCACATCTTTTTCCAGATCAGCCCAGAGCTGGGGGGTCCGGTCCAGGCTTACAAAGTGCAGCTGAATATCCTGGCGGGTGGTCAGGTGCAGGTTTCCATTGGCGTATTCATCTGCCACATCGGCTATACGCCTAAGTTGTGCAGTACTCAACCTCCCAAAGGGAATTTTAATTCTGACCATCTGTACACCCTGCTGTCGCTGTCCGTAGACTCCCCGTGCCAGACGGAGACTGCGAAAACGGTCTTCATCTATCCTGCCCTCCTGAAAAAGGCGGATTTTTTTCTCCAGTTCAATGATGTCTTTTTCTACAACTGGATTCTCCAGTTCTGTTCTGAAACTCTGCATATGGGTATTTTTAAAGTTAAAGCAATGGATGTGGCAAAAAAAAAGGCCCTTCCT
>CAZFFW010000281.1:0-6436 GCA_964518125.1 uncultured Porifericola sp.
AAAATGTTTACTTATATTAAACAATTGTTGGCTTTTATTCTGAATTTTAACAATAACTTAAAATAAAGTTGAATACAGCTCAATAGTAATTCTATACTTTTGCCACTGTTCAGATCACTAATATCATGCAAGGCAGTAGTTTCTTATCGTCCGTCTTTATCGCGCAATCTGCTTACCTGCCAGGCAGGATACAATCACTTCTACACTTACTGCCCCACATTCATTTTCTCTCCTCACGCACACAATTAAACTACCTTTTTGACCATGATGAATCTTTTACAATGGCTTTTGAAGAGTAGCAAAGGCTGGCTGATGTCCGGCCTTTTCCTGCTACTGATGCTCTCCGGAATGAAACTGCTCGCGCAGGATCAATCCATTAGCGGTACAGTGACCGATCCTAATAACGACCCCATACCAGGCGTAAACGTACTGGTAAAAGGGACAACCCAGGGTACCATCACCGACATTGAAGGAAACTACAGGATCAGTGTTCCTGAAAATACCGAATACCTGGTCTACTCTTTTGTAGGTTATGATACCCGGGAAGTGGCCATCAACGGCCAATCGGTAATCAACATTTCTCTCAGCGAAAACGCCCGCGAACTGAGCGAAGTAGTGGTAACTGCCCTCGGCGTAGAACGCGAAACCAAAGCGCTGGGCTATGCGGTACAGGAAATACAGGGTGAAGAACTGACGCAGGCGAGGGAAACCAACCTGGTTAACTCACTGGCCGGTAAGGTTGCCGGCGTGCAGGTTTCTAACTCCGCCAGCGGTATTGGCGGCTCTGCCCGGGTCACCATCCGGGGAGAATCTTCGCTGAATATCAACAAAAACCAGCCGCTGTTTATCGTGGATGGTGTACCCATCAGCAACGAAGTGGTAGGCTCTTCCGGCCGGGGCAACCTGGAGGTAGACTACGGCAACTCCGCTGCCGAAATCAACCCCAGCGATATAGAATCCATGACGGTGCTGAAAGGACCCAGCGCTACTGCCCTTTACGGCTCACGTGGCGCCAACGGGGTCATCATTATCAAGACCAAGTCCGGTAAAGGCACCCGTGGCATAGGCGTTTCGGTAAACTCTAATGTTACTTTTGAAAATCCGCTGGTGCTCCCCGATTGGCAGGATAAATACGGACAGGGCAATGCCGGTTTCTTTGAGTTTGTCAACGGTGCCGGCTCAGGTATCGCTGATGGGGTAGATGAAAGCTGGGGTCCCCTGATGGATTATACCGTTCAGCCGGGAGATACTTACCTGAACATCCCGCAGCAGCCGGGACAGGTACTGCAAATACCGCAGTTTGACTCCCCCCGACGGGATGCCAGTGGTAACCCGATTCCTTTCCGGGGAGGCGACCTCAACGCCCCGGCAGGTAGCACCATTCAGCCTACACCCTGGGTTTCCAATCCCAACAACGTGACTGACTACTTTGAGACGGGCATGACCCTTACCAACAACATCGCCCTGACCGGTGCCAACGAAAATGGTGACTTCCGTCTTTCCGTGACCAGTCTCAACCAGCAGGGCATCGTGCCCAATACTGACCTGGATCGCTACAATGTAAGCCTTAACGGTAGCTGGAAATTCAGTGATCGCCTTTCGGCCAAAGCCGTCATTAACTACGTGAAGCAGGAAAGCGGCAACCGCCCGGCCATTAGCTACGGTACTGAGAGCCTCATGTACCTGTGGATATGGTACGGACGCCAGATCAACACCAATAACCTGCGCGACTACTGGATGCCCGGCCTGGAAGGTACCCAGCAGTTTAACTACAATTACAATTACCACGATAACCCGTATTTTACGACCTATGAGAATATCAATGCCCAGAACAAAAACAGGATATACGGTAATTTTTCTGCCAACTATAAGTTTACCGATGATCTGAACCTGCTGGTCCGTACGGGCACTGACTACTACAACGACAAGCGCCCCCGCTCCAGGGCTTTCAGCACCCAGCGCTTCCCATTCGGCTCATACCGACAGGAGGAAGTTACCTTTGAAGAGCGTAATACTGATTTCCTGCTGACTTATGATAAAACCCTCAACCAGGACTGGGCCGTGACCGCTTCCTTTGGTGGTAACCAGATGGTGCAGACCCAGAACTACCTGGATGTGTTTGCGCCTCAGCTGTCTATCCCGGAAGTGTACAACCTGGGTAATTCACGGGTACAGTTGGAAACCTCCCAACGCAATGCTGAAAAGCAGATCAACAGCCTTTACGGACTGGCCAGGGTAGCTTACAAAAATATGCTCTTCCTGGATGTTACTGCCCGCAACGACTGGTCCAGCACCCTGCCAGCCAATAATAACTCTTACTTCTACCCTTCGGTCTCAGTATCAGGGGTGATCTCCGATATGGTAGAGCTACCCGAATGGTTCTCCTTTGCCAAGGTCAGGGCCAGCTATGCTGAGGTAGGTAACGATACTGACCCCTATAACCTGACCGGATTTTTCAACTATGGTACGCCCTGGGGTAATACCCAGACCGTCAGCGAGACCAATACCCTCTTCAACGCCAACCTAAAGCCGGAATCGCTCAACTCCTATGAAGTGGGGGTGGACGCCCGCTTCTTCATGGACAGGCTGGGTATTGACATGACTTACTACGACAACCGCAGCCGTAACCAGATTTTCTTTCTACCCATCACCAATGTATCCGGCTACAGCCAGCGGGTACTGAATGCCGGAGAGATCAGAAATAGCGGTTTGGAAGTGATGCTGTATGGTAGTCCTGTAAAAGCTGGCGATTTCCGCTGGGATGTGAATGTCAACTGGTCCCGAAATGTAGGAACCGTCTTGGAACTGGCGGAAGGCATTGACGCCTATACGCTGACTTCCCGCAATGGTGCCAATATACAGGCCAGAGAGGGTCAGCCAATGGGCGCTATCTATGGCCTGGGGCTGCTCAGGGTAAAAGATCCGGATAGTCCTTATTTTGGTCAGCCGGTCAACTCTGCAAATGGTATTCCCCTGCATGATACTGACCTTACTTATCAGGGAAATTACAATCCTGACTGGATCGCCGGTATCCAGAACAAATTCTCGTACAAGGGGCTCAACTTCTCCTTCCTCTTTGATGTACGCGAAGGCGGTATCGTGGTATCCCGTACCAAAACCATCGGCAGCACCTCCGGTCAGCTGGAGGAAACCCTGGTAGGTCGCGAAAACTGGGACCCTATGAACGGCTATGACCTGCCCGGAAATGGCATCATCGCTGAAGGTGTGAAGCAGATAGCTGACGGTGTATATGAACCGAATGACGTTCGGATATCCGCCCGCGACTGGAACAATCGCTACTACAACCGCGGAAACGTGGAAGTAGCCAAATACGACGCTTCCTTTGTGAAGCTACGCGAGGTAAAAATTGGTTACTCACTGCCAAACCGCCTGATGGGTAATCTGCCTTTCCGTAATATCAACCTCTCGCTGGTGGGCAGAAACCTGCTGCTCTGGACAGAAAACCCCCACTTTGACCCTGAAACCCTCAGCATGAGTGGCGGCACCCTGCAGCCGGGCGTGGAAAATATGGCCTATCCTTCTACCCGCAGCTACGGTTTCAACCTGAGCTTTAGTTTGTAAGATTAAAATTTTAACCAGAGAACAATGAAAATAATAACATATATCAAAGGAGCATATCTTGGACTGATGATGCTGGCGGCGGGCGCCTGCGACAACGGCCTGGAGGAGATCAACATCAACCCCAACGTGCCTGAGCAGGTAGGTGCTGACCTGCTGCTACCGGACATCATCCGCCGCTCGGTCAATGAGATGGTTGGAGAAAGCTGGAACTACGGCAATATCCTGATGCAGTACACTTCCAAAATACAGTTCACCAGCGAAGACCGCTACGACTTCGGGCCGCGAGATGACCCATGGAGTCCTTTTTACGATGAGCTACGCGACCTGAACAACATGGTAGACATTGCTACCGCCAATGAGCAGAATAACCTGCTGGGTGTGGCGCTGGTCATGAAATCCTGGATGTACCATATCCTCACCGACGCCTACGGCGATATCCCCTACTCTCAGGCTACCAAAGGAAAGTCCGAGCAGAATTATTTTCCTGCTTATGATCCCCAGCAGGCCGTCTATGAGGGCATAATAGCCGACCTTGAAACCGCAAATTCCATTCTCGGCACCAGCAATGAAGCCGTAAACGGCGATATCCTCTACGGTGGAGACATGAGCAAGTGGAGAAAGTTTGCCAATTCACTGCAAATGAGAATACATATGCGCCTCTCTGACAGGATTGATCCTTCTTCAGCCATGTCGCGCATTCTTGGCAATCCGTCTACTTATCCGCTTTTTGAGAGCAATGAAGACCAGGCAGCGCTCACTTATCTGGCAGCTGCCCCTAATCAGTGGCCGCTCTATACCACCCGTTCTGGTTCGTTTGACGAGATCAGGATGAGCACTACGATGGAAAAAGTGCTTAAAGAGCGGAGCGACCCCCGCCTCTTTGTGTACTATCAGCCGACCAACGATTCCGGTGAACCATTTGTAGGTACTGCTGAAGATTATGCTGGCGTACCCAATGGTCTGGCCGATGAGGCTGCTCTGCAGTATGCGCCCAGCGGTGACCCTTCCAAGGGAGGTTCTAACTTCATATCACGGGTGGGCCTGATGTTTTCCTGCCTCACCTGCAATCCTAACACGCAGCCTAATGCCGCTGAAGCAGTAGTGATGTCGTATGCGGAGCTGCAGTTTGTACTGGCCGAAGCAGCTGAAAAAGGATTTGTACAGGGCGAAGCAGAAGCTTATTACCTGAATGGTATACAGGCGTCATTTGACTACTACAACGAGCGGGTACCGGCTGCTTATGGCATCAGCGTTACTCCGGACCCTGCTTATTTTACCCAGCCCAATGTCGCCTACAGCGGCACTCAGGCCGAAAAACTGGAGAAAATCGGCACACAAAAGTGGGTAGCCCTCTTTTTCAACGGCCTTGAAGCCTGGTTTGACTGGAGAAGAACCGGCATACCGGCTATCACGCCCGGACCCGATAATGTGAATAACGACCGCGTACCGGTCCGATTCGGCTACCCTACCTCCGAGCAGTTGCTCAATGGCGACAGCTATGCGGCGGCAGTGTCAAGACAGGGTCAGGACACCTACAACACCCGCGTATGGTGGGATGTAGAATAGTATAAACAGTCGGCTAAGCAGGGACATGAGAATTCATGTCCCTGCTTTTCTATTTTTTGTTACTGATTTTTTTACCGAAAGCAGGTATCATTTCCTAAAAAGCTGTAAAATCAACGCATCAAATAGATAAGTATAAGCCTGTCAGTTGCTCAAAGCCGGAAAATAAAGGATGAATCCATCCCGTACGTAGGCTTTCGTAAATTGCCTTGACGGCCAAAGGATTATAACAAGCGCCTGACAGTCATACGCTTCTAATACTACCAACAACCAAAACTATGTCATTCAAGAATTTCTTGTTGTTTATTGCCCTGGCTACGCTAGTGGCCTGCTCTCCCAATGCCGAAGATACAGAAGAGTCTGCCCGCTGGACCTCCCTGGCTCCCGCCGGCGATCGCTATGTTGAAATCAATGCCGAAGGTGCCACCATCATTCCCAATGGGCGGCTTATCACGCCCAGGGGTAAAACGGTACGGGTGGCCCCCCACCCTTACGGGCTCATTCTCAGTCCTGACGGTAAAATGGCCATCAGCGCCAACTCCGGCACCGGACCTTTTTCCATTTCCATCATTGAAAATATTGAGGCTGATGAACTCAGCGTCCGCCAGATTCCTGAAGGTGCCCGCACCGATGACGACCTGCTGGGCGCGGTCTTTATGGGACTGGCCATCTCTCCTGATAACCAGACCGTCTACGTAGCCGGGGGTCAGGAGAATAAAATCTTCGTTTTTGACATTGCCAGCGGACAGCCCCGGGGCGAAATTAACTGTGCTTTGGTTACGCCCGAGGGTATTGACTATACCCACGGCTACATCGGTGATATGAAGCTGAGCCAGGATGGCAGCACGCTCTATGCCGTAGACCAGATCGGCTTTCGCCTGCTGGTGATTGATGTGGCTTCCCGGAAAATTCTCAAGAACGTCAGGACCGGCCGCTATCCTTTCGGTATCAGCCTCTCTCCTGATGGGCAAAAAATATATGTTGCCAATGTGGGTATGTTTGAGTACCAGGCCATCGGCGGGCTTACCGAAGACAACCTGAAGGAGCAGGGTCTCCGTTTTCCGGCCTCTGCCTATGGCAGTGAAGCCATGCGGGATGGCGTCAAAAACGATTCAGTGGACATTCCCGCCCTGGGCGATCCCAATGCCCCGGAATCATTTTCCGTCTGGACGGTAGACCTTCAGCAGGATACGACTGTCACTGCCCGCATCAAAACCGGTATACTGGTAGGACAGATGGTAGAAGATTTTCCTGCCGTAGGCGGGGCCAGCCCCAATTCGCTGGTAGCGAC
>CAZFFW010000282.1:0-6431 GCA_964518125.1 uncultured Porifericola sp.
AGAAGGGGCTGTATCCCGACTGAGGCCGATCCTGATGACCTCTTTTGCTTTCATAGCCGGACTTATTCCACTTTGTCTGGCGACTGGTGCCGGCGCTCTGGGTAACCGCTCTATCGGTACCGCGGCTGCCGGGGGTATGCTGGTAGGTACCATTTTCGGGCTCTTCCTGATACCCGGCCTGTATGTCCTGTTTGCGGGGATCAATAAGAAGAAACATAAAAAAGTTATGTCTGCCTAAACTGATGAATAAAAGAAACGCTCTGCTACAAAACATGATACAACCGAAAGCCAAGTCTGCTTGTTTTTTCTACTTTTTGCTGCTACTGCTCATGAGCTACTGTAAAGTGGCTGATAGGCCGGAAATGCCCCTTACTGCTGAAATGCCTGGTACTTTTCTTAATTCGGAGGATAGCCTTAACGCTGCCGATATTTCCTGGGAGGAATATTTTGCTGACCCACAGCTGGTAGCCCTGATAGATACCGCCCTGCACAACAATCTTGGGCTGCGCTCATACAAGGAAAGGATTGAGATTGCCAAGGCCATGTATGAAATCCGGGAGGGTGCCCTGCTACCGGCAGTGGATGCGCGTTTCAGGGTGCGGTCAGGCAACCTCTATGATAACCTTTTCCGGGGAACGATCTATGGCGACAGAAATGTGATTACCCAGACACAAAACCATTTCCTGGGCTTTGTCAGTACGTGGGAAGCTGATCTCTGGGGAAAACTTAAAAACCAAAAAAAGGCAGCTTACGCCCGCTTTCTGGCCTCTGAAAAAGGCAGGCATTTACTGACTACATCGCTGGTAGCCGAAGTGGCGGCTTTTTACTACGAACTGCTGGGACTTGACCAGGAACTGGAGATTATCCAAAAGAATATAGCGTTTCAGGAAGTGGCCCTGGAACTGATCAAAATACAGAAAATAGGGGGGCGGGCTACCGAACTGGCGGTACAGCAGTTTGAAGCACAACTTTTACGTACGCAAAGCCTGGGATACGAAAAGCAGCAGCGGATCAATGAGGTAAAAAACGAGCTTAACCTACTGCTGGGCCGGTATCCACAGCCCATCGCCCGCGGTGAGTCTATCTTTGAGCAGGATCTTCCTCAGATCGTAGGTGCCGGGATACCCTCTGCGCTGCTGGTCCGTCGTCCGGATATACGGCAGGCCGAACTGGAACTGGTAGCTGCCGAGGCCGACCTGGAGGCAGCGCGTGCCGCTTTTTTGCCCTCGCTGACCCTGACCCCCTATGTGGGCTTCCACACCAGGAGCCTGCCTTACCTGTTTACGACGCCTGAATCGCTGGTGCTGGGGCTTTTGGGCGGCGTGACTGCACCCATTTTTCAGCAAAACCAGATCAGGGGCGAATACAGCCAATCCATTTCACGTAACCTGATCGCCTACTACGACTACCAGGAAAGCATACAGACGGCCTTCAAGGAAGTACTGACCAGTCTGCAGAAACTGGATAACTACCAGCAGGCTTATGCCCTGCGGGAGCAGGAAGCGGATGTACTGCAGAAAGCCGTCAATACCTCCAATGACCTGTTTGCTGCGGGCTATGCTACTTACCTGGAGGTGATCACTGCCCAGGAAAGGGTGCTGGAGGCTGAGCTGAGCATGACACGCACCCGCAAAGAGCTTTTTCTGACGTTGGTGGAGCTTTACCGCTCGCTCGGAGGCGGCTGGCAGTAGCCTTGTATTTTTGGTGTGGGAAAAAATGTTTCGCCAGCTTTCATCCGGATTTAGCAGCGATTGTTTGTGTTTGCTAATTTTCAAGCAACTGTAAAAAATATCTGTATACAACTTACCAGGAGGTAAGCTGCCATCATGGCTTTTGTTGGCATAATGGAACCTGGAGTCTGTACTTTTTTGATAATTTTCGCTATTTTGATGACAATTTTTTGGGGACTGTTGGTCATCAAGCATGTATAAATAAAAAGATGCTACATCTCCTTATTAAAATATATTTACCTGAATTGTCAGTTATGCTTATTTTACCGCAAAATTGATATTACCTAAATTCCATTTAGCCCTTTCATGAAGAGAACAACTGGCAGTAAGATACAGAAAGCATACGATTTACTTGATGAAACAAACATCCCCTGCCTTGTTCTGGACGACAAGCTGCAGCTTGAACATATCTCGCCTGCGTACAATGCACATTTTTCAGCAGAAAACCTCGTGGTGGGACAGATCATTTCCGCTGCCAACGGGCAGCTGCCTTCTGCGGATTTAGCTGCTGAAGCAGCAGAGGTACTGCACAGCGGGAAGCCACAGCAGCGTGATATTCATTACCGGCAAGACCGCTGGTACAGCATGGAGATAAGGTCTTTTCAGTCCGCTACTTCAGGCAGTCAGGGACTTTTTATCAGCTTTACTGACATCAGTGTATATAAAAACGAGCAGACAATAATAAGCAAAACCTCAAAGGACCGTGAATATGCGCTGGAACTGGCTCAGGCAGGTACCTTTGATATTGACCTAAGCCCTGGAGCCGCTCATATCATATCACCTATTGCCAAAAATCTATTTGGCTTTCAACCTGATGAGCATCTAATGATGGTTGATTTTTTATCCAGGGTACACCCGGAAGATCAGGAAAGAGTAGGGAAAAAAATAGAAGAATCCCAAAGGCTCGGTCAAGGGCATTATGTGGAGTACCGGGTGGTACATCCCGATGGAAAACAATTATGGCTGGCATCTCGTGCCGAACTGGTGCGGGATCCCCAAAATGGCGAACATACCAGGCTGGTCGGTGCCCTGATGGATATCAGCGATCGTAAGTATGCAGAGCAAGAGAGCAGGCATAATCTAGAGCGATACCAGAAACTTTTTAGCGCCCTGGATGATGGTTTCTGCCTCTGTGAAATCATTACTGATCAGCAGGGTACAGCGGTAGACTACCGTTTCCTGGAGTGTAACAAATCTTTTGAGGAACATACAGGTCTGAAAGATGCAACCGGTAAAAGAGTCCTGGAACTTCTCCCTGACCTGGAAAAAACCTGGATAGAGACATACGGAAGAGTGGTGCTAACAGGGGAGACCATTCGTTTTGAACAAGGCTCTGAGGAAATGGGCCGCTGGTTTGACGTCTATGCTTTTCCTTTCCCTGAAGCCGGTGAAGGTGTGTTTGCCATACAATTCAAAGACATCACAGCACGTAAGCAGGTAGAACTGGAATTGAGCCGCAGTGAGTCGCTTTTCCGTAGTTTTGCCCATACCGCTCCAGCCATGCTGTGGGTGACAGATCCTTCAGGCTACTGCACCTTTATGAGTAACGCCTGGTATGAGTTCAGCGGACAGCCAGTAGAGGAGGGGCTGGGCTTTGGCTGGCTGGATGTGGTACACCCGGACGACCGGGAAAAAAGTGAGGCGATTTTCCGCGAGGCTAATCAAAAGAAAGAGCCATTTTACCTGGATTATCGGATCAGGGATAAAGAAGGCGCTTATCGCTGGGCCATAGACGTAGCAAAGCCTCGTTTTGATGAAGACGGGCAGTTTCTGGGTTATGTTGGCTCGGTGATAGACATCCATGACCGAAAAATAATAGAAGAGGCCCTGAAAGAAAGTGAAGCGATAGCCCTCAGCCGTTTTGACGAACTGGAGGCCTTGTATTCCACTGCGCCCGTAGGCTTATGCGTAATTGATCAGGACCTTCGCTTCGTCAGAATTAACCAGCGGCTCGCGGAAATCAATGGACATAGTGTAGAAGAGCATCTGGGAAAAACATTAAGAGAAGTTTTGCCGCAACTGGCTGACCAGGTGGAACCCTTACTCAGATCTGTCCTGGAAAAAGGGGAACCCATGCTGAACATAGAAATTTCCGGAGAAACCGCTGCCCGGCCCGGCGTGTTGAGGCACTGGGTGGAAAACTGGTTTCCTATCAAAAACGCAAAAGGGCAGGTGACCAGTATCAACATGGTAGCCGAAGAAGTGACACAAAGAAAAGCTGCGGAGCAGGCGCTAAAGCAGGCCAAAGAGGAAGCTGAAAAAGCCGCCCGGGCAAAAGAAGACTTTCTATCTACCATGAGCCACGAAATCCGTACGCCGCTCAACGGGATCGTAGGCCTGACGAACCTGCTGCTGAATAATCAGCCCCGGCCTGATCAGTTGAAAAACCTCAATACGCTGCTCTTTTCCTCCCGCAGTCTGCAAAAACTGGTCAACGATATTCTGGATTACAGTCGTATAGCCTCAGGCAGGGTAGAGGTTGAGCAGCTGGATTACCATCTGGAAACCCTGCTGAGCAGTATCCAACAGGCACAGCTGCCCCTGGCAGACGAAAAAAATAATGTGCTGGAAATACAGCTTGACGATCAGATACCCCCTGTGCTAAGAGGAGACTCCTTTAAATTGTCGCAGGTACTCAATAATCTTATCAGCAATGCGATCAAATTTACCGATGGTGGTCGGGTGGTACTGAAAGTAGCACACCTAAAAAGTAGTGATGCAGTAGTAGAATTGGGATTCTCAATCATTGATGACGGTATTGGCATCTCATTAGACAAACTGGAGCACATTTTTGAAAAATTTACCCAGGCAGACAATTCTACTATTCGCCGATACGGGGGTACCGGCCTGGGGCTTTCCATCACCCGCTCGCTCCTGGAAATGATGGGCAGCGGGATAGAAGTAGACAGCAGGGAAGGAGAGGGCTCAGTATTCCGCTTTGTGCTCAGGCAGGAAGTAGGGAAAGATGAAGTGCTCAAGGAAAATGAAAAAAAGCTGGAGCAGAGCAGGTCACTCTACCAGCCGCAAAAGAAACTGAAAATCTTACTGGCCGAAGATGCTGCCATCAACCGTATGGTGGTGCAGCAGTACCTGGATGATTGGTGGGCTGTGCAGGCAGATGAGGCAGTAAACGGGCTGGAAGCAGTAAAGAAATCGCAGGAGACAACATACGACCTGGTACTGATGGACATCCGTATGCCCGAGATGGATGGTGTGGAGGCCAGCCGTCAGATACGCCGCTTGGGTGCACATTATCGCAAGGTACCCATCATTGCCCTTACTGCGGACATCAGGAGTTTTGATGTACGCAACAATGACGAACAGCTGTTTGATGTAGTAGTGTACAAACCCTTTGAGCCGGATCAACTGAAAAATACCATCCTTAGTCTGACCCATCAGTCTTCAGATGAAAGTACAGTTGCAAACACATCCGAACCGGAACCTGAAAAGGCTGCAGCCAAGCCGAAGCTCGAGCCGGATTTTGCCAAAGCAGAAGAACCTTTTGACGGATTGGAAGGACGTAAGCTGAAGTTTTACCAGATGAGCTTACAATCTCTTGAACAGTTTAGGACAGATTTCCGGGCAGGTTTTGAGAAGCCTGATATTGCCCGGCTGAAAGAGATCATGCACAAGGAAAAACTGCTGCTGCACATGCTGGGGCTGGAAGCATTTTACCAGCAGATGTACGATGCGCGTCAGCTTCTGGAAGAAGGGAAGGGGAGTACAGCTTGGGAGCCATTACTAAACGAGATCACGGAAGGGCTGAAAACGATTACTGAAAAAATCAGGCTGAGAATGGATGAACTTTCATAGACTGTCCATCATGCCATGCTGCTGTAGAAGGAGGCGATGACGAGAATAATTCCGGCTGATAGAGGTAAGTTCCGCACTCATGAAACATAACTTCTGACAAATCAGCCACTTACAAGGCAAATCTCGTAAGTGGCTGATTTTCAGTCAACCTACCGCAATTGCATCCTAGCCAGCAGATAGATAAAATAACCTATGGTAATGGCAGGTTTCAGCACTGATAAGACCAGGATGCCAAAGGCAGGCTGAATCCGATGGACAAGGCGAGAGTGGTTTTTTGGTTCATTTCGGTATAGTATTAAACTTTATTACGGTTGGTTTAGCAGTTCATTAAACATCACTCTTTTTTCCGGTAAAGTAACGATACAATCGCCTTTCTCGCCCATCCTCGTCAAAGACAACCGAATTCCGGGCGAGGATGATGATTAGCTTGCAAAATCAACCGAAATATTCTTTTTTATTGATCAATGATCATAACCTGATGTCAGTTTTAGTGGCTTGAGTTATTATTCATTCAAATCTTAAAGCTATGAAATGCTTTTTATTCTCATTCATCGGGAGTCTGCTTATGGTCAACTCGTGCAGGCGCAAATCTCCACAACAAACCAGGACAGCAAAGAGGTTTTTGTGGATAACGAACACATGGTCGTGACCAAGTACCTGAGCCACGCGGGTCAGGATATATGTGCTCCTGATGAACTCAGGCATCCTGCGCATCTTTCTATTTTTGCTTACCGGTGCTGAAGTACAACTCACAGCAGAGGACGGTAAAACCCAGCATATTGAAATACCCGCCGGCACCACGTTCTGGAGCGAAGAAGAAACTCATCAGGTGAAAAATACCAGCGAGGGGTTTTATCTAAGTATTTCCCGTAGAGCTGAAAGAGTGAG
>CAZFFW010000283.1:0-6401 GCA_964518125.1 uncultured Porifericola sp.
AGGTTAATCCCACAATGTTCCGTTTAAGCCCAATACCGTCCCCAGCCATAAGAGGACAACATATCCTGTTAGGCTAACAAGCATGAATAGCGCTTTTTTCCATCCTGCCTGAGCAAAATAATGCCTGATAAAATGGTACCATGCACCACCCATGGCACCTGCTATGGGAACTATCAACAGTGGTTTAACCAACCAGAATTTGCCCCATTCCGGCTTAGGATCATTGACGCCTGCCAGGAACAAAGCAATCAGGCAAAAGGCTGTTGCAGCGCCGGAGCGTATTCGTTTCACCAGAACTATCTTGATTGTCGGGTAATGAAGGTCGTCTTTTTTTGGCATGTAAATGTTCGTTTAAATGAATTATCATAGATGTTTAAAAGTACTTTGTATTTCAAAGTTAAAGATCAAAATTTTTTCTATCCTTATGCCTAATCTGTCACTCCCCTGATGAGCTTTTCCAGTGCTTTGAGATGGTCTTCAAAAGCTTTTTTACCTGCTTCTGTCATGGCGTAGGTTGTATTGGGTTTTCTGTCCACAAAAGTTTTCTCCACTTCAATGAAAGTTTCTTTTTCCAATGCTTTCAGGTGACTTGCCAGGTTACCATCCGTTACCTCAAGCAGTTCTTTCAGTGCATTGAAGTTAAGCCTTTCATTGACAGCCAGGGCAGACATGATCCCCAGCCTGATACGACTCTCAAATGCTTTATGTAGTCCATTGATAGATATTTTCACCGTTCGTAATTCAAGTGCATATAAATACCATAGGCAATATGTACCACCCCAAAGCCAGTAGCCCAGAAAAATAATCCATAACTGATAAAGTAAGTGCTCATAAGTCCCAGGCAGATTTGGATGATACCCAGTGACTTTACTTCATCATAGGTAAACATGCTGGCGTTGTATAGGGCCAAACCGTAAAACAGTAAGGTTAAAGGTGCCAGCAATCCCACCAATCCTTTTGACAAAAGTATCAGGACCAGTAGCCCACCTGCTACTAGTGGTACAGACATGCGAATCAAAAGCCTTTTTGAAGTAGCATTCCAGGCTTTTTCTTTTCTTTTGTGCGCTTTCTGCGTGGATAGTAAAATTGCCGTACCGATGGCCAGCAGCAGGATTAGAAGCGCCAGAGCAATGAGTTGGGTAAAATCAGAAAACATGCTTCCTGCTTCTTTAGCATCGTAAACAAGCTGGTCTGGATTAAAATCAAGATGCACATAAGCGATATAAGCTCCTGTTAAAGCATATATACCCGCCAGAATACCTGCCCATCCTGAGAGTGACATGAATTTGGAAGATCGCTCCATCATGGAGCGTATCTCGGCAAGGTCTCTGATGTAATCCTCCTGGTTCTTCATTAATTAAAAGTACTTTGTAATTCAAAGTTATAAATTTTATCTAATGTTCTGCAAAGATCAGGAAAGTTTTTTCTGTAGGTGAAAGTAGATAGCTCATTAGGGCTTATTAGTCAGTCCACGCCAAATCAGGCGTACTTTAGTCATCCTTGACTGTTTTAGGGTTCATGCACCAAGCAGTGGACTTCCCTGTTTTATACAGCTACTGTGTGGTGGAGGTTGAAAAAATATTGCAGAAGAAGACGGCAGGAGCACTTTGAGGAGGATTTTACCAGGAGTATACTGATTTTATTAACAAATTGAGAGAATTTTATCCTGATCTGTTCTGGCAGGTACTGAAACTTTCTGCATTTTTAAGCACGCTTTTGAATGCCAGGGAAATTACCTGCCTTTCAAATATTGCATGAGCCTTTTGGAAATAGACATGATCGTTTATGTGTAAAACTTGTTCTGAAAGATTATGACAAACTGAGCTGAAACAGTTGAAGATCTAAAAAAATGTAAATGATTAATCCTAAAAATACGATAGCATCGCTCAATGCCATGGGGAAGGGAAACATGAGTGAGCATCTGGGTATAGAGTTTCTGGAAATCACTGAAAACAGCCTTACTGCCAGAATGCCGGTGGATCATCGCACCAAACAACCGATGGGTTTGTTACATGGTGGAGCCTCTGTGGTGCTGGCGGAGACCCTGGGAAGTGTAGGAGCCTATAGCTGTATTGATACTGAAAAGCAGTATTGTGTAGGGCTGGAGATCAATGCCAACCATATCAGGTCAGTCCGGGAAGGCTATGTTTACGGCAAGGCATCCTTTATTCATCTGGGCCGGAAAACACAGATATGGGAAATCCGTATTACCAACGAGAAGCAGCAATTAGTATGTATCAGCCGTCTGACTGTGGCCGTATTAGATAAAGATCAAGCATGAAAGGATTTCAGGAAGCAGTTCCGGAAAATACCAGTTCCGGCACTGTCAGTATCAGTCATTTTCGTACCAAGGATATACTTGGGATTTTTCTGGAGACATCGCATAAGCTGGGACTGCCCCTGGCTGCCTGGCGTCTGCCCGAACAGGATACCAAGCATATGATACTGGATCTCTCCGGTCAGAGTAAAGAGGTAGATCCTGATCTGGAAAGCCTGCCGCCCGGTTTTATTTACAGTGATTTTGCCAGCGACTTTTCTGATTCCGCTACGCGTGCCGGATACATTCATGCCGACCTGTATTTTGACAGTAGTTCCGGCAGTATCAAAATCAATGATACTAAGAATGAAAAACTTTTTGATGCCCGTGAACTAGTGGATGGTATGATGGAACGGCTGGAAGAAGGCTTTAGCTATCGTGCCATGGAGTTCGGTGCAGAAAGGGAATCTGACGGTAGCGGATCAATGAGTCAAGAAGATTTTATCCAACTGGTGGAGCATGCCCGGAAACATATTGCCTCCGGAGAGATCAAAAAAGTGGTGCCTTCCCGCTGCGAATACTTTCCTCTGCCGGAAGGTTTTAATGTAGTAGAAACTTTTCTTTCCCTCTGTGATCGTTATCCGCATGCTTTTGTTTCTATTACTGTGCTGCCCGGTAAGGGTATCTGGATGGGTGCTTCGCCCGAAATACTGGTAAAAACTTATTGTGAGCAGGGGCAAAGCTACTTCAGCACAATTGCGCTGGCCGGGACGCAAAAACTGGAGCAGGCTGAAGCGATCAAGAATGCCGCATGGAAAATCAAAGAAATTGAGGAACAGGCGATGGTTAGCCGTTATATTATCAATTGTTTTAAAAAGATAAGGCTTAGAGAGTTTGATGAAGATGGACCGAAAACCGTATCGGCAGGAAACTTACTACATCTTCGTACTGATTTTACCGTGAATATGGACCAGGTGAATTTTCCAGAGCTAGGTTCGGTAATGCTTAGGCTCTTGCACCCTACCTCCGCGGTTTGTGGTCAGCCTAAAGATAGTTCGGTCGCTTTTCTCAAAAAACATGAAGGCTATGACCGTGGTCTTTATGCCGGTTTTCTGGGACCGGTAAATATCCGGGAAGAAGTCAATATTTTTGTAAATCTGCGTTGCATGCAGTTGTTCAGAAAGCAGGCGCTATTGTACGCCGGTGCCGGCGTAACAGCCGATTCTGATCCTGTAAAAGAATGGCAGGAGACTGCCATGAAAATGCAAACGCTACAACAGCTTTTATAAAAATAAAGGTCTCCTGTATCAGACGTCAACAGGAAACCTTTGTATTATTTTTACAAACCACCGGATCAGTAAGATTGGAGCATACCGGTGTAGTAATCCAGGGCTGTCTTCTGGAAAATGATCTGGTAGTTGGCCTGTGCGGCTGTTGCCAGTGCTTCCACATAAGCGGCATTTACCCTGTTCAGGTCCAGCAAATTACCGACGCCCAGTCTGAACCTTTCTCTTTCGGCTTCCAGTGCCTTTTCAGCAGCTTTTACCTGGGCCGCAGCTGAAATAATGCGTTGCTGGGCTGTCTCATAATCGGCTATGGCCGTCTGTACCTGTTCAAAAATATTTCTTTCCAGATCTTCCATGGCCAGGGCTGCATTATCAAGCAACTGACGACTCCGTTGTACGCTGGTTCTGGTGGATAAATTGTTGAATATCGGAACACTTAGGTTCAGCGATAGCACATTAACCCGGTTGATATCCAGAATCTGCTCGCTGAGGGTTGGGTCAAACAAAGAGGAATATTGTGAGCCCAGGTAGTAGCCTGCTGAAAGACTCGGGTAAAAGTTGCTGCGGGCTGCCTTCAAACCGAAACGGCTGGCTTCCAGGCTATTCTCCTGCTGCTTGATATCAGGGCGGTTGGCAATGGCCGTATTATAGGCTTCCTCCAGGGGATATTCCTGGCTGAGAAGCAGGGCCTGTGAAAATTCAGGTTCCTCAAAATCCCACTGTACAAAAGGATCAATCTGGAGCGTCCTGATCAACTGCACCCTGCTGATTTTGAGCTGGTTTTCCTGTTCTACTACGGTCAGTGCTGCACGTTTGGCTTCCGCCTCCTGGTTATACTGGTCGGCAATATTCCGGATACCGGCTTCCACAAAAGTAGCGATACTTTCGGCCAGTTCCTGCTGCTGCGCAAGGTTGGATCTGGCGATCCGAAGCAGTTCCTGGTTGAGCAATACCTGCAGATACTGCTGCGACACATTGAAAATCACATCCTGCTTGGTTTGCTGTATTTGATATAGTTGAGCTTCAGCCGCATTCTGTGCCTGTTTGATGCTATTCAGCCGGTTAAAACCATTAAAGATGACTATGTTGGCATTGAGGCCGCCAAACATCCTGCCTACTCTTTCGGAGGTGAAGTTACCACTGGTATTGTCAAACTGCCTGCCAAAAACCTGCTGGCCGGTTGCATCAAAACTAAGGGAAGGCCCCAGGCTTGCGTAAGCCTGTGCTTTTTCGGCCTGTGAGGTCTGAAGGATATTTTCCTGCTGCTTGATCTGCAGGTTTTCTCTAACCGCAATGTTAACTGCTTCTTCATAAGAAAGCTGAATATCCTCCTGCGGGCTATCCTGCACCTGGGCATATAACTGCAGGCTGAAAAAAATGGAAAGGCAAAGGGTTAATGTTGACTTATACGTTGACATGGTTTAGGCTTCTTGTTCTTTCGTGATAATTTCATCGCTCTCTATCGCACCGTCTACTACCTTGATGATACGATTACCGTATTGAGCATTTTCTTCGGAGTGGGTTACCTGGATAATGGTCATGCCCGCCTGGTTTAGCTGTTTGAAAAGCTCCATCACTTCACGACCCTGTTCGGAATGCAGGTTTCCTGTAGGCTCATCGGCCAGTAACAGTCGAGGCCTTCCGGCAATTGCTCGTGCCACGCCTACCAGTTGTTGCTGCCCACCGGACAACTGCTCGGGAAAAAGATCTTTTTTGGCTACCATCTGAAATCGGTCCAGCAGTTCGGCTACTCTGGCTTTTCTTTCTTTGCCCTTCATATTCTGATAGAGCAGGGGAGTTTCTATGTTTTCAAAAACCGTCAGCTCATCAATGAGGTGATATGCCTGAAATACATAGCCGATGGTGTGCTTCTGCAACTCACTTCTATGTCTTTCTTTGAGTTTATGCACTGGCTGGTCCAACAGGTAATATTCTCCTGCAGATGGTGGGTCTAGCAGGCCTATGATGTTGAGCAGTGTAGATTTACCAGCACCACTGGGTCCCATGATAGTGAGAAATTCGCCTTCTTTTACTTCCAGGTCAATCCCTTTCAAAATGAAAGTTTTCTTAAAACGGGACTGCACGAATTTATCAACGTCGGTGAGTTTAAGCATGGTAAGAAGTTAAGGTTAAAGATTGCTGTTGAGGGTTTGCCAATAAACATGCCAAGGCCAAAAACACTAATAATGGCATTTTTGTGAAGAATCAAATGTCCGTAAGCGTCCGATTTTGAATAGCAGCTGTACGATAACGTACATTTATTTTTGAACCGTGTAACATTTTTAATGATATACCTCTGGCTTGCATTAAAGACTGGTGCTATTCTTGAATAAGTTCCTATGCAAATCAGTTGGGAGGATGACGACAGCCAAAAGAGAATCATTGTAAAAACCCACATCCCACGGTATGTAATAATTGAAAGATATTTTAATTGTATTTTTTTAACATTAAACATTACTTTGAATCAAAAAAATACAGCAGATGAAGAGAACTTTAGTATTGGTATTCGTTTCGGTGATGATGTTGACGGGCTGCTATACCAGCGTTTGCCCTACCTACACGGAAAAGCCTCATTCTGACAAAAATCTGAATGTGCAACAGGATAACGGCCAGGACCAGCAGGAAATGAAGAAAACCTCTTGAATACTGTAAATACAGGTGTTATGAATGAAGCAGCCTTTCCGGTTGCTTTTTTTATATCTGCATACTAAACGTGGTGCCTTCTCCTACCACAGAAGTTGCCGTAAGATTACC
Source organism: uncultured Porifericola sp. (assembly GCA_964518125.1). GTDB lineage: Bacteria > Bacteroidota > Bacteroidia > Cytophagales > Cyclobacteriaceae > Catalinimonas. The sequence continues at coordinate 6,298 of CAZFFW010000283.1, forward strand.
GTGATGCATCTGCATGATTCTTTGCGAAAGGCTTAGCCCAATTCCCGAGCCATTACTTTTAGTAGTAAAGAATGGAATAAATATTTTTTCTAAAGCTTCGGGTT
>CAZFFW010000284.1:0-6397 GCA_964518125.1 uncultured Porifericola sp.
GGATTATCAGCACCCCAGGCCAGACCGTTGTCGTCAAACTGTATCTCAAAGACTGACTCAACATTATTCTCACCAGCCGCATTGAAGTTGTCTGCGTAGTCTGGCACCAGATCGTACAAGCCAGAGTCCATAACCTTTTTAAGCTCAGTGGCCGCCAGGGCATAGTCACCGCTGGAACCTTCTATGCCAGCGCGGTACAGATAGGTTTTACCGAGCAGGGCCGTAGCCGCACCGGAAGTAGCCCGGCCTACGTTATCGTCACTCCAGGTAGCCGGTAGCAACTGCTGGGCAGCTTTCAGGTCGGAGATGATCAGTGCCCATACATCAGCCGGATCAGCCGGGCCAGCCGTTATTTGCTCGAGACCAGCAGGCGGCTCAGTACGCAGCGGTACGTTCCGGAACATCGTTACCAGGTAGAAATATTGAAAAGCCCTCAGATAATGAGCTTCCCCTAAAATCGTACTACGCTCTTCTTCACTGAAGTTGGGATCCTCGATATTGGGTAGATTTTCAAAGATCAGGTTGGTCCGGAAGATTGTCTTCCAGAACTCTCCCCAAATCTCGTTGAGACGCCCAAAGTTCGGGTTAATGGAAAAGTTACTCGCATCGGTAGTCACCCCCTGGAAAGCAAAGGGATCGACCACATCGGAGCGATATACCGTATGCAGGATCATCATCCGCCCCCAGCCAAAAACCGTGGAAAGTGGGCTGTAAGCTCCGACAATGGCCTTGCGTGCGTCATCAGCCGTCTCCCAGAAAGTTTCAGGCGAAAGCTGGTTCTGGTTAACCGGATCCAGGAATTCATCGTCGCAACTGGTAGCGGTAAAGAACAGCACCAGCACGGTAAAGAGTATTTTGGGAAGAAAGTTATATTTATTCATCAGGTTGTGTTTTTTTGTTGGACCTTGTCAGCTTAGAAATTCACCTGTACACCCAGGATAAAGGTACGCGGCACCGGATAGGTGTTTTCGTCTACGCCCCGGTTGAACAGCCCGCCACCCCGGCTAATGTTTCTTCCTATCTCGGGAAAGAACCCGGAGTAATTATCCAGCACAAACACGTTCTCCATATTGAGGTACAGGCGGGTTTTACTGAGACCGATAGTCTCTACCAGGGTGTTGGGCAGTGTATAGCCCAATGACAGATTACGCAGACGGAAATAGGAACCATCTTCTACATAAAATTCTGATTCGCGGCGGTTTACACCAGGGTCTATTGATGTAGGACGCGGAATATCCGTGTTAGTATTCTGCGGTGTCCAGGCATCAGTGACAATCGCCAGTTTGTTACCGTTTCGGGCAAAAATTCCTTCAAATTTACGCCCGTTCCAGATTTCGTTACCAGCTACGCCCTGGAAGAAAAGGGAGAGGTCAAAGCCTTTGTATGACCCGTTCATGTTAAGGCCGTATTCAAAATCCGGAATCGGACTACCGATAAAGGTTTGGTCGTTGATGGTCAGTTCACCATCGCCATCCAGATCGCGGAACTTGAGATCACCGGGAGAGATATCACGGCCTTCCAGCCCCTCAGCATCAATTTCTTCCTGTGACTGGTAGATACCGTCCACCAAAAAGCCGTAGAAGCTTGCTACCGGACGGCCGGCCTCGGTGCGGGTGGCAGCAAAAGTCTCATCAGTAAAGAATCCTGAACGGATGGGGTTCACACCTTCTCCCAGGTCAACCACTTCATTTTCCAGAATAGTGAAGTTACCACTAATGTTGTACTTGAAGTCCCCAAAAGACTCACGGAAGGAAGCTAAGAACTCAAAGCCACGGTTGTCGATGGTAGCGGCATTCCGGATCACCGACTGGTTGGTACCAGAGGTCGGGTTGATATCCAGGGCGACCAGGATATCTTCGGAACGCTTCTGGAAGTAGTCCATGGTCAGGCTAAGTTTGCCTTCCAGCAAGCCAATGTCAGCGCCGATGTTGGTAGTACTGGTTTTTTCCCATCGTACGTTGGGATTGGCAAAAGCCGTCTGAGAGACACCGGAAACACGGGATTGGCCACGACCCAGTGTATATGAGCTATTAATATTGAGTACCGGCGTAAACTGGAAAGGTTCCAGGTTGTCTGAGCCGAGCACACCATAGCTACCTCTGATCTTGAAAGCATCAATCCAGCTTACGTCAAAGAAGTCTTCCTGTGCCAGGTTCCATCCTACCGATACAGAAGGGAACACCCCGTAGCGGTTATCCGGACCAAAGTTGGAGGAGCCGTCACGGCGGATGGTAGCTGAGAAGAGGTACTTACTATCGTAAGAATAGTTGACCCGACCAAAGACTGAACGTATACGACGAGGGAGGATTACACCACTTCGCTGAGCAATATCATTGGCGGCAGAAATCACCCTGAGGTTGTTGTTGGGAAAGCCCTGTCCCTGTACGGACAGAGATTCGTAACGATCCTGCTGCTGTGAAGCTGCTGCCAGCAGGTTGAGACTATGAGAGCCAAACTGCTTTTCGTAGGTAAGGATGTTTTCAATAATGGTAGAAACATCCGTAAAGCGCAGGTCATTAAGGTCAGCAACCGGGTTCTGCCCCACGTCGGAGTTACTAATGTTATAAGTAGGAATGAATTGGTAATTCTGGCCGTTTTCGTAATCTACGGACAAACGCAGATTGTATTTCAGTCCGTCTAGAATTTCGTATTCTGCATTCAGGCTACCCAATACATTGTCCCGCGTATTCTCAGCTTGAGTTAGCCTTGCGATACCGTAGTAATTGGTAGAGCGGGAGATCCCGTGAAAGATCGTATTACCCGCTGCGTATCCTCCATCCCGGGTTTCGTCAAAGATGGGAGCAGTTGGGATATGTCCAAACTCGCTTCCGAAAACCGTATTGGGATTGTTAATAGTATTGGATAGGAAAAGAGACTGCGTGAGCTTAAAACGCCCTTTCTCCGCACTGGTATTGATGCTCAGTGAGTTACGCTGAAAGCGAGACGCAACCACGATACCTTCCTGGTCAAGGCGGTTAGCCGAGATGCTGTAGGTGGTATTTTCTCCACCACCGGAAATCCGGAGACCATAGTTCTGAATAGGTGCCGTATTTAGCGAAAGATCCTGCACATCTGAGTCAATACTGGGATCAAACTCAGTATCATTAGCAGGAGCGCGCGGCCTGCCATCATTGTCGTCTGCCAGGTTTTGATAATTCGCGTACTCCCGTGCGTTGGCGTAATCTATCTGTCGATACACATCCTGCCAACCATAGCTGGCGTTCAGTTCTATCTGTATATCCTGGTTTTGTGCTCCACGCTTGGTGGTGATGATCACCACGCCCTGTCCGGCACGTGCTCCGTAGATCGCAGCGGCAGAAGCATCTTTTAGTACATCAATAGACTCAATATCGGCGGGGTTGAGGAAGTCCATGGTTTCAGAGAAAACTCCATCAATTACGTAGAGGGGGTCTACACTGGAGAGCGTACCGGTTCCGCGAATGATCACGTTGGCACCGGCTCCGGGAGAGCCACCGTTGACCTCTACCCGCACACCGGCTGTTCGGCCCTGTAGTGCCTGGGTAGGGTTACCCGTGACAATGTTGTTGATGTCTTCGGCATCAATAGAAGAAACGGCGCCGGTTACGTCCGCCCGCTTCTGCGTACCATAGCCTACCACCACTACCTCGCTGAGCGACTGGATATCCGGCAGGAGTTCAATATTAATGGTAGAGCGTCCGCCGACCTGCACTTCTTCCGTGGTGTAGCCTATGGAAGAAAAGACCAGGGTACTCTGGGCGTTGGGTACTGAAATGCTGAAGTTTCCGTTGATGTCCGTCACAGTTCCAGTGGTCGTTCCCTTGACCAGTACGTTGACGCCGGGAAGGGAACCTTCGTCCGGGGAACTGACTTTACCATTGACGGTCATTTCCTGTGCCTGAACTGACATGCTCGTCAGAAGCATCATCAGCAGACATAGCAGTGTTTTTGAAAGGTTGTTGTAGTAATGATTCATACCTAATGAAGGTTGTTTGTTTAGTTGCTGCTACTATCGAGACTCATAATTTATAAATAGCAGCACTAAATTTATCCTTATTATATTTCATCAGGCTACCCTTATTTTTACAAAGGTCTGTACTTTTTTGACCCTTTGACTAAAATATCTTAATAAGAACGGGAATTTTAACTCAACTTTTAGAAAAGTTTTTACTGTAAGGATATACTGTGCCTGTAAAAGCTCAGCAAAAAAGAAAAATTAGTGGCTGTAAAAAACAATGAAATGATCGGGCGATTTAGCCTCTTCGTGCCTACACTACGGGAAATGAGGGTGTGATAAGCCTGCCAGGCTTACAGCAACACCGCCCAGGCTTTATCTATTTTTCCGCTTCTTATATACTTTTGTGCCAGCTTATGCTGGTTTTCCACGTTGCCAGAGGCTTTCAGGGCTTTGATTTCCGGTTCATCCTGGTACTGACTGAACTCAAGGGAGGAGGGAAGTTGCGGCACATTGGCCAGTTTGGCCAGGTCGCCCCCGGTGAGGATGCTACTGCTACGAATGTCTTCAGGCAGCTGGTCTACGCCTATGCCATGCTCCCGATCGGGGCGGAGGGTTTCAAAGATAGCGTCACCGCTGGCCCGGCAGTAAAAGCTACCTCCCATGCGCCCTACCGCATCCAGTTTCTGCGGATCTATGCCGCCTTTTTCATCCAGCACCTCTTCTTTGATGTGGATCAGCAGTATCTCGCAGATCACCAGGTTGCCGGCACCCCCTTCCTTACCCAGATGAATGACCTGGCTTACTTTGCACTCAAAGCTCACCGGGGCCTCGGCTACCCGGGGCGGCTTCACTAGCTCAGAAGTAGCTTCGGTGAGGCCTGACTTGGCAAATTCGTTGATGCCCTTAGGGTAAGCCGTACTTGCCAGCGACATCTGCTCTACCATGGGGTAATTGACGATGTTGACGGTCACCTCCTCATGCTCCAGCACATTGTCCAGCGTATTTTTGGTGCTGCCATCGCGCATACTGTTGACCGGCCCAAATACCAGTACCGGCGGTTGGGCGCTGAAGGCGTTGAAAAAGCTGTAAGGGCTGAGGTTGACTTTGCCGTCTTTGCTCATGCTGCTCACAAATGCGATGGGGCGGGGCACGACAGCGCCTACCATATAGCTGTAAAAATCCCGTGCACTGATATCGCCGGGGCGAATGCTCTTCATAAAGGTGGTAAAATTTGGTTGCTCACTTCTCCAAATCCGATGCGGATACCGTCTTTTTCGGCAAAGGCCCGCATGCGGACGGTATCTCCGTCATTTACAAACGTTCTATTGGTGCCACTGTTCAGGCTGATGGGCTTTTCGCCATTCCAGCTCAGCTCCAGCATACTTCCGTAGCTATCGGGCGTGGGGCCACTGATGGTGCCTGAGGCCAGCAGGTCGCCTACCCGCAGATTGCAGCCGTTGACGGTATGGTGGGCGATCATCTGCTGCATGCTCCAGTAGAGGTTTTTGAAATTACTGTGGCTGATGGTTTGAGCATCTTCTCCCTCCGGCTGCAGGTCTACTTCCAGGTTCAGGTCAAAATTGCGGGGATTGGGCTGCTGCAGGTAGGCCAGCGGCTCAGGATTTTGCTCAGGACCCTTTGTTTTGAAAGATGCCAGCGCTTCCAGCGGTACGATCCAGGGAGAGACAGTAGAGGCGAAGTTTTTGCCCAGAAAAGGCCCCAGGGGTACGTACTCCCATTTTTGGATATCACGCGCCGACCAGTCGTTGAACAGCAGGAAGCCAAAGATATAATCCTCCGCTTCGCTTACGTTGACCGGTTGGCCCAGTTGTGAATCTTTGCCAATCACCATTGCCATTTCCAGCTCAAAATCCAGCTTCTGGCTCGGGCCAAAAACAGGCTGCTCTGCGCCGGGTGGCAGTAGTTGTCCTTTAGGCCGATGGATGTCTGTACCCGAAATGACGATGGAGGAAGCACGGCCGTGGTAGGCGATAGGCATGTGCTTCCAGTTGGGCATGAGGGCGTTTTCCTTGCCACGAAACATGGTACCTACGTTGGTGGCATGCTCCTCACTGGCGTAAAAATCAGTATAGTCGCCGATCTCTACCGGCAGGTGCATACGGGCTTCTGATTGGGGCAGCAGGCATTCTTCCTGTAGTTGGTGCAAAGGCGAATTTTCTTCACTTATCCACTTTTGAAGCCTTTGCCGCACCTTCTGCCAGGTAGGGCGACCGAGACGCATGAAGGCATTAAGGCTACTTTGCTCAAACACATCTGGACCGAGACCTAAGTCATGCAGTTTTCCCCGGGCAGCCACCGCCGCCATATCAATGATCTGCTCACCGATGGCTACACCGACTCTGGGTCTGCTTCTGGAAGTAGAAAAAACACCAAAGGGCAGGTTATGGATGCTAAAGTCACTACTGTCGTGTATGGAAAGCCAGGGGGATTGGGGCATGG
>CAZFFW010000285.1:0-6292 GCA_964518125.1 uncultured Porifericola sp.
GCAACTAGTACACCTTTACGATAAGGCATAAAAGAGCTGGCAAGCTGCAGGTTTTCGGCAAATACGGTACTGTGATCGTAGACCCCATCATTATCGTGGTCCTTCAGCACAAGTATGCGACTCTGTCTGTCTTCAAAAGGATAACCTGGCATTTCCAGCACCATGGCATCTCCACGTTCATTAAACTCCAGGTCTACCGGATCCATGATCAGGGGTTCAGCAGCTACCCGCTCTATACTAAAACCAGGTTCAATCTGGAAAGTATCCGGTGAGTCGGCTTCCTGACAGGATTGACAGAGGAAGAAAAGGACTGAACAGATCAGGATAAATAGTGGCTTCATCTTTATGACAATTGAACGTGAATTTAATTTAGTGGCAATCGGGCATGAATATTATTAGGCGTAAGCAATGTAGTCAGTCAGTGTATTTCTATTCAATAAAAGACCAACCAAACAAGCAATTTTCATTACAAATTAATATTTTTTTCCATCAGATCAAGGTGATACACCTCCGGATTTGGCAGAATGCCGGTTTTGTAAAAAAAAGAAAAGCACAAATAAAATTTTGTGCTTTTCAAAAGTTTAGAATTTTTTGGATACACTTAATACCCAGGGTTTTGTGATAAGCTCGGCTGACCATCCGTTGAGCTCAGTATTATTTGTTGTTCGGGGATAGGGAAATACTCATTCACTCCCTGCTCGAAGGAAGCGCCAATCAGATACTGGCGTCTAGTGGACTCCACCTCGAGATAGTTATTCAGCGTTTCAGCTGCAATGCCCCATCTTACCAGGTCAAAAAAGCGGTGTCCTTCCATGGCTAATTCCAGTCTTCTCTCAAATCTTACCATCTTACGCGCCATTGCCTGATCGTTCCAGGGCTGAGTATATTCATTGATGACATAGTTAGCGGAAGGCGTTCCGTCCGGATTCTTTACAAAACCATCCGGATTTTGGGCCCTGGCCCTGATCATATTTACATATTCACGGGCTTTTTCCAGGCTACCCACTTCTACCTCCACTTCGGCAGCCATCAGAAGCACTTCGGCAAAGCGCATAAGGTTGTTATTCAGCGCGATATATCCGGAAGTCCAGCTTGAACCATCAGTATTGACACCCTCCTCTGATTGGTAGTAATGATTTTTCTTTGCACTGTAAGGACCTCCATATACCTGATCTCTGATCCAGGATGAGCCAGGATGCGGTCCCCAATCAAGGTGTGGAATACCTCTTCTACCTACGGTCCAGTCCAAGCGGGGATCCAGATTACCAGTATGGGGTTCAAAAGATTGAGATGACAGAATTCCCTGGTCATTAGTAACATCTACTTCATTAAAGGTATCAATCAAAGGTAAGCCCGATTCATCTGTTTGAAAAGCATTTACCAGATTCTGTGATGGTTGGTGGAAGCCACAGCAACCGCCCGGCCCCCCGGTATAAGTAAAATTCAAAACATCACCCTGCCGGGAATTGAGTGAATTGGCACCATCATTTACAGAGTTCTGTACGGCAAATACCGATTCGGCACTGTTGTTACCCTCTGACCGAAAATTATGATGGTACTCCTCGTTCAGTGCATATTTTAGCCCATCACTGGTAGTGCCATTGGCAATAACATCTTCCAGTATAGGCTTGGCTTCACTAAACTTATTCTGGTACAAATAAGCCTTAGCCAGATAGGCTCCGGCTGCCCATTTATTCACTCTTCCTACCTGAGCTTGCGTTTCCGGCAGGTTGTCAAAAGCATGTTTCAGGTCAGCCTCGATGTTGGGCCAGATATCCTGGTTGTTGGGAACCTTTGCAGAGTTAAAATCACTGAAGGTAACCGTAGTTTCATCAATATACGGCACATTGTTCCACATGCGCTTGGCTTCAAAATGGTAATACCCTCTCAGGAATCGCGCTTCAGCAATAAGCCTTGCTCTGTCGTTTTCGGATATATCGGTGACATCCCCAATCAGGCGAAGTACATCATTAGAACGTGAAACACCATCATATTGGTGGTTCCACTTTCTGTTAAAGTATCCGTTGTTTGGTAAAGGCTCATACCTCTCTATGGGGTTGATCTCGATCTGGTCACCAGCATCTGTTCCTTTATAGGCATCATCAGAGGTGACATCTCCATAAACCCAGTTGGATGCAGCAGCATACCAGTCATTGGTAGGGCCACCCACACCATCCAATAAGGAATATGCGCCTACCAACATACCTTCTACTCCCTGTCGGTTAATGAGGATGTCTTCGCTAAAAACACCTCGTGGCTTTTCCTCTAAAAAGGAATCATTACAAGCTATCATCAGTAGCATCGTAGAGAAAAAAACAGAAATGAAAATTATATTCTTTTTCATCTTTAAAATATTTTTATGTCAAGAATCATATTTCGTTAAATTACCCTAGAAGCTGACGCTTAATCCCATGAGATACTGCTTGGGGTTAGGATACCAACCCATATCTATGCCCATCCCTGTCTCAGGCCCTAAGGTAGTTACGTCAGGATCTATACCGGAGTAGTTCGTAATGGTGAACAGGTTTTGCCCCTGTATATATACTCTGAGGTTACTCAAGCCAATCCGCTCACCGATTGCATTTGGAAGGTTATATCCCAGTTGAATAGTTCTGGCCCTTAGGTATGATCCATCTTCCACCAGGTATGTATTGGCGATATTATTACTATAGGTATCAGTGGCATCCAGTATGGGCAAAAGGGCATTGGAATTATCTGCTCCCGGCCGCCATGACTGTTCCAGCATTCTACTGCTTCTGTTACCCTGGAAAGAGTTAAAGTCAGTCCACCACCTGGTATTGTTATAAAGATCTCCTCCCACAACAGAGTACAAAAATACGTTGAAGTCGAAGCTTTTGTAGGCAACGGTAATATTAAGGCCGGCAGTCAGATCTGGATGAGGGTTACCGATAAAGGTCTGATCATCGGCATTGATCACATTATCCCCATTAACGTCACGGATGCGCCAGGAACCAATTCTCTTCTGTGGTTGATCTGGTCCTGCATCCAATTCATCCTGGGTGTCATAAAATCCATCAATCGTATATCCATAAAAGGAAGAAATAGGCTGTCCTGCCATATTACGGGTAATTTCAACATTTCTAAGTACAGAACCCTGAATGATATCGTTAGGGTTAGGGCCTACTCTGACAGCTTCATTGACATACCGAGATAAAGTAAGTGCTACATCATACCTTAAACCATTGTTTCCGATATCTCCTCGAGTACCCAGCATGAGGTCTATACCTCTGTTGCGTATGTCGCCGATATTCACGAAGGGAAGGGTGGCATTTCCCAGGGTTCCTGGTGCCTGCGCCCTCAGTAAAAGACCATCAGTAACACGGCTGTACACATCCAATGCTATATCCAACTTACTGTTAAAAAAGACCGCATCTATACCAATGTTAGAAGTGGTAGAGGTTTCCCATTGAGTAGTAGGGTTACCAATCCGGTCCATATCAAACCCCTGCACTACGGTATTTCCGGTACCACCCAGATCGTAGGAAGAGTTACCGGGTGTAGAACGATAAAAACTGTAGGCATTTTCTCTGTCAACGTTCAACTGGTTACCCATTTGTCCCCATCCGGCACGGATTTTTAATTCTTCAATGAAAGAAACTCCCTGCATGAAGTCTTCGCCGGATACGCGCCATCCAACGCTGAGCGCAGGAAAAGTACCATACTTGCTTTCTGCTCCAAACTTGGAGGATCCGTCTCTTCTTAAGGTAGCATTGAGCAGGTACTTGTCCATTAGTGAATAATCAACTCTGGTAAACAAAGAAGACAAGGTAGATGCGAAGCCGTAGCTAAAATTGTTCTGGCCCACTGGAGACCCCCTGTCCAGAACACGAAAAAGAGGATCATCGGTGAAGAAGTCAAGGCGTCTACCACCTACGCCACGTCCGGTTTCTTTGACTGCCTCAGTTCCAGCCAACACGGTGATATCATGGATATCTCCAAACTGGGCCTTGTAGGTAAGGGTGTTCGTCCAGGTCCAGTTTAAGTTGTAGTCACTTCGTTCTGTGTAACTATTCGTGTTGATATTTTCAGCTCTTTCGTAAGTACGAAAACGGTAGTTTTGCTCGTACCTGGTTTCATAATCAAGCCCAAAAGAAGTACGTGCGGTCAGGCCTTTAATAATGTCTACTTCAGCAAAAACATTTCCGAATGTACGGATAGCTGTACGGCTATTATCTTTGGCCCTAAAAAGTTCACCGGGGGTATTAGAAGCGGTACCTGCGCCAGCGCCGGCGGTACCTGCCCACCCACCTTTGATGTCATAAACAGGAATGAAAGGCATCAGGCGAACAGAATTGAGTACAAAACTTTCTCCTCCTTCCTCTCCTGAATTGGATCCGGTGAATTCATTGAAGCTTACCTGTAAATTCTCTCCGATACGGATTCTATCTTTGACCTTCATTTCAGTATTGGCACGAACGGTATAGCGGGTGTAGCCTGTATTAGGCATCAGGCCCTCCTGGTCAAAATAGTTGAAACCTACGGAGTATCGGCTGGCTTCATTTCCTCCACTGATGCTTAGCTGATGGCTCTGAATCGGAGCAGGGCGAAAGGTTTCAGCCCACCAGTCAGTTCCTTCTTTGTTAAAACGAACAATCTGATGACGCGGACTATTGTAATCAATATTATAAAGATCAGGATTGGTATCCGGATGGCCTTCCATGACACCGGAGCTGGGGCCTGCCAGGATATAATCCGGAAGCCGGGGCTGTGCTCCTGTACCGTATTGAGGATTGGTAGGGGTTTGGCCAGCATTGCTCAGGCTCTCCCAGGTAAGTTCGCCCAATTCAGTAGGATTAAGCATGTCCGGACCCTGTGGAGCCTGCTGTATACCATAATAAGAATCTATTGTAATTCTTGGCGTGCCTGCCTTACCTTGTTTGGTTGTAATAATGACAACACCATTTGCTGCACGGGCACCGTATATTGATGCGGCAGAAGCATCTTTGAGTACCTGCATACTCTCGATATCCTGCGGGTTAATATTATTGACATTGTAGGTGGGCACGCCGTCAATAATATAGAGGGGGTCATTATTCCCGAATGAACCAAACCCTCTTACTCTTATTTTAGCACCAGCGCCAGGAACACCTGTACCACTGGTAACCACACCTGCGACTCTTCCCTGCAACTGTTGCTGCACATTACCGGCCGGGGTAGCCAGAAGTTCAGATGGCTTAACAACCGAGACTGCTCCGGTAATATCTCTCCTGTTTTGCGTAGTATAACCGGTTATCACTACTTCCTGCAGAGACTGTATATCCGGAGTCAAATCAATGTTGACTGTTGTTCGCCCGCTCAATGTGACTTCCTGAGATATATAGCCAATGGAAGAAAAAATGAGCACAGCACCTGATGGAGCGTTGATGGTATAGTTACCATCAATATCGGTCACTGTTCCACGGGTTAAGCCCTTTATTAAAATGTTTACTCCAGGTATAGGATCTCCCTGGTCTGTTACTTTTCCAGTGATGGCATTTTCCTGAGCATAAACTTCGGTTTGTAAGGCTAAGGTGATCATCAACACCAAAGCCATACTGTAGGGTAGGCAAAATTTAAACATAAGATAAATAGTTAGTAGATTGGTAATTTAGGGTTGTACTAAAAGTCAGAGAATTCTCAATCAGTCAGTCAATCATAGGCAGTATATGTTAGGTAAAAGTATTAGTATATTTAAATTAAGTAATTTCCAACATATGCCTATCAAATGAGGCTGGATTTTTGAAAAAATATTTAACCCTTTGAATTGAAGCCATACCACCATCATCACAACTCCAGCAAAGTAGCGGATCTATGGAGCCGTTAAATCATGCTCAATCGGTGGCTTTAATGCTTTAATTGAATAGGTGCAGATCCAGGATAAAGCCAGCCTGAGGACTGTTTATTCTACTCTACTTTTTAAGTATTACTCCTTTTAGTATTGTCCCTGCAAGACCTTGAACAAAGCTGCTATCTACCGCTTTTACTGACCTTCCCATGCAGGCTTTTTGTCCGTTTGGTAAAGCGAACTTCCAGGCTAATCATGTTTACCTTATTTGTAGAAGAGGCCGCTGTAGCCGTAAATTCTGCTTATTTACTTCCAGAAGAAGTTCATGAAAGGAGGCAAGGCCATCGCTGCCAGTCGCGCCTGATGGCCGTCGCCCACAAAGGTATCATAAGGATGGAAAATGGACGGACATCATAGTACCGGCCTTGTGCGAAAAAAAGGTTTAATCCACTTTGCCAGCTCCGCCCTGCAGCACGATACAGAACTCAGTGCTTACTTTCAGTACAA
>CAZFFW010000286.1:0-6226 GCA_964518125.1 uncultured Porifericola sp.
GGGAAGACCTTCTGAAAACACATTACCGTCAACACCAACATTAAACCATCTTGCCATGTATTTATGTAAACAATAACCCCTGACCTTGGCATGAAACGCTTTTACCAGGTTGCCGGGATGATATCATGGCAACTGAGCATAGTGTTTTTAATACCGGACCGTGATTTCATGCATATCAGTAAAAAAAAACAACCTACTACGCCTGCTATGAGGAAGCTACCTTTGTTAATTTTTGTATTGGTGATCTTGGTGCATGACATAACATTTGCGCAGCTCACTATTGCCTTTGATCCCCAAAAAGAACCTATTGCCTATGCGGCTATCCAATTGCAGCAGGTATCGCAGGAAGCAGGGTTATCGGTGATCTCCTACCCTATCGCCCAATCACCAGAATTAGCCGATGTCAGTGTTTTGCTGAAGGATGATATATCGGTAGAAATGGCTGCCTTCGTGAATGAGCATGATTTTGATGACATACAGGCTGAGGGATTTAAGTATAAAAAGCTGGAGGAAGGAGAAAGCCTGTTCATCCTGGCAGTGGACGAAGTGGGGGCCATGTACGGATTGCTGGAGTTGAGCGAAAGCATTCAAATCAACCAAAGCTATCAGCCGCCAGCGGCTAAACTGGTCAATCCAAGCCTGCAATACCGCATCGTGAAGTTTAACCTGCCCTGGTCTCCTTATCGCAACAGCGAAGCAATCACCATCCACACCCAAACCTGCCGTGATATCAATTTCTGGGAAAGCTTCCTGGATATGATGGCTGAGAACCGGCTTAACGTACTTTCTCTTTGGAACAACCACCCTTTTCCCTATATGATCAGGGCTGAAAATTTCCCTGAAGCTACCCCTTTCAATGAGCAGGAAATGGAGGAGTGGCAGAACTTCTGGAAAACACTTTTCCGTATGGCCAGGCAGCGGGGCATACAGACATTTGTGGTCAACTGGAATATCGTAGTTTCTCCTGAATTTGCCCGGGCTTACGGAGCGGAAGAATACAATGATTTGTCGGATCAGGTGCAACGTTATACGCGGGAATCAGTAACCCAGCTCATCAATGAGTACGATGACCTGACCGGCCTGGGCGTAACACTGGCCGACTGGATGGGTAACTTCGGCGAAGAAAGCATGACACCGCAGAAAAGAGAAGACTGGATTGAAGAAACTTTTGTAGCAGGCATGAAAGCAGCCAACCGTCCGGTAAAATTTCTGCACCGTTCGGTACTGGCGGGTGACCCTCTGGCTATGCGGAAGGTCATTGACAATGCAGATCTGGAGGAACCGGCATTGGTTGAAGTCAAGTTTAACTGGTCGCATGGGCACTCTACGCCTACATTGGCTATCACCCACGACTACCATTCGGGTGAACTGGACGAACGCTTCTGGAAGCCCAAGCCTACAAATTATAACATCCAGTGGATGATCCGTAACGAGGATTTTTTTATCCTGCGCTGGGGACAACCGGACTTTATCCGTGAGCATATTGCGCTGAATAACCAGGACTATGTCAATGGCTACTTTATAGGTTCTGAAGGTTACATACCTGCCCTGGATTACTCTCAAAAGGTTGCACCCTATAAGACATGGCAGTACGCTTTTGAAAAGCAGTGGTTATTTTATAAAGTCTGGGGCCGCTTGTTGTATGACGCCAGTACGCCGGACTCAGTCTTCGCATCCGCGTTTGATGTGCGGTATGGCCATGGCACGGGAGAACCTTTGCTTAAAGCCTACCAGCTTGCCAGTAATATGCCACTGAGGCTGGCTTCATTTCACCGTTCTACCTGGGACTACACCTTGTATTCAGAGGGCTTCATCCAGGCAGAGCCCTCTTCACCAGATGGTACTTTTGATCGCACCTCTCCTTTCATATCTATAGATGAGTTGATTGACCATGAAACGCTGGATCCCCACATGCTTTCCATACCTGAATATGTCCGGCTGTTGCAGCAGAAGTCTGCTATACAAAAGGATATGATAACACCGATGAGCCTGGCAGATGCTTCTGAGGAAGATAGCCGGGCAGCACTGAAAATTGTAGACGCTCTACGCCCTCGGGTAGACGATTTTTCCGGGGCATTGGTGTCTGAATTAGATGATGTGGCTACCTGGAGTTATCTGGGACTATATCTTGCCGATAAATTAAGGGCCGGAGTAGCACTGGAAAGCTACCGTCAAAGTGGTGATTCCTTAAAAAAAGAGCAGGCTGTCCGACTGCTGGAAAAGTGTCTGACACACTGGGATCAGGTCATCGTTCACACCAAAGATCGCTATTTGCCTACGCCTCATGTAAGCACCCAGAACTACGGGAAAGCATATGAAGTTTTTTCCTGGGCGCTACTGCGACCGCAGGTTGAACGTGATATAGCCATTGCCAGGAATGCTAGTGTGCAATAATGGTAGATCGTACTTCATTGCCTTATTGGCTGTAATCAGTAAAGCTGTAACGAGCATGGGTTCTTTGAGATAGATCATTACCCCATAGCCATAAGCTTGTGACACTTATTCATGGCAAGCCTATTATTACTTTAGTGAATCAGGTTGGCTATGGTGCAGCATAGTCTTCTAAACTACCCTCCACTTATCCGGAAAGCTGCTCCCGAACTTCCATTCTTTTCTACACTTGTAGCACTGAAAGGGCATGTTCCATTGACGATAATATGCCATTAGGCCTGCCATGATTTGCCAGGTATCAGCAACCTTGTTTTTTCATGTGCAGCTTGGCAAAGCTCCCCTCCTCTTTTCAAACTCAGTTTCGCACATGCTACACTTCATCCTGCTCATATGACACTTCAGTAAGTTTCAGTTTTAGTTGAGTCCGCGTTCTGCCAATTTGAGCTGTCACGCAACGAAAAAAAGACCAGGCATGAAATTTTTTACACTGCTATTTTTAGGCTTTATCGCCCAAGGGGGTTTCGCCCAAACCCTGATTCAGGGAGAGGTCAAAGATACCAACAATGAGCCTGTTCCCGGAGTCAACATTTACCTGCAAAACACCTACTCCGGTACTTCCTCGCTGTCTGACGGCTCATTTAGCTTTTCTGCCGAAGAGACAGGGGAGCAAACGCTTGTTTTTCAATCCATGGGCTACAAAAGTCAATCGCAGCAGGTCAGGCTCAGCGGAAATGTCCTTGAAATCAGTATGGTTTTAGAAGAAGCCATCAACAAACTAAATGCAGTCACCGTGTCAGCCGGAGCCATGGAGGCCTCCGATGAAAACAAAGCGGTAGTGCTCAAACCTCTGGATATTGTGACTACGCCCAGTGCGATGGGAGATATTATCGGGGCTTTCCAGACATTGCCCGGTACTACCACGGTAGGCAACGACGGCCGCTTGTTTGTCCGCGGGGGTGATGCCTCTGAAACAGCCATTTTTATTGACGGGCTTCAGGTGGGCAATGCTTTTGGTACCACCGCCGCCAATGTACCTACCCGCACCCGCTTTAACCCCAACCTTTTTAAGGGTTCATTTTTCAGTACGGGAGGCTATTCGGCAGAATATGGTCAGGCATTATCTTCTGCATTGGCTCTCAATACGGTAGATATTCCGGCCAGAAGCCAGGGCGACGTCAGCTTGCTCTCAGTAGGCGGTGGCTATGCACACACCCTGGTAGGAAAAAGAAACAGCCTCACGGCTTCAGCCAACTATTTTGACCTGTCCCCCTACCAGTCTGTTGTCCGCCAAAACTTTGACTGGGAGCGCAGCCCCTACGGTTGGGATGTATCCCTGGCCGGCCGGCAAAAATGGGGCAATAGCGGTATGCTCAAAGCCTACTTTCAGAAGGAATCCAACGGCTTGAAAATATGGCAACAGCAGCCGGGAGAAGCAGGACGCGGCTCCAGGATTCATATCAGGAATGACTATACCTATGCGCAAGCTAATTTTAAGCAAATAGGCGCGCAGGACATCAGCTACAGCGGCGGCATTTCTTACTCTGACAACCTGGATAAGCTCAATGTAGATGGCAGCAACATTCAACAGCAGCAGCGCCTGCTGCATGCCAAAGCTGTGGCAGTTAAGGATTTCTCAGAGGCTTTTTCGCTCAAAAGTGGTGTGGAGGCTTTCTGGTCAGGATTTGATGAAGCACTCACTGATGTTGGCGCTTCCCGGAGCTTTCTTGATAGGCGCTACCATGCTTTTGTAGAATCAGACTATTATTTCAGCAACCAGCTAATCGTAAGAGCCGGTCTGCGCAGCGGATATAGCAGCATACTTAAGCAATTCTGGGCCGATCCTCGTGCTTCTGTTTCTTACAAATTTGACAACAAAGGGCAGGTTTCGGCGGCATACGGTACTTTCTCTCAGCTTCCCGAAGACAGGTTCAGGGTGTTAAATAATGAACTGGGCAATACCGAGGCGGAACACTTTATCCTGAATTACTTCATCGCCAAAAATGGCCGCACCTTCCGTGCCGAGGCCTTTCACAAGCGCTATCGTAAGCTGCTTACTTTTGAAGGCTCAATACAGCAGCCGGAGCAGGTTTCTACAGACGGCCATGGGATCGCCAGAGGGGTGGATTTCTTTTACCGGGACAACAAATCCATCAGAAACACGGATTTTTGGATTACCTACAGCCTGGTAGATGCCAAACGAAGATCTGGCACTTTCAAGACTGCGGTACAACCGGGATTTGCGCCCTTGCACAATGCTTCAGTAGTGGCAAAACATTTTGTGTCAGCGCTCAACTCCCAGCTGGGGATGTCCTTCAGCATTAACTCAGGCTATGCTTACCACAACCCTAATATGGCGGGTGAGCAGAATGCTTTTACCAAAAGCTTTCAGGACCTGAGCCTGAGCTGGAGCTACCTGCCTAAACCCAACCTGATCATTCATTTTGCCTGCAATAATGTACTCGGCAGAGAAAACGTCTTTGGGTACCGATATGCGCAGGAAACCAACGAAGCAGGAATTTTTCCGGGAATGGCCATACAGCAGGGAGCACCAAGATTTCTGTTATTAGGCATATTCCTGACCCTTTCATCCGACAAAAACGCCAACCAATTAAATAATCTCTAAACACTACAATGATGAACAAGTACATGATCATGATCGCCCTTTTTAGCCTTTCTATTCAGCTGAGCTTTGCGGCAGACCCTGCCTACCAGAAAGCCATGGGAGCGCAACTGCAAAAACTGGAGACAGCCCAGTCGGCAGAGCAGCTTCGTGATGCGGCCAATGGCTTCAGCCGCATTGCAGAAATGAACCAGGATGAGTGGCTGCCCAATTACTATGCGGCGCTGGCCCTGATCAATGCCGGTTTCAGAACTGAAGGCTTGCAGGCAAAAGATGCTTTTTACCACGAAGCGAAAGCACTTCTGGAAAAGACGGTGCAGGCCCATGGCGAGAGTGCAGAACTGCTGGCGCTGAAGGGCTACGCCCTGATGGCTGAATTGTCAGCTGATCCCGGCAGCCGGGGCCAGAGCATGTCGGGGGAGGTAATGAACACTTTTGGCAGGGCACTGGCTTTAGATGCGCAAAACCCCCGGGCCATGCTGTTGATGGCCCAGATGGAATTGGGCACGGCGCAGTTTTTTGGGCAGGGACCCGAAAAAGCCTGCGGCATGGTGCAAAACAGCATTAAACTCTTTGAGCAGGAAGAAAGCAAGCAGGCGGATGCTACTTTAACACCGGTCTGGGGAAAAGATATGGCGGTGAAAATAGCTGCACAATGTCCCTAATTTTGCTGGTCATTTAAGGGAATTCGCTGTAAAATTTGAGCGACTGCTAAGCTGATGATCATCATTATCACTAGCTTAGTAGTCGTTTCTTAAATCAATCTGATAGAGCATCGTATTAACCTCCATCAAGAAAATGACTTACATAAAACTGCGTAAAAAAGGTTATTTTTTAAACAGAGTCGGAAAGTTTATCCTGCTGAACCTAGGTATAGCCTTTATACTGATGGTCATATTCTGTCCGGAATGCTTTACCAGCCTGGATTATATGATTGAAATCATTCCTGATTTTATCTTCTCTTTTTTGATGTCATCTACCCTGAGTTTCGGAGGCTTTTTGGTAGAATCCTATTTTGACACCAAGATAAGCTGGATCAGGTTTCCGGTAAAAAGGCTCTTATTAACCGCACTCGTCTATTCAGCTTACTCTTTTATAGCGAGTTACATCCTGGCCTCTGCATATGCATTAATCATCATTGAGGAAGTCAACTGGCAAACGATCAACTGGATAAAAATGATGGATCATACCAGGACGCCAGTAAGCATAGCCTTA
>CAZFFW010000287.1:0-6215 GCA_964518125.1 uncultured Porifericola sp.
CATGTGCGGGTAGGAGGCGTCATCAGCAATGGCAAACAGGATATTAGGACGACGGTAGGCTTCCTCTTCCTGTGCGGGCTGGCAGGCAGAGATGATCAGCAGTAAAAAAAACACCGTGATTTTAGGCAGTTGTATCATCTTTTTGGTTTTTTGAGAGCGCACAATTTATAAAAATCCCTTTTATAAATGCCAAAATATTTATCAGTGGGCTTTTCCTGCATGTTTGCCTAAATTTTCTAGTATTGCATACATAATCAAACTGTCTGTTTTCTTCCAGTTTACCAGCAGGAAGATCAATCCTACGATTCAAACATAAATTTGCCAACAATCATGAACGGGATACATTTTTATAAGTACCAGGGCACCGGCAATGACTTTGTCATGATTGACAACCGGGAAGGCCTGTTTCCCCAGCAGGATAAAGCGTTAATACAACGGCTGTGCCATCGCAAGTATGGCGTAGGTGGGGATGGGCTGATCCTGTTGCAGGATCATGAGGTATATGATTTTGAGATGATTTATTTCAATGCCGATGCCACTACCAGCATGTGTGGCAACGGCAGCCGCTGTGCGGTACACCTGGCGCACCATCTGCAGATGATCGGGCAGCACTGCCAGTTTTATGCTGAGGACGGTCCCCACCATGCCACCATAGACGAGCAGGGACTGATCCATGTGCGGATGGTAGATGTAACGGGGATGGATGAAGTAGCGGGGGGCTACTTCCTGAATACCGGAACCCGCCATTATGTCAGGCCAGTAGAAAAGCTGTCCGACTTTGATGTTTTCGGGGAAGGAAAAAAAATTCGCTATGCTGATGCCTTTATGCCGCAGGGTACCAATGCCAGTTTTGTGGAAATGGTCGGAGGAAAAGCCCATATGCGTATCTACGAAAGAGGCGTGGAAGACGAAACATTGTCCTCAGGAACAGGCGTAACGGCAGTTGCCATCTGCCTGGCCCGCCTGCAGGGTCTCCGGAGTCCGGTGAGCGTACATACCCGGGGGGGCGTTTTGCAGGTGTCTTTCCGGCAGCAGGAAAACGGTTCCTTCACCGATGTACACATGATTGGCCCCGCTGTCATGGTCTTTGAGGGCACTGTTTTTGTGTAAATTGGGTTGATTTACACAGGCGAGCTTACCATTTTCTCTGCCGAAAGCTGTAAATTGCCCGCTTAGTTTAAGAAGTAAGAATTAACAGACATAAATTTCCTAGCATGCTAAATTTGATTTCAAAAGGCTTAGCAAAATTGTTTGGCAGTAAATCCGAAAAAGATATCAAAGAGATCCTGCCCCTGGTGGAGCAGATCAAGGAGGAGTACGAAAAACTCCGGAACATATCTGACGAGGAACTGAGGGCTAAGACCTTTGAGGTAAGAAACATCATTGACGGCGACCTGAAGCATATAGATGACGAACTACAGGCGCTGCATGATAAAGTAGAGCAGAACCAACAGCTGAGCATCAACGAAAAGGAAAATATCTTCGCTCAGATAGACAAGCTTGAGGAAGACCGTAATACAGAGCTGGAGAAGGTACTGATGAAAGTACTTCCCCAGTCCTTCGCCATCGTGAGAGAGACCGCCCGCCGGTTCAAGGAAAACGGTCAGATGGTAGTAAAAGCCACCCACTTTGATAAACAGATGTCCGCCAGGTTTGAGCATATCACCATTGATGGCGATAATTCTGTCTGGAGCAAAGAATGGTATGCCGCCGGCCAGAAGATCAGCTGGGATATGGTGCATTATGAGGTGCAGCTTATCGGTGGTATCGTGCTCCACCAGGGTAAAATCGCCGAGATGGCGACGGGTGAAGGTAAAACGCTGGTGGCTACTTTGCCTGCTTTCCTCAACGCCCTGGCCAATCGCGGCGTACATGTAGTCACTGTAAACGACTACCTCGCCAAACGGGATGCTGAATGGATGGCCCCGATCTTCCAGTTTCACCAGATGACGGTAGACTGCATCGACAAGTACCAGCCCAATTCGGAAGAGCGCCGGCAGGCCTACCGCGCGGATGTGACCTATGGTACCAACAACGAATTTGGTTTTGACTATCTGCGGGATAACATGGCCCGTGATCCGAATGACCTGGTGCAGCGTAAGCATCACTATGCCATGGTGGATGAGGTAGACTCTGTACTGGTAGACGAAGCCCGTACCCCCCTGATCATTTCCGGCCCTGTCCCCCGGGGTGATGAGCACGAATTTTATGAACTCAAGCCCCGTATCGCCCGTCTCTACGAAGCGCAGAAGAAACTGGTCAACGAGCTGCTGCAGGATGCCAAGAAGAAGATCAAGGAGGGTAACACCCAGGAAGGTGGTCTTTCACTATTCCGCGCCTACCGGGGACTACCCAAATATAAGCCTCTGATCCGTTACTTGAGTGAGACTGGCAACAAGCAGATCATGCAGAAGACCGAAAACATCTACCTGCAGGACAACTCCCGTAATATGCCGGAGGCTGATGAGCCGTTGTACTTCACTATTGAAGAGAAAACCAATAATATTGACCTGACCGAAAAAGGAATTGACCAGATCACGCAGTCCGGTGAGGATACTAACTTCTTTATCATGCCTGATATCGGAACGGCAATCGTGGAACTGGAGAAGGATGAGGAAATGTCAGACGAAGATAAGGTCAGGAAGAAAGACGAGCTGATCAAAGACTACTCGGTAAAGTCACAACGTATTCATACGGTCAACCAGCTTCTGAAGGCTTATGCCATGTTTGAGATTGACCAGGAATACATCCTTGCCGATGGTAAGGTGAAGATCGTAGATGAGCAGACTGGTCGTGTGATGGAAGGTCGCCGCTACTCCGACGGACTGCACCAGGCTATTGAAGCCAAGGAAAACGTCAAGGTAGAGGAGGCCACCCAAACCTACGCCACCATTACCCTGCAGAACTACTTCCGCATGTACCATAAGCTGGCCGGTATGACAGGTACTGCCGAGACCGAAGCCGGTGAACTCCTGGAGATTTACAAACTGGATGTGGTCGTGATCCCCACCAATCGCCCTATCGTCCGTGATGACCGCGATGACCTGGTGTACAAAACCATGCGGGAGAAATTCAATGCGGTAGTAGAGCAGATCAACGAACTGACCGCCAAAGGACGTCCGGTACTGGTAGGTACCACTTCGGTGGAGATTTCCGAGATTCTCAGCCGTATGCTCAAGATGAAAGGCGTACAGCACCAGGTGCTGAACGCCAAGCAACACCAGCGCGAGGCAGAGATCGTGGCCGCTGCCGGAAAGCCCGGTACGGTAACCATTGCTACCAACATGGCCGGACGTGGTACAGACATCAAGCTGACACCTGAGTCCAAAGAGGCCGGCGGTCTGGCGATCATCGGTACGGAGCGCCACGAGTCCCGTCGGGTAGACCGACAGCTCAGAGGTCGTTCCGGCCGACAGGGAGACCCAGGCTCTACCCAGTTCTTCGTATCGCTGGAAGATAACCTGATGCGCCTGTTTGGCTCCGACCGTATCGCCAAGCTCATGGACCGTATGGGACTGGAAGAAGGAGAAGTGATACAGCACTCTATGGTTTCCAGCTCTATTGAGCGTGCCCAGAAAAAAGTAGAAGAAAATAATTTCGCCATTCGTAAGCGCCTGCTGGAATACGACAACGTGATGAACCAGCAGCGGGAGGTGATCTACGAAAGGCGCAAAAACGCCCTTTTCGGCGAAAGACTGCCGCTGGATATCATGAGCATGCTCTACGATACCTGCGAGGACATCGTGATGGGAACCAAAGGCGTGAGCAATTATGAAAGCTTTAAGCTGACGGTTCTGGGTACTTTGGGCATGGATTATCCCATTGAGCAGTCCGACTTTGACCAGGTGAGCGAACAGCAGCTTACCCAGGACCTGTACGAGTATGCCTATAAGCAATATGCGCGTAAGAACCAGCATATCGCCCAGCAGGCTATGCCGGTGCTGAAAAATATCAAAGAAACGCGCGGCGCTACCGTAGAGAATATCCTGGTGCCCTTCACCAATGGCAAAATGCAGCTCAATGTTTCTGCCAACCTGCAGAAGGTCATTGACAGCGAAGGGGACGATCTGATCCGCTCTATGGAAAAAGCTATTACCCTGGCCATCATTGACCAGAACTGGAAGGAACACCTGCGGGAGATGGATGACCTGAAGCAGTCGGTGCAAAATGCAGTGTACGAGCAGAAAGATCCTTTGCTGATCTATAAATTTGAGTCTTTTGAGCTGTTCAAGCGCTTTATTGCCAAGGTCAATGAAGAAACCATCTCTTTCCTGATGAAAGCCGGTATTCCGGTGCAGAACCCTGACGAGCTGCGTGAGGCCCGTACAGCCCGTCAGCGTCAGCAACAGAAGCTCAAGGAGACTAAAGAGGATTCTTCTTCGTTACTGGACAGAGGCAGTAGTGCTAATGCGGCTGCTGCTCAGCGAAACCGTCCACCGGCTGAACCAGTTCAGCCTGCCAAATCTGCCAAAGTAGCCGGCCGTAACGACCGGGTGAATGTACAGTACAGCGATGGCAGTGTGAAGAAAAATGTGAAGTTCAAAACGGTGGAGGATGATATCAGGAACAACCGTTGTGTAATCTTGGATGATTAAACTCACTATACGCCCTAATCTGCAAATTTTTTTGCTGTGCTTTATCTGCCTGGGTTGTACTTATGTGCAACAGGCCGAGCAGTCACTGACCGAAATCAGTATACAGGGGGAGCCGGGAAATTTCCACGGCTTCCGCATGTATTCTTTTGAGTTTAAAGACCGGCAGTGTCGGGTGGTAGTTCCCAAAAGGGCCGCCAAAGGCAATCCCTGGCTGTGGAGGGCCCGTTTTTTTGGCCATCGGCCTGAAGTTGATATGGAACTGCTCGCCCGTGGTTTCTTCGTCGCTTACATAGATGTCACCGACCTTTACGGTAGCCCCCAGGCTGTACAGATCTGGAATGAGTTTTATGCTTACCTGATCCGCGAACTGGACTTTGCCCCCAAAGTAGCCCTGGAAGGCATGAGCCGGGGAGGCCTGATCGTCTTTAACTGGGCAGCAGAAAATACCGATAAAGTGGCCTGTATTTACGTAGACGCTCCCGTCTGCGATATCAGGAGCTGGCCGGGCGGTAAGATGCAGGGCAGGGGCAGTACTGAAGACTGGAAAAAATGTCTGCTGGCCTATAATATGACCGAAGATGATGCATTGGCCTACCGGCTGAACCCGGTAGAC
The DNA here is from genome assembly GCA_964518125.1 of uncultured Porifericola sp. Classification (GTDB taxonomy): domain Bacteria; phylum Bacteroidota; class Bacteroidia; order Cytophagales; family Cyclobacteriaceae; genus Catalinimonas. Next base: position 5,209 of record CAZFFW010000287.1, read on the forward strand.
AGGGTAGAGCCGCTGATCAAAGCGGATATCCCCCTGCTGATAGTCTCCGGTGATGCCGATGATGTAGTGCCTTACGAAGAAAACGCTGCTTTGATCGTAAAAGCTTACGAAGAAAGCAAAGCAGATGTAGATGTCATCCTGAAAAAAGGCGTGCGCCATGTACATGGGCTGGATGATGCCCGCCCCATCATCAATTTTATCCTGAAACATACCCGCTAAACTTGCAGCTTCCGTCCTTTTGCCCAATCTTTAAGTATCATTCAGCTTAAGTGCTCCAACAAGATGGCCAAGAATACGACCCGCTACCTGCTGCTCACCATACTGATCGTAGCAGTTTTTATCCTCGTCCTGCTTTTATTAAAAGACCGGCAGGCATCCCCCACACTAAGCGAAGAGACGCTGCCGCCCGGCCGGGAGTTGCCCGCTGAAGAAGAAGAGCCACCGACAGAAAAGCGCATCCAGCCTGCCAGGTTAGTGGATTACCTGCCCCAATCCGACAACCAGCAGATCATCCGGCATACACATTTTACGCTCTCATACCTGGAGAAACACGAACAGGCGGAGTGGGTAGCCTATGAGCTGACCGGCAGAGAGGTGCAGGGCGTAGAGGAGCGTTCCGATGATTTCAGAGAAGACCCCAAAGTTACCACCGGTTCTGCCTCCCTGGCTGACTATTACCGCTCCGACTACGACCGCGGGCACCTGGCCCCTGCTGGAGATATGAAGTTTTCGGAAGAGGCTATGAGTGAGAGTTTTTATATGTCTAACATGAGCCCCCAGGAGCCTTCCTTTAACCGGGGCGTCTGGCGTGAACTGGAAGAAGAAGTGCGGGAACTGGCTCTGCAGAATGGAAGCCTCTACGTAGTCACCGGACCTGTGTTTGGCAAACGCAACAAGCGCATCGGTGACAACCGGGTCAGCGTACCGAGGGCCTATTATAAAGTACTGCTGGATTACACTGAGCCTGAGATAAAAGCCATTGCCTTTCTGCTGCCCAATAAGGGTTC
>CAZFFW010000288.1:0-6165 GCA_964518125.1 uncultured Porifericola sp.
TTTTTCCTCTTTATCAACTAAATCCATTCATTTTATTACATACTATTCGTTTTTGTTTTATTTAGGCTGAAGCACTTTTTCTACCACACCCTTGACCTTTTCTACCTGGGTATTATCTTTATTATCATCTTCTTGTGGCTTGGGCTGAAGTTCGGTACGCTGGATCACCTGTACTTTGCTGGGTCTTTCGGCAGCCCTCCAACTAAAATCTGCCAGCCTGCGGGTGTCATCATTGATTTCGTGGGGGGGGAAGAATGAAGCCTGTGGTTTTACATAAACCCTGATGTCACTAACCTGGTTTTCGGTAAACTCAATTTTGAGGTCACTGCCAATGATTTTGTTCATCCCTACCAGAATGGTATCCTGTTCAAGTGCGAAGTAGATGCTTTCACCATTACCATTGACATCAATCTTACTAATGTTTCCCTGCTCAAAATAGGCGATCATCTTTCGGCCCTTTACCTGGTTATAATTTTTGATTGTATCCTCTGAAATGACAAAGGAATTCTCAATGGTATTCATTTTCTTTACCTGTCCGCCAATAATTTCCACATTGATAGAGTCGGCGACGATCTGGTTCTCGCCGTTCCAGATAATAGGGTTCTGGAAAAAATAAAGGATGGAATCGGTAATGTGATACGCCAGCGAATCAGAAAGGGCCTGCAGGTCGCTGCGGTAAATCCTAACATCATGGTAGGCCAGTATCCTTTCGTTGGCAGGGATAGAATCCTCAATGCTCACCAGCGTATCTGCCGACAGGTAAAGGGTATCCAGTTCCATGGGTTTTTTCATCACTGCTTTACCAAACACCTTGGTAATGCCCTCATTTCTGCGATAAATAGCGCTATCCCCGGTGATGATGACGTTATTTTCCTTGGCTACCATTTCCACATTGGCAGTAGCTCTGTAGAACTTCGCCACATCATCAAAAAATAACTGATCGGCACTGATGACATAGTCTTCAGTCTCAATGGTACCCAGCCCGAATATTGATTGCTTTTCGTTGGTATTGTATTCACTGCCCGCTTCAGCATATAATTCGGTGCCATCATTGGAGGTCACCACTGTAGGCCCCAGCGTATACGCAATCTGGGTAGCGGTATTGTACTGCAGTGTATCAGACTCCAGTGTATAGTCAGGATTGATCAGCACCACACTATCCTTAAAGGAAGCCATGTTGGTGAGGGTATTGTAGGAGCCCGCCTCACTGGTCAGCACATTGGTCGTGTCCACCAGGCGTCCGCCATTGTAGTAGTAGGCCAGACTTGCTTTCAGGTCATAGTCCAGATTATCGGTATAGAGGGTCATACTGGGGTCGCGGTATATGACCTCATTGCGCATCTCTGCTACTCGTTTATTTCCGTCGTAGATCAGCCGGTCACCTATTACGGTGATAGAATCTCCTTCTTCTACTCTGACCCTTTCACCAAAGACCTCAGAAATGTTCTTCTGCGGATACAGGATCACCGAATCACCGTAAATACGGGTATTTCCCTGTTCCAGGATAACATCACCAATCAGCTTACGGTAGGGCTCTCCTTCGGCATTCTTTCCTCCCTGCAGAGTGTCAGCCTGTTTGATGGTGATTTTGCCCTGGCCAAAAGCAGAAAAAGTGCAAACAAAAAGCAGTATCAGCGGTATGAATGATTGAAATATTTTCATTTTTTAAGCTTTGGTGAATTACTTAACGTAAATTCTACCGTGTAAATTTGACGGATAATTTTTTAGTATGCTCAACGAATTCAAAACTTTTCTGGACGAAACCCGGCTTTTTCAACAACAGCCAAAGGTGCTGCTGGCGGTAAGTGCCGGCATAGATTCTGTGGTGATGGCCCACCTTTTTTACCGCGCCCATATCCCTTTTGACATTGTGCATTGTAATTTCCAACTCAGGGGAGAAGAATCAGACGGAGATGAAGCTTTTGTACGTCAACTGGCCGAACAATTTGGTGTCCAATGTATGGTCAGTTCCTTTGAAACCCAGCAGTATGCCGATGCTAATCAGTTGTCTATACAGATGGCTGCCCGTGAACTACGCTACCAGTGGTTTGAAGAACTGCTGCAGTCGCACGACCATGACTACCTTGCTACTGCCCACCACAAACACGATGTACTGGAAACCATGATTTTCAATCTGGCCAAAGGTACTGGCCTGGCAGGCATGCACGGTATTCGCTTCCTGCAAGGGCAAATCATTCGGCCTATGCTGTTTACCGACCGTAAGCAGATAGAAGCCTATGCCTCCTCGGAAAAACTCCACTGGCGGGAGGACAGTTCCAATGCTGATGACAAATACCGGCGTAACCTTATCCGCCATGAGGTAATCCCGGTGCTGGAACAGATCAACCCCTCGCTGATGAAGACACTGGAGCCAACCCTGGAGCGCTTAATGGGTGCTGAGGCAGTTGTACAGGCGGCATCCGAGCAGGTCATGAAGGAGTGTATGATCATCAAGAACAACGATGTATACGTCAGTATCCCGAAAATATATGCCCTGCCGGGCCTTAAAGTACTTTTGCACGAAATACTGAAAGACTATGGCTTTCATTACCAGCAGACCCGTGCCATTGTAGGTATGCTGCAGGATGAGGAGCCCTTGGCGCATGTGGGTAAAGTATTTGAGTCTTCTACACACCGGCTCAACTTTGATCGTAAGGATCTTATCATTAGTCCCATACCGGTCATACAGCCGGTTATGGCATCGGTGATCAGCGAAAAAGAGCACGAAAAGCACCTGGATCAGTTTGACCTTGATATCAAGGTGCTGGATGCCAGCAAGTACAATATCATGCCCCTGGCGAATATCGCCGCCCTGGATCATGAGAAGCTTAAGTTTCCCCTAAAACTCAGGAAGTGGAAAAAGGGTGATAGCTTTTATCCGTTGGGGATGAACTGTAAAAAGAAGCTAAGCGATTTTATGGTAGATACTAAAATCCCGCTTAACCTGAAAGACCGGGTGTTCGTCCTGACTTCCGGGGAAGATATCGTCTGGGTGGTAGGACATAGAATTGACCATCGCTACAGGATTACTGACAAGACCCGGCAGGTATATGAATTAACGCAGCACGTGAGGATCTGAACCCACATGCTGCCTTGGAATAAAGCTGGACTAACCGTTAATACCACCTACAAATCTTTGGACTTAAGGCTATGGTGAGGCGGTCCTTCCAGTACCTCACCGGTAGCCTGGTATCTGCCTCCGTGGCAGGGACAATCCCAGGTTTTTTCCAGGTTATTCCAGTTTACCTTGCATTTGAGGTGCACACAGGTAGAGGACATGGCATGGACCTTTCCATTGGGATCACGGTATACTGCATACTGCTCAGTGCCCTGTTGTAGTATTTTTCCTTCACCAGGTTGAATATCCTGTACTTCTCTGGTATCATGCGAGAAGCGATCAGCCATAAAATGCCAGCCTACCTCCGCATTAGCCTTCACAAATTCTCCGGCGCTCCCTTTGATATTGGCCCGCGATGGAGAAAACAATTTAGCATACTCATTTGGCTGCTGGCTGATCAGGTCAGTGAGGATCTTGGCGCTGAGGCTGCCCCACAGTGTACCGTCTCCGGAAAAACCGGTAGCGATGTAAATATGATCATGGATCAGACTTTTGCCAATAAAAGGTAGGTTATCCACTGGCTCAAAGACCTGCGCCGACCAGCTGTGCAGGTACTGCGATACTTCAAAGTGCTGTCCAACATATTGCTTCAGCCTTTGCTCGGCAGCCTGCTCATCTCCACTCCCCGTTTTGTGGTCAGCACCACCCACTACCCACACTTCCCTGCCATCATACAGCGCAGGACGGATATAATGATATGGTTCATCAAAATCATAATATAGCGCTTCCGGGGCTTGCTTATGGGTGGCGAAAGCCAGGGCGTACGATCGGTAAGGTGGCAGCATAGTCTGTACAGGATCTATGCCCAGCGGGCTATGCGTAGCCATAACGGCATATTTTGCCTTTATCTCATAACCTCCTGCGGTGCTGGCTGTGACCTGTCCATCCTTGTCTTCTATCTGCCCGATAAGGGTGTTCTCGTACAGCTCACCACCTCTCTCTACAAATTTTTCTGCCAGTTTGTGAATATAAATCAGCGGATTAAAAGCAGCATTGTCGGGATACATGATTGCTGTTTGCGTCTGGAAGGGTAAGTCAGGCGCCTGTTTAACTTTTTCTACGGAGAGCCCTGCGGTACGGGCTGCTTCAAATTCCTGCTCCAGTTGTTTTAGCTGCTTGTCGTCGGTTGCGTACTGATAGGCCGGCAATCGCCTGAACCTGCTTTCCAGGTTTTCCTGGCGGTCAGTTTCTCCTACCAGTTCAATAGCCTCCCTGGCTCCTTTCGCCAATAGAGCGGCAGCCTCTTTGCTGATACTGCTGGCGATATCACTGTAGCGGGCATCTACCGAAGTGGTCAGGTGCGCGGTAGTCTTACCGCTAACGCCGCTGCCCAACTGCCTGGCCTCCACCAGGCAGACCTTATGCCCTGCCGATTGGAGACGATAAGCCGTGCTGACGCCGGTAATGCCTCCGCCAATCACCAGTACTTCGGTAGTAAGATTTTTCCCTGGCTGCGGGTAATGTTGTTTTGCTGCAATAGCTTCCCAAATAGACTTTGTCATGATTAAAAAATTTAGCTTTTCTTTCTTAACCACTGCATCCTGACGCTGTTAATGATGATAAATATTCAATTTGCTGGGGATTTTTCATCAGTTGAGTCAGTATATGCTACTATGATGGCTTTGAAAATTCCAGCTGTTTCCTGGGCAGAACCCTCTTTAGTAGGCTATGAGCATTGAGCGTGCCTGCCGGAGAAAAAAGCGCAATGTAGCTACAGCGCTGTTTAGATTAAAAACGGATTTTCATTGCTTGTTAGGGCTGCTTTTATAATCTTCCCCCTTTAATGCAGTCTACATGAGAAACCCCTTCCAGAAATCATATTCCGCCGAAGACATCAGTGTGTTTAGTTTTCTTTCCGGTGTGCGGATTTTTGAAAAGCTTAACGATGAAGAAAAAGCCCTTTTTCTGCCTTATCTCTATCTGAGAAGGTACAACCAGGATGAAGTCGTTTTTTTTCGTAAAGACCCAAGCCATGCCCTTTATGTGGTCAAGAGAGGGAAAGTCTCCATTTCCTACGATGCAGGAGAAGAAATGGAGGTGCTCAACCAGATTGGTAGCAGCCATTCTTTTGGTAACAATGCACTTATCAACCAGACCAACAGGATTTATAATGCGATCGTGACTTCGGCTGATGCTGACCTTTATGTGATCCCGCATGTGAATATTATGGATATTTTCACCCGAAATGCGCGCATACAAGCCAAAATGCTCTCATCCCTTACCGAAATGTACGATGAATATACCAAGCAGCTGTTTGCTTCCTACAAGTCTTCCAAGGGATTTTTCAGTCTGGATCTGCTCTATACTACTTTCTGATGCTGTAGGTGGAAAAACTGTATATTGAAGCATTATTTTCTATCTTCTTTGCCGTTCTTTGTTAAATTTGTGGCATCACTGAATTTACTTTTTAAAACTAACCAAATACCTCATCCTTATGAAAGTAACCGTAGTAGGAGCTGGTAATGTAGGCGCTACCTGTGCCGACGTATTAGCTTATCGTGAAATCGCCAATGAAGTCGTACTGGTAGATATCAAGGAAGGTTTTGCCGAAGGTAAAGCCCTTGATATTTGGCAGAAAGCACCTATTAATCTCTATGATACCCGCACCATCGGTTCTACCAACGACTATAGCAAAACTGCAGGTTCAGATGTGGTCGTGATCACCTCCGGTCTGCCCCGCAAGCCCGGCATGTCGCGTGACGACCTGATAGAGACCAATGCCGGAATAGTAAAAACTGTTACCGAAAGTGTGATCAAGCATTCGCCCGAGGCTATCCTGATCATTGTGTCTAATCCCCTGGATGTGATGACTTATCAGGCCCACCTTACCTCCAAAGCACCTCGTACCAAAGTGATGGGTATGGCCGGTATCCTGGACACAGCCCGTTACCGTGCATTCCTGGCCGAAGCCATCAATGTATCTCCCAAAGATATACAGGCGGTACTGATGGGTGGACACGGTGATACCATGGTGCCGCTGCCCCGCTATACCACGGTGGGTGGTATTCCGGTCACCGAACTGATTGAAAAAGACAAGCTGGATGCCA
>CAZFFW010000289.1:0-6165 GCA_964518125.1 uncultured Porifericola sp.
CCATAGCTGAAATATCTTTACAATCCACGACTTTGTACAAAGTACCGTTGGCTTTGGTAAACAGGTAAAGCTCCCCGGCAGCATCCAGGCCGAAACGGAGGTCTACCCGCCTGTCTTGTGTGATACTCACCAGATCGGTAGACTGCCCTTCAAATTCCAGGCTTAGCTCATAGACCTGGGCCTGCTGACCGAGTTCCATTTCGTCTACTTCGGCGTAAAATACCTTACCTCGGGGAATATCACCAAATACATACTTACCTTTTAGCTGTGGTACTTCTGTACCGGCATACACAAAGCCACCGGAGATAGCGTTACCCTCATCGTGGTCGTACTGGGCTACTGGATAGATATAGCCTGAATCCTGCTCCGGAAGTGGGTATACCAGTTCGGGGTTGGCCATCGGATCAAAAAGGTAGGTACCTTCGCGATTAGGCCAGCCGTAGTCGCCGCCAGCAACGCCCAGGTTGACTTCTTCTACGCTATGCTGCCCGATATTGGTAATAAACATCTTGCCGGAGCCTGTTCTGTCCCAGGAAATGCGGTGCGCATTGCGAAAGCCCCTGGCCCACACTTCATGTACTGCTTCAGCCTCATCTACAAACGGGTTATCCGCCGGAATCCCGTACTGTCCATTGCCACTATTCTCGCCCAGCGGGTCAATACGAAGTACGCTGGTCCATATGCGCTTTTTGGTGTCACACAAGAAAGGGTAGCGAAAGCCTGCGCCGCCATCACCCATCGCCAGGTAAAGCAGTCCGTAGTCAGCATCACCCGGTTGGACGAGGGGGTTGAAAGTAACTTCCTGGAAGCCATGCACCTGCGATACCATATCTACCCGCAGCAACTCACGCTGACTGCCTGAAAACTGATCGGCACGGGGATTATCTGCCTTCCATTCTACCAACACCCACTGAAGTTTGGTCTTGATACTATCCGGCAGCGGGAAGTCTGCAGAAGCGGCATCGGCCGGCTCGGTATGGGTAGTATACAGCAACCCGTTATGCGCAAACTCCGGATGAAAGGCAAAACTACCCAATCCGGTACCGTATCCTGGTACATGGATGAAGTCAGCAAACATATCATTCATGTCCAGGTAGACCTGGGGTTCACGGTCGGTAATTTCGTAGAGCTTACCCCTCAGATCGTGCAGAAAGAGGCGCTCTCCCGAGCTACCTTCTATCGCCAGTAATTTGTTGATACGGGCCAGGGGCGGCACCGTGTCACTGGGCGGTACGGTAAGCACTTCTTCCAGCACAAGCCTCAGATTTGCCTGGGGAATTTTCCGTTCTACCGGGTTGAGGATACCACCCGGACGCTTGTTGCGGCTGCGCTTTTCCCCTTGCGAGAACTTGTGGATAAAACCCAGTATATGCTCTATCTGGCTGCTGTCCAGCATCGTAAAGGCAGGCATATATTGATTGTATTTTTTGAAAAGTTCCTGCGCCCGCTCATCCCCGCTGTCGATTACTTCAGGGGCATTTTTGATAAAAGAAAAGAGCCAATCTTTGTCTACTTCGCTGGTGACACCACTTAAGTTAGGCCCGATGACCGTCTCTTGAAAATTGTGGCAAGCTGCACAGTATTGGTTGAAAAGCTCCTGCCCATGCTGCACGGAGAGTTCGTCGCCAACATAACTGGCTTTCACCACTGGCGTACTTTCCTCCTCAGGCTGGGAGGGCGTACAGGCCGTAAAACAAAAACACGTTGTTGAAACTAAAAACAGTAACTGGAATATGTGGAGTATCTTCATAGCAAAATGTCAAACAGCTAAAGATACAACAGCTCGCCCAAAATTAGTAGTTCATTTTCGGCAATATGACTATCGACCATTACTTCCTCCTCAAAACTCTAGTCGGTAAGTCAATATCGGGATCAGCCAGAGATGGTATTCAGGTACAGACATTACCAGATCATCCTAAAACACCCTGGTATCGTATCGCAGCTTTTAGAGACCGTTGGAACATGATTAGAGGTTTCCTGCCTTTCAGATATGGGAAAGTTCGGTAAGGCACTGTGTGTAGCTTTGGATAGCTTGTTTGATTTCTACCTGCTCAAGCTCAAGCATGGTTTCCAGGCTCTCCAGTTTAGCATCACAGGCACGGGTTTTCGCTACTTTAGAAGTCAGCCCGTGAGATTTCAACATGCCATTGACGATAACCACCGAAACGGAAAGTACTGTCGCAGCCAGGCAGAGCATTTGCCAGACCGGGATACCAAATGATACTAACTCCTTGGCAGCACTGATAAACCCGTCTCCTCCTACGCCCGGCCCTGCTGTCAGGGCAGCGGCCAGGGCGCCGAAGATTATGGAAGAATTGATAAGCCTGATGTTTCGGGGCTCCGTCCTGGCGAGATATTCCGCGAGTTCTTTCCGTTTGTTGCGAATCTTCGTTAGGAGTACTGTACTTTCTTTCGTGGCTTCTACCATGGCTTAAGAGAGGTGTTAGGTTATGAAAGCGAATCTGATATTGACCAAAATCTCATTGAAAATGAATATAACCTTTTTACCGTACACTACCACAAGAGCATCTCGTGATTTACACTGTGGGTTAAATACCCTTCCTCAAAACTCCACCCTATACGTCAATATCGGGATCAGCCCCAGCTGGTATTTGGTGACGACTTCGCCCTCTACGGTGTCGTAGAACTGGAAGGCTACATTCTGGGTGTTGAGGGCGTTTTGTAAATCCAGCGACCATACGCTGGTGCGGCCTTCCTTATTAGTGCGCAGGCTGAGGCGGAAGTCTACCTTGAAGTAGTCGCTGAGCTGCTCTGAGAAAGCCTGTGAGTCAATAAAAACGGTCTGCTGCTGCGCCCGGGAAGCGGCTTCGTTGATGGGTGTGACCCGCAGGCCGCCCAGGTAAACCGAGCGCAGGTTGATGCCCAGTACCCGCTGTTTGTCGGCTTTGCTCCACAAAAATTCTTTGCCGCCGGTGAAGCTGAAGGCATAGTTGCCATTGAAGCGGGTGTCGCGTTCTACGCCATCGGCTGCGATGTACTTTGACTCATAAAGCGAACTGCTCAGCAGGAAATAATAATCATCGGTCAGGCTTTTCTCCAGCGACATCTCCAGGCCGTAGTTTTGACCCGTGCCTTCACTGATGAGATTTTCGGTTACAAAGCCTTCAAAGACATTGAGTGCCGAAAAGCTGCTGCCGGGGTCGGTGGAGATCGGCACATTGAACAGATCCTGGTAATAGAGTTCGGTGCGCAGGCTGGTGCTTAGCCCCCAGTTGAGCTGATGACTGAGCACATAATGATGGGCTTTGGTAAAATCCAGCGTACGATTGGGATAGGATAAACCACCCTGCGTGCTGACGGCCGAAAAATAAACCCCCGGCGACTGCAACTGGGAGTGCAGCCCGTAGGCAAAGCTTAGTGACTGCTGCTCACTCAGACTCCACTGCACCGAAGCCCGCGGCTCCAGTGAGAAAGCATCACTCAGGCTGAAATACATGGCATGCAGCCCGGCACGAAAGCTGACAGGAGCTTCCAGGTCTTTTTTCCACTGCACATAAGGCTGATATAATTGACCGCCCCCTTCTCCTTCCGATAAAGTCTGCAGGCTGCCACCGATGGGGCTTTCGCGACTGAGCAGGTCGTAGTTGAGTTGGTTGAAGATCAGGCCGGCCCTTAGCGTCTGACTGGCAGAAAGTTTATGGGTAAGGCTGGTGTTGAGAGAAAAACGGTTTTCGCGGTAACGGTCTTCTTCCAGGCGGGTCGTTTCGTAATTTTCATCTACCCGGTCGCCAAAGCGGTCGCTGCTCAGGGCAGATATGGCAACTGCCGTTTTCCATAGGCTTTTTTTGTTTAATTGAAGCTCATGGGTAGCGCCCAGCACACCGATGTCGTTGGTGAAAGTGACGTCGTAGCGGTCTTCCTGGCTTTCCCAGCTGGCTGAGTCGCGGGGTGCTTCAAAGACATTGCTGCCCAGGCCACCCATACCAAAAATGGTAAATTTACCTTTTCCTTCTGTCGGCAGGTTCAGGTGAAAAGCCAGGTCCTGGAAGGCGATGACTTCTCCGCCAAAGTCCAGCCCAATCACATCAGTGAGCAGGCCCACGGTAGAGTAGCGGTAGTTGGCGAGGTAAGAAGCTTCCCCTCCCTCACGAAAGGGACCCTCGGCGGCAAATTCCAGCCCGATCAATCCGGCCTGTACGGTGTATTCGCGGCGCTCGTTGTTTCCTTCCCGCAGGCGCATGTCAAACACACCGCCTACTGAATTGCCGTAGGGAGCAGGAAAAGCCCCGGTCAGAAAGGAGGAATTGGTCAGCATCTGGGCACTCAGCACCGACTGACTGCCGCCCCCCTGTACGCGCCGGTCGTTGAAAGTACCCGCATTGGAGAGATGGTTGGGATTTACGATGTCAATTCCCTCCAGTCGCCAGAGGATGCTGTTGGGCGAATTGCCCCGCACCGAAATATGGTTTGCCTGGTCGTTGGTACCCACTACACCGGGAAAGGAAGTGGCCAGGCGGGCAGGATCAAAGAAAGTAGCGGCATAGCGGCGGGTCTCCTCCACCGTAAAGCTGCGGCTGCTGACCGGCTCTATCGTTTCTCTTAGCGGACGTTCCTCGCTGATGACAATTTCTTCCAGGTTACGGGCATCTTCTTCCAGTTCAATGTCCAGTACGGCTTCCTTGCCGGCCTTTAGTAGCAGGTCGGGTATGGTGTGGCTCTGGTAGCCGACAAAGCTCACCCGCAGGGCGTGCCGGCCTACAGCCACTTCTTTCAGCACAAACTCACCTTCGGCATCGGTGGTCGTTCCTTTATCTGTGTTGAGCAGGCTTACGGTAGCTCCCGGCAGGGGCTGTTGGGTGGCGGCATCCACTACCTGCCCGCGGATGGTCTGCGTCAGCGACTGGGCATAGGTAGTTTGGAAAAAGGTAAGAGAAAAAAGGATAGCAAGTATTAAAAATGAGGTTGGCTGCTTCATGGCTTATTTCAGGATCTTCTGCTCGGTACAAGTCACGAAAATACAACATTTTAGCTAAGCCGTTCAATGATTTTTGTCAGGTGATCTTAGACAAAGAAAGGTAGAAAGAGCAGCCAGAGGCCACATCGGATATGGTTCACTCGGTCAGAGATCGGAGCACGCAACCGAGTAACGACTATCCCAGAAGGCCTCCGGCCTGCGCTGGCTCCTTTTTCTAAAGAGAACCCCAGATTACCATATACTAGATATTGGCAGGGCACTATTTTTTGGGAAATCTATTTATACATAGCATTATCTCTTAGACCGATTACTATCCCTCAAAAAAATGTAAGGAAAAACTTTTGTAGATAACAGAGTATTTATATATTTGAATATAGTATAATTCTTAAATTTAAAATTTATGAAAATGATTAACTCTTTTGATGATGGTATGGATCTTTATAAATTGTTTAGTACAGAAGCAAAAATGAGGATAGCTAATTTACTTTTTCATGTTGATGAAATGTGTGTTACAGACGTAGATAATTTCATTGAAGAAATAGACCAGTCCGGCATAAGTACATATTTAAAAGGGCTAAAAAGAATGGGCATAGCCATATATAGACGAGAAGCTCAAAAACGTTATTACAGATTTACTAATGAAGGGAAAAGATTTATTTATCCATTTCTTTTGCCTTTACAGAGCATCCCTGAAATACAGGATGATAATAGAAGAATTCATTTAATGAATTTATAAATCGTTAATTTGTTTACTATAATTCATTTATTATCAAATATACATATATTTAAATTATTATGGAATCCATAACCAACCTTGATCATGCCCAATTATTTTTCAAGCTTTTAACTAATAAAGCTCGTATTAGAACAGCTAATTTACTTACGAAGGTTAATAAAATATCTGTTGGAGATATAGCCGAATTTGTTGGTATGGAACAGAGTATGACCAGTAGGTATCTAGGGGATATTAAGAAATGTAGGTTGGTGGACATTGAAAGGGTTAACCAGAACAATTTCTACTCTCTAACTAATGAAGGAAAAATTTTACTAGTAAAAGTTTTAGAAGAATTTCAGAACCTACCTGAGATCAAAGCTGATAATGACAAGATTAGTAGGCTAAAGGGTCTTTAACATAGTGTCTCAATTTCTGTATAGTCGTTCGGTTCAAACCGAATGATGGCTATCTAAGGTGCTTCCGGCCCCATTTCTCACTTTTTAGCTCATACGAT
>CAZFFW010000290.1:0-6145 GCA_964518125.1 uncultured Porifericola sp.
CCCTGATTTCTTTATTGCCCGTATCACAGGTCATGCGGATGTAGCGCCAGGCCAGATTTTCAGAAAGCACCGCTTCCAGTTCACTACGGTCGCGAAACCACTGCTTCAGGTCTTCGGCTGAACTGATGTCTCTTTCCAGCAAATCGTCAAAATAGGGCTTTATGGCCTCCCAGGTAGTAACTTTAAAGTCTTCCGGCAAAAAGATCCTGGGATTCTTTTCGGGTATCTGTACGTCTTGCATATGTTTTTAATGATTATCGACGAATGATTAATGAGTATTGGGCAAATGAACAACTTATTCATTACTTCAATTTCTCAATTTTTAATTGTCCAATTTATAATTTGTTAATCAATCTCAATCCGAACGTTAGGCGTCAGTGGGTGTCCTACACAGGTCAGTACGTAGCCATCTTTGAGTTCGCCATCCGTGAGGGTATCTTCTTCGTCCAGTTTGACTCTTCCGGAAGTGCAACGGCCCATACAGGCGGTGCAGATGCCGCTCTGGCAGGAGTAGGGCAAATCAATATCCAAGGCCAGGGCTGTGTGCAGAATAGAGTTACCGGGTTCTACTGTAAAGGTGTACTCTTCACCCTCATATATTACTGTCACTTCCTGCGCTTTGGTTACCTGCATGCCGCTAGTCTCAAAAGCACCAGGAGTGCCTTCTGCGGCAAGCTCATCTGAGGTGTCTTTTTCCGCAATCTGGCTTGATACTTCACTGTCCTGCGGAGGCGGTATGATGGTCTGCTCTCCATCCGAGGCAGGCGCGGTGACACCCGCCACAAAGCTCTCTTTATGTATTCGGCTGGGGTTGATGTTGAGTTTACTAAGTCCCTCCAGCACATTCTGCATCATGCCGGTTGGGCCACAGAGGAAGTACTCGGTATCTTCAGCCGCGTGCTCAGGCAACTCGGCCAGCAGTTGGGTTACCCGCTCCGGCTCAATGCGGCCGCTCAGCGAAGTGAAATCTGGAGAAGATTCTTCCAGGATATGGATGACCCGGAAGGTTTGGTCGTACTTCTTCTGCAGGGCGTCCAACTGGTTTTTGAAAATAATGGAATCCTTGTCCCGGTTGGCATAGATCAGCGACACTTTAGTCTTTGGCTCCGCATAGAGGACTGATTTCATGATAGACATCAGCGGTGTAATACCGCTGCCGCCGCCAAACATGATGAGGTGGCGCTGCTCGGTTCCGATCAGGCTGGTGGTAAATACGCCCATTGGTTCCATGACTTCCAGCGTATCGCCCGGCTTCAGCTGGTCGTTCAGGTAGTTGGACATGGCTCCTCCGGCTACCCGCTTGACAGTAACTGCCGGGTTAGTATCCAGAAATGGACAGGTAGAGAGAGAGTAGGAGCGGCGGAGCTTTTTGCCCTCTATTGTTGCGATCAGGGTCAGGAACTGCCCTGGCTTATAATCCATTCTTTCCAGAGGTTTTTCAAAAACAATAGAAACAGCATCAGGCGTTTCACGGATGACATCATGTACTTTCAGTTGATGGTATCGGTTACTCATCTTTTAATTTTATAGGGGTTGATGGATTGAACTACCAAATGGCTGAATGGTTAAGTGGAACTTCTGGGCAAATTAATCCCAAAACAGTTTAGCCATGCAGCCCATAATATATTCCCCAAAAAAGCCCAAAATGTTTGGTTTTTGGTAATTCTTCAGCAAAAAAGCCTTACAGGACTGATTTAGCTGGTGAAATTTCTAAATTGCGCCAAAGTTTGAATGTTTATGGACCTAAGCACATTAACCGCAATATCACCTATAGATGGCCGCTACCGCAGCAAATGTAGTGAGCTGTCAGCTTACTTTTCTGAATTCGCGCTTATCCGTTATCGGGTTAAAGTAGAGGTTGAATATTTCATCGCCCTTTGTGAACTGCCTTTACCCCAGCTGAAAGAGATGAAGCCTGAAGTTTTCCCCCAGCTCAGGAAAATCTACGCAGACTTCAGCCTGGAGGATGCCGAAGCTATTAAAAAGATTGAGCGCACTACAAACCATGATGTAAAGGCGGTAGAATACTTCCTGAAAGAGAAATGGGATACCCTGGGTCTTGATACGTCCAAAGAATTTATCCACTTCGGCCTCACTTCTCAGGATATCAACAATACGGCTATTCCTGCTTCGCTTAAGGATGCCATGCAGGAGGTGATTCTGCCCATGCTGGAGGAAGTGTTAGATCAGATCAGCAAGCAGGCCCGTGACTGGAAACATATTCCCATGCTGGCACGCACCCATGGGCAGCCCGCTTCGCCTACGAGAGTGGGGAAGGAATGGATGGTTTTTTACGAACGACTGCAGCAGCAGAAAAAACTTCTGGAGACTGTACCGCATGTTGCCAAATTTGGCGGCGCTACCGGTAATTTTAACGCACATGTGGTGGCTTATCCCCAGACTGACTGGCTGCAGTTCGGCAATCAGTTCACCGAAAAATACCTGCACCTCAGGCGAAGCCATCCCACCACGCAGATAGAGCACTACGACATGCTGGCCGCGCTCTTTGACAACCTGCGCCGTATCAATACCATACTGCTGGATTTCAGCCGGGATGTGTGGCAGTATATTTCCATGAGTTATCTGAAACAAAGGGTTATTGCCGACGAAGTAGGCTCATCAGCTATGCCCCATAAAGTCAATCCCATAGATTTTGAGAATGCCGAAGGTAACCTGGGTATTGCCAATGCAGTATTTGAACATCTTTCTGCCAAGTTACCCATTTCACGCCTGCAGCGTGACCTTACCGATTCTACGGTATTGCGGAATTTAGGCGTTCCCCTGGGCCATACGTTGATCGCCCTTAAGTCATTACAAAAAGGGCTGGATAAGATTGAAATCAATGAGGCAGCCATCCAGGACGACCTGGAAGATAACTGGGCAGTAGTGGCCGAGGGCATACAGACGATACTGAGGCGGGAGGGGTATCCCAAGCCTTATGAAGCACTAAAATCGCTTACCCGCGGGCAGGAGAAAATCTCTGAAGGTATGATCAGGCGTTTTGTCCAGGAACTGGATGTGAGCGAAAACGTAAAGGCAGAACTGCTGGCTGTTACGCCTTTCAATTATACCGGCCTGCGTGAAGATTGAAAACTTTTTTCATACAAACTTAGTATATTAGCTTAACTTGCGTGCTGAATGAAATACTGTAAGCTAAAACCCTTGGGATAATTTAGCTTATTTGTTATTTTAGAACCGCTGATAGTGCTGCGAGAAGCCTTATTCCGGGGCAATTCAAAAGAATTTTCATTTTATTGATATTTTAATGTTGAAAGACGGCTGCTCATGTATGCCGTTCTTTGTTTTTTATACTGGTTAGGAATAATGTATTAACACACATAAGTATGGCACAAATATCTTATTACACACAAGAGGGACTACAGAGGCTCAAGGATGAACTGAATGCGTTGAAGACAAAGGGCAGAACAGATATTGCCAATCAGATCGCCGAAGCCCGTGATAAAGGCGACCTTAGCGAAAACGCCGAATATGACGCCGCTAAGGATGCACAGGGAATGCTGGAAATGAAAATAGCCAAACTGGAAGAAGTCGTTGGAAATGCCCGGGTACTGGATGAGTCTAAACTGGATACTTCCAAAGTTTCCGTACTCTCCAAAGTAAAAATTAAGAATAAGCAAAACGGTGCTGAGATGACCTATACCCTGGTGTCAGAAGAAGAAGCGGACCTCAAAGCCGGGAAAATATCAGTAAAGTCGCCGATAGGTAAAGGCCTGCTCGGCAAAAAAGTCGGCGAAACCGCCGAAATAAAAGCCCCCGCCGGTACCATGAAATTTGAAATCATAGACATTTCTCTCTGATTATGGCCAGTATTTTCACCAGAATCATCAATCGTGAAATCCCGGCGCATATCGTGGCTGAAAACGATACTGCCCTGGCTTTTTTGGATATACGGCCCCTCACCAAAGGACATACGCTGGTGATCCCTAAGCAGGAAGTTGACTATCTTTTCAGCCTGGACGATACTACCTACACTGCGTTGAACCTCTTTGCGAAGCAGGTAGCTTTAGGGCTGGAGAAGGCTATTCCCTGCGAAAGAATTGCTACTGCAGTGATTGGCCTGGAGGTACCGCATGCGCACATTCATCTTATCCCGATTAACACAATGAGCGATGCTAATTTCAGTAACCCCAAACTCCAGCTATCTGATGAGGAGATGACGCAGATCGCTGATAAAATCCGGGAAGCAGTTACCTGATATTTTTTCTTGTCTGAAGAGCCGGCCTTTGGTATACATGCTATACCAGAGGCCGGCTTTTTTATTTTCGGCTATTTTCTAATGTATGCCCAAAAGACAGGCAATATGCTACGCTCACCTACAAATTTAAGTAGCAGTGTATACTTTACTACATACTGCTGAAAGTCCATTCGGCAGCCACTTCTTCTTTCTATCCGATTCCCTCTAAATTCAATAAAGATACAGCGCAGGTATTGTATATAACCTAATGCGCTATATATAAAGTATAAATAGGTATTTGATAAATTATAATTTTATTCCTGGTAGATGTGGAGTTTAAAATGAAATCAGACTAGCTGAAGTACAAAAAGTACCAAAAATATTTACGTGTACCTTTTTGTCAGTTTTGAATTCTCTAATCATCAACCAGTTCACATTATTTACCTGTTGATTAAACCGCAAAGTAGAAGAAGGTCAATTAAAATGCTGTTATGGGTAAGATTTACATTACACAAGTTTTTCTGATTATCAGCTCCCTGTTGTCTCTGAATGGGTGGGCACAGGAATGTGATTTGAAACTGAGCAGCACACTGGATCATCCCAGCTGTGGTATCCTGAATGATGGTGGAATCTCATTGGAGGTCAGCGGTGGCGAAGCTCCTTATAGCTATGTGTGGAACAGCGGAAGCAGAGATGCTCAACTGAAAGCCGTTAGCGAAGGCGAATATAGTGTGCTCATTACCGACGCCCATGGTTGTCAGCTAGAGAAGAAATTTATACTCACCAACCAACAGCGCTTTAGTCTTGGACTCTCAGCGACCCATCCTACCCATGCGTTGTCTGATGATGGCAGCATCAATATCAGTGTCCAGGGGGGGGTAGAGCCTTTTCAGTTTCATATCAGCCACTATTCTGAGCAGCATACTCGAAAAGAGTCATCCACCAGTTTGCAGAATATACAGGCACTTCCGGCGGGCAGATACATCATTGATGCAGTGGACGCAGCAGGATGTATTACTACTTCAACAGTGGTATTAAGAAATCAGAATTAACAGCGAAAGGATAGATGAAGATGAAAAGAATACAATACATTTTAGCCTTTGTGTTTGCTGTCCAACTCCTGTTAGTTCAGCAGGTATCCGCCCAGTGTCCGGTTAATATCAATGCGCTTACTACCAAAAATGCATGCTTTGGAGACACCAACGGTCGGGCTACCATTACTGTATCCGGTGGTGAAAGTACTACATACTACTTTGAGCTTCAACGTTTTACGGGTAGTGGTTTTACTACCGTAAGTTCGGACCTTTCTACCAGTACTACTTACTCTTTTAACAATGTACCTCCTGCCAACAACTACAGGATATTAGTACTGAACGGATCATGTTCGGGTATTACCACAAGCCTGTTTAATATTCAGCAGGCAGCAACAGCCCTTACTGCTGCTGTAAATACTATCGCTCATTCCTGTAACATGAACGATGGGGCCATCGATATTAACGTCAACGGTGGTACTGCACCCTATTCGTACGTATGGTCCGGGCCCACTGCCATTGGAGACGTACAAGATCCAAGCGGTCTAGCTCCTGGCACTTATGATGTGACCATTACCGATGCATTGGAGTGTACCTTCACGATAAACAACATGGTGGTTTCACCTCCGCCGGTAGTTGCTGACCAGACTCCTGAAGTCTGTGCTGATGTCCCCGGAGGCACTCTGGCTTCTGGGATTAACCTTACTGTGCTGAATACTGCTATTGAGGGGGGCAATGGATACACAGTAAACTGGTATGAGGATGCGGGCCTGACCACATCAGTGGCTGATCCTGCTAATGCGTCAGTTAATGATGGAGATGATTTTTACGCAGAGGTGGTTGATGGAAACAGTTGTGCATCTGTTGCCACAGTAACTTATACAGTAGTTGCAGCGCCAACAGCACCGGCAAACCTGCT
>CAZFFW010000291.1:0-6129 GCA_964518125.1 uncultured Porifericola sp.
TTTCATCCAGAGGCAAAACTAACAAATTTTGGGCTTAGTTCAATTATAATGCTTGGTTCTTAGACGTTAAGTGCAGCCCAAGCCCTTTTTCTTCTCCATGATGATGGAAGCGTTTGTACAGTCCAAAGATCCGTTCGCGGTTGGCTGCCAGATTTATGCCTATACCATTGTCCTGACAACTCAGGCAAATCCATCTCTGCCCGTGTTGCTACACGATAGATGATTTCAGCTGAATATGCAGCCTACGTTTAGGATCCCGAAATTTGATAGCATTGGAAACCAGGTTGTACAGGATACTATGGATATACACCCTGAAAGAATACAGCCGAACTGCTTCTGAGAGGTTAACTTCAAGGTCTGCTTCTGCCTTTTTGATATAGAGTACAAGGCCGCTTCTGACATACTTAAAGATTTCCTCCAGCACTAATTCGTTCCGAACCAAGCTAATCTGAGCCTTTTTTTCCAGGATGATATTCAAATCAACAATGACCTGATCCAGTTTCTGTACTGTCTTGTCCAGATGGGATAGTTGGCTCATATCAGCAGCCAGTTGGGTGTACTCTTCTTTGAGCAGGCTTACCAGTCCCATGATCGTGGCTACCTTTCCGCTTTTTATTCACAAGCCGTGTTGGTTTGAAAACATCAACGAAACCAAACGAATTTTATACTACTTTTGTCCTAGTACTCACCTGTATTTGATCCACATTATGAACAAAGCTGTTTTGTTTTTTTTGTCATTCTTTTTTATGGTTTCACTGGAAGGAATAAAAGCTTCCAAACTGCTAGAAATCCTTCCCGTTGACAATAAGTACATCGTCCTTCATTTTCAGGACGGTATGGTAGAATACAACTGGGACGACACCACCAGCGGTTCATGTAACGGATGGAATTATTTCTATACTGAAAACTGGCACCTTTGCCCCGATAAGGACCAGTATATTCCCTTTGGAGAACCTTTGAATACTTCATTGGTACATCAGGTTTCGAAGTTTAGAATTTCCTCTAAAGATGATAGTGCGTACGGAAAGGACGGAAAAAACCCGGTGAAAGTGTACCGCAAATCAAAAGTATGGGAAGCGGCGCATGATGAGAGAATGGCGGTAATGCACCACTGGATTTACCTGGAACTACCATCTGCATTGCAGAATGGAAAACCCTACCGAATTGAAATTGACGAGCAATTAAATTCCGGGGAAAACCTGAAGATTTTTTATTTCAATGAATTTACCACAGTATCACCGGCTATAAAAATTTCCAATATCGGTTATGAAGTAGGTGCTGTTCACAAATCAGCCGATGTATATCTCTGGATGGGCGACGGTGGAGAGCGGGATTTCAGCCGCTTTACCAATAATCCCTGGCACTTGTTTAATATCAAAACAGAGAAAATTGTATATTCTGGAAAGCTGAACTTCAGGATGCAGAACAAAGCAGAACCTGGTGTTGATTTTGATTTGACCGGTGCCGATGTGTGGGAGTGTGATTTTTCTGAGTTCGATACTCACGGAGAATACCGCCTCGTTATTGAAGGAGTCGGCAGCAGTTATCCGTTTCGAATCGGAGAAAATCAATTCGAAGAAGCATTTAAAACATCCATGCAGGGGATGTTTTACCAACGTATGGGCTGTGCGGAAGAACCGGCGGGCGATTTTCCGAAAGCCCGACAGCCCTTATTTACCCAGGGAGTGGAACCCGAAAATTTTAAGGTCTATATCTCGAAAAAAAACATGGTTACCGGAAGAAACCCTGACGACCGTAATTTCTATAAAGCAGAGCTTACAGGGGAAATTGCTGAGGCAACATGGGGAGGCTGGAGTGATGCCTACGACAACGACCAGCGGCCGGACAATTTTATTTGCGTGTTTGATATTTTACTGACTTACTATTTAAATCCGCAAGCTTTTTACGATAACCAGCTTTATATTCCTGAAACGGAAAACAATATTCCCGATATCATAGACGAAGCATTGTGGGAAATTGACTGGTGGCTGCGTATGCGCGATTCAACGGGTGGCTATCTCACCGGGCTAACCAATATCCGTCCGCCTGAAAACGTAAATTACGCCGGCGGTTCTTGTGCCTGGCAAGGATGGAATGTAGCGGCTGCATCCGCAATGGTAGCCGACTGTTTCCGTCTATCGGGAAATAAACAGCTTCAAAAAAAATATACTGAAGCGGCCCTGGAAGCATATAACTGGGCCATGGCACAGCCAGACAAGATGCTGGACACCAAGGGGGTTACTAATTTTCAGGGGAGGGATTTGAAATTAACAGCTGCTGCTTTCCTGTTTAACCTTACCGGTGAGAAGAAATACGAGGAGGTGGTCAACCAGGAAAGTGTGGCAATTGATCCAGAAGGAAAAATTCGCCACCCCGGAACCGGTGAACAGCAATACGCTGCCATCGGATACATTTTTACTCCGCAAAAGGTAAAATACACCGGTTTGCAGTCGAACATGGAGGAAATCGTTATTCGCCAGGCAAAGGAAGATTACCTGGCAAAAATGAAAAGTAGTCCCACCAAGGCTGCCCGCTGGTTAAGCGGATGGGATGGGATGGTACAAACTTCAAATGAAATGTCAATGGTAGCCATTGCGCATAAGATAAGCCAGGAGCCTGCTGACAAATTGCTCTTTGAAAAAGGCCTTTATGCCGAAGCGGAATGGACATTGGGCCGAAATCCGCTGGGACTTGTTCAGATGACCGGTATGGGTGATCGTTCTATTACCCAGACTTTTGCTCCGGGACGCCGCGACGGATACCCAAATCTAACTCCAGGCTGGACCCCATACATGAGTCGTGATGGCTGGGATAATGAAGACAGTATTCATAAATGTGAATGGTATACCAACAGAAATTATCCAAGTGATAAGGAAGTATGGCCCTGGGGAGAGCATTTTTGGAATAGTCGTTATTCGGTGCCCAACAGTGAATCCACGCCCCATCAAAATTTCCGGCAAAAAATTGTGCTTTACGGATATTTATTTGGAATGAATAAATGATAAATGGATCTTCCAACAAGAGTCAAAAAGATTACTGCAGTCGTGAATCTCACTGTATACTGGTTTGAAAGTAATATAATAGTAGGTATTAAAGCACAAACGGAAATACGGGAAGGCGGAAAGTAAAAAAGCATATAAATAGCAAAAAAAGTATAACTTGAACACAATTAACATATCCATATGTCTAAGATTCTCAAAGTATGTTTCATATTAGCTGCACTTTGCATTGGATACAATGAAGGTATGTCCCAAAGCTCAAAACCGCGGATTATCGTAACGTCAGATGGCGAAATAGATGATGAATGTTCCATGGTCAGGTTTTTATTATACGCCAACGAATGGGATATTGAAGGCATTATCACATCCAGCTCTCAGTACCACTGGCACGGACATAACTGGGCGGGTGATGATTGGCTTGATCCCTATCTGGAGGCTTATGAGAAAGTATACCCCAACCTGACCAAACACAGCAAAGATTATCCTAACCCCGAATACCTGAAATCAATTTCCTTCCTCGGAAACGTAGAAACCGAAGGTGAAATGGATTCCATCACCGCTGGTTCGCAACATATTGTTAAAGTCCTTTTGGATGATACAGATGATGAGCCTATCTGGCTTCAGGCCTGGGGTGGTACCAACACGATTGCTCGCGCATTAAAAACCATTGAAGAAGAGCATCCAGAAAAAATGGAATATGTAGCCAATAAACTACGCTTATTCTTGATCTGGGAGCAAGACTCTACCTATCAATCCTATATTCGCCCCCATTGGGGTAAATTTAATATCCTTACCATCATCTCTGACCAGTTCGAGGCAATCGCCTATCGATGGAAAAATATTCAGCCGGAACATTTGCAACCCTACTTCGCCGGAAGATGGATGAAGGAAAATATCCTGACAGATCACGGGGCATTATGCTCGCTCTACAAGGCCCATAATGGTGGAGAGGAAGGATTTGATGAAGGGGATTTTCGATCAGAAGGCGATTCACCGGCCTTTACCCACTCGATCATCACGGGATTGCGAAGCATTGAATCTCCTTCATACGGAGGTTGGGGTGGCCGCTACGTCAACGTCCGAGAGAATATCTGGCTTGACCCTGTTCCTGTTGAGGGCTATAAATATCCCAAAGGTCGTTGGTACGCAACAACAGCCTGGGGACTAAAAAAGTATAATGAAGGAGCCAGCACATTTAACAATGAGCAGTACAAAGAATATTTTAAACCCATGTGGAGATGGTCTGAAGCCTTGCAGAACGATTTTGCCGCTCGTGCCGACTGGTGTGTTCAATCCTTTGACGAAGCTAACCATCCTCCGGTAGTCAAACTAACCAACAAACTGGATATAACTGCAAAACCTGGTAAAAAAATCAAACTAAGCGCTAAAGGAACATCTGATCCGGATGGAGACAAATTGAGCTACTCATGGTGGCAGTATCAGGAAGCGGATACTTATGAGGGCAACATTGACATTGCGGATGCTCAAAATCAAAGTGCTTCTTTCACGGTACCTGAAGATGCCAAAAGTGGTGAAAGCATTCATGTTATCTGCGAAGTAACTGACCAGGGTACACCAAAACTCACCCGATATCAACGTGTTATTATTAAGGTAAATCTTTAAAGTACCTAAATGTAACTACTCAGCAGTAGGTTTTGGCTGATGATAGATGTTTTGGAAGACTTCAAAGTCAGGTTGAGCATTTTTGATGGCTGTATCCGTCAAAGAACGTGATGTGCAATAGGCATCCTGTCCGGATTTGAATTGTCCGGATATTTTAACTTTCACCTTTATATTTCTGATCGCCCGCTCCGATCCATTATTGTCATATGCTACTCCAGGGTCATATAATAACCTGAACAAGGCTTCCCGCTACTGGTTCATGTTCTTCTGAAAGGTGCAGGTTTTAGGATGCACTGGCTAATCCAACTGCTCAGCCAGTAAAGCAGTAGCCCTCTGTTCAATCTGTTGGCAGCATGGGTCTTCTTCTGAATAACTGGCCTTTTTCTTTTTCAAGCCTATAGCTTCTTAAAGTAAATCCCTGAAGTCTTATGCCCAGGGGCTTTTTTCTGCTTTTATCAGGTAACTTAGGTCCCATAACAGATGAGCCAGGCAGCGTTGATGTGCTTTAGCTGGGGTGGAGAGTTGTGCCTTCCCTCGATCTGAGATCAGAACCTGGACCTGCTACACTTGACTGGATAGATTCCTGAACATGTGCAGGAAAGGCTGGCGCCAGTAAAGTAGCACAATGCGGACCCACACATTCAAATTGTTGATACTCTCTACATATAGGCCTTATGGCAGGAAGATCTATGAGCTGTTGTTTTTCTTTGAACCTCTTTTCTACTTAATCTAACATTGACAATACTTTCATTCAAAACCGGAAGTGGAATGAGCGTCCCAATAAAATTGAACTGATCAAAATAGTCCAGGAAACCAGCTTTTTTTGCCGCTTCTTCCAGTTGGTCTGAAAATGCCTTATTCGGTAATTTCCAAACCGCCATGAATTGATAATCCATTCGTTCGTTTCCGGTATTGTCATTTACCGCACATCCCAATATTTCTGCACCCTTCTCCATCATTCCCATTAATAAGGGATTGATTTTACTATCAAAAAATGCTCTTCTTTCGGATGCTGATAAATCAAGCCGGCAGTCTTCATAAAAATGAGGATCATGCGCTGTAAGTGTACTGAATGACATCAAGACATCCGCCTGAAGATGACTGTTTTGAGGTAAATCCTGAAAAACACCAGTGAGCTTGTACTGCGCTTTTTCTTCACCTAGATAAGGGATGTAAAGCGTTTCTCCCAGGAGATCATTTAAAACCTCTCCAAAGTATCTTGCTGCTGTAGAGGATGAAATAATGACTGTATAGGGGTTTTCTAAAGCAGATGTATCCCCGGCAAGCAAATGAAAATCAAACATCCGAAGCATAGAAGCAACCGCATAAAAAGCATACTCCTCATGAAAACTTATAGTCTCCTCTTTTTCATCAATATAGGAGATCGTACTGTAATTCGTGTTTTCGGGGCATGGCATCAGACGGGCTACCTCTTTGATCTCCGGGATTTCGTTCTTCATCAGATTGCCCAAAGGTGGTGAGGCTCGTGCGAAATCAAAGATTGAAT
>CAZFFW010000292.1:0-6105 GCA_964518125.1 uncultured Porifericola sp.
GATTGTCAATCTGTGCCGCTTTATTGAGTTGTTTGAGGTAAAGCCGGACAATCAGTTCTGCAGTAGCCCGGTGGTTGGCATTGAGTTTTTGGGTGAGTTGGCTTTGCCTGCTGTTGTGCCGGTCAATGAAAGACTTGGTGCTCTGAAACACCCTGCCATAATCAAAATGAAGTTTATGATTAGTGGTCTTTTTCATTTCTTATAGATTGAAGGTTTTGCAGTGATTTGACGATGGCTCGTGAGAAATCAATCTTCTCGGAGATTTCCTTATCAAAATGATGGATATGCTTTTGACCAAATTCCCTGAGCAGGAAGTTGTAAACAAGTTTACAGCGGTCATGCTCTTTCTGCATAAAATCAATCTGTTCTTGTAATGAATCCATGTTTACATTGTTTACATTTTTGTTTACAATCAGTAGCTGGGTACATTACGCTCCAGGTATTCCAGGATACTCTTTTTAGAGTAGCGAATGATGCGACCGTGCTTGGTGAATTTGATCGCTTCAATATCGCGCAGCTCCTGCAGCTTGGTTTTGCTGCGGATACCCAACAGTTTTTTAGCTTCATCGGTAGAAAGCCAGTCATTGGCCGGGTCAGCATTGGCCAGGGCTTCTTCTTTGGCTTCCTTTAGTGCCTGCTTAAACATGCCCATCAGTTCACGGTGCATGCGGTGGTAGGCTTCCTTTTCAAAGACAATTATTTCCATCACTTAGCAGTTAAATGTTGTTCAAGTACCGAGAATACCTCTCGGCTTGGCAGATAGTGATGGCTACTAAATATCAACTTGTCATTTTGCGACAGGCTTATTTCTTTTAAAGCTCGTCTGAGGTTCTCTGCATTTACCCAGCGGGCAGATAGCATTACCGAATGTTGATGTTGATTTGTTACAGCCATCTTTGATCTGTTTATGGCTGTAAAGAGAGGAGTTATTTTAATGCGAAAACAGTCCTTCACCGGTCCCAGTTACCCCTGAGACCAGAAACAACTCGCTGTATTTCAAATGGTTAAGAGGTTGATTTTTTAAAAACTTTTTTATTGATACTTCAAAGGAACCCCCGTATATTCGGTTTTAACTGTGAAAACCACATTTGGAATGACACAAAAGTTACCCCCAGGGGACCCTGAAATTTTGCATAAACCGGTAGATCAGCTCCCAATCATAGAGGAACTATCCGCTTTTATGTACCGTATGGAGTTTAAAAACCTGAAAGAGATGCTGGAATTCAGCGCACCGGATCTATTAAAAACCCAGGGTTTCGGATACAGGTGCCTGGCAAGCCTGCTCAATTTACTTGACGAACATGGCTGTATTGATTTGTTGAGGGAAAGGGATGATCTTTAAACGATTTTACCTGCGTTTTCAATATGGGCCAGCATCCTTTTCATCATGCGGCCAACTGCACGCTTTGTGCCGGTATCTACTTTGTAGTATTTTCCTTTCAAGCTACCAAATGAGATGTTTTCTTGCTGATCGGTACGGTAGTGTCGAGTGATAAATTGCAATAATTCCTGACGGGTACCATCTACCAATCCTGTTTCAAAAAACGCTCTTACAAATAAGGAAAGCTGTGCTACCGACATTCTAAGCTGTTTTTTATCATTTAAGATATCAATTAAGCCATCATTATAGCTGTATTTGGCTTTCTTTTTCAGGTAGCTGATTTCTTCTTGTAGCCAAATGGCCATTTGTTCCCTGAGGGGTAGTAGTTGATCATTATAACAGAGCCTGGTCTTCAATGGTAGTTGGTTACCCAATTTCTGATAGTAATAAAGTTTCTCCAGTTTTTCTCTCGTACTTTCCATCATCTTTATTTCCTGATTGATTTGTCTGGTAAGATAATTGAAGAATTTTAGCGAGTTATAATTCATGCGCCAAAGTATCATGAGTACACCTTTATAATCCAAGGGTTTTTCTTCTATCACTGCTTCATAAAATGCTTGCAAATAGGCCAGGTCATATTGTTGATACTGGTATATTATAGTGACAGGTTCCAACTTGCCTAACCGGTGAAAAGGGGTAATGACAAGTTCATGCAGCAAATAATCTAAATTTGACCACTCCAGGTGGTTGAGCACTTGACTTAGCTTATTAGCATGAAGAGCAGCGATCAGTAACCTGCTTTTATAAGGTACAGGAAACGCAAAGTCTAAGTACTTTCCGAAAGATTTCTCAAGAAAGAAAAGTACTTCATCTAGGCTTTGGTAAACCAATTTATAAATGTCTGTGGTGGTATATTTACCGGATAACTGAAACAGCGAACTATGCTCCTCAGGCGAGATAAGATCGTAAAGCAATGTTTGAATGTATCCGTTCACAAGTATCTGATATTTGCGCACGAAGGATTTAATTTGACTATCCTTCTGTTCCAGTAAGCTTCCTGTTAGCTTTTCTTTAATGACAGCTACAGTCTCATCACAAAAGACTTGGTAATAGTAGAATCTTGCTTGTTCTCCCGTTAGGTTTTCATACTTATCAGATACCAGCAATTCCAGGCTGGCATACTGATCATTTTCAGCTAAATACCATTGCTTAATGGCCTCTTCGGAAAGGTTCAATTGCTGGCAGAGATAGTCCAAAGCCGAATGATTTCCTTTTTGGGGATTTTCATTTTGGGATACGTAGTAAATCTCACTGAAACACAACTCCCTGAGTTCTTTTATGGAGTAGGTCTGGTTCTTCTTTAATAAACTGATGGTTAAATACCTGTCATAATCCGGAAATCTGTCCTTCAAAAAATCCAGGTAATGCTGGTGCGACATTAAATTGCTGACGGGTGAAAGGTCGCCATCAAGCATTCGGTAGAATGCGTTAAGATTTTCCATAATGATGCTGGTTTGGGTGTTGTTATCAAGTCAAAACTTTTATCGTTTTTTGGACAAATAATTTAATTGTTTTGACATTATTCCGTTTTATACGGTATTTGTGACCCAGCATTTTTTGATATATGTCAAAAAAATATCATTAAATCCGAATTTCAGAACGTACTCTACTTAAAGTTTCTCCTGAAATACCTAAATAAGAAGAAACAAGATTTAGTGGTATTCTCTGGATTATTCTTGGCTCGCTTTGAAGCAGCATTATGTATCGTTGTTTAGCAGTAAGATTTTGGAGGGCAGTAACTCTGTCGAGCATGCGTCTGCTAAAATCTTCCATTACGAGCCTGCCCAGCCGCTCCCATTGTTTGTGTTTGTCATACATCCTCATCAAGTCTTGATGCTTCAGACTAAGCACTGTGCATTCCTCAATAGCCTGTATATATTCTTCGCAAGGGGTTTGAGTGGTAAAACTACGTAATGAGGTAGTAAAAGTATTCTCGAAAGAGAACCAATGAGTGATAGCCCGGTTGTTCTTTTTATGGAAGAACCTGCAACAGCCTTTGATCAAGAAATGTACTTCTTTAGTAATTTCTCCTTCTACAGCAAGAAAACTACTTCTGGGATACTGTTTCGTATAAAATTTTGAATCAATTTCGTCTGCAGCTTCTCCTTCTAACTTCAAAAAACCATCAAGATACGCCCGCAATTGATCCTTCATAATTTTAAATCATAGATACCCCTTTGTGAAGGTATATCATATAGTTTAAAAAAATTATGCAGGCCTAACCAAAACCAAACGTCTGTGAGATTATTGTAAATTAGTGTTCGGCAATTTAACGTAAAAAGTTGTTCCAACTGAAGAACTTTCCAATTCAATCTTTCCACCTAACTCATCCACCAAATTTTTAATCAGATAAAGGCCTAGCCCATATCCGTGATTATTTTGACTAAGCCTGAATCCCTCATGAAATATTTTTTGCTGCAATGGCTCTGGTATTCCTATTCCATTATCAGCAACTGTTATAACTATTCCCTCCACAACATCATCAAATTGTACATTTACAAATCCCATATTTCCACTACGATACTTTACACTGTTATCAATTAGGTTTTGTAAGACAGAATACAACCTATTGTAATGAGAAAAGAATGGGATTACTGTATTATCACTAATTTCAATACTCATTTCATCGGGAGGTCGGATTTGATCAATAATGGATTGGGTCATTTTTGATAAATTAATTTGATCGGTAGAGTGATTTGGGTCATAGTATTCTCTGATTATTTTTTCAACTCTTTGTGATAAATCACGAGTCATTTTCAAAAGGATTAGCCCATATTCTGTTCTTTTATTTAGATCGGGCTCTTTGGCTGTAATTTCTGCTAACCCCTGGATTGAATGTATAGGACTCAGTATATCATGAGTCACTCGAGCAAAGAGTAACTTCAACTGTTCTGCATTCTTTGAAGCCATATTTTAATGCTTTATAATGAAAAAATATTATATCTAAGATAAACAAATACACTCAATACAGCTAAATAGATGTACTTAATAAGGAGTAACTTTTTAAGGTATTTAATGCCTTTTTTACGGAATGAACGAACAGGAAGATCATTCTAAAAAAGAGTATATAGCCAAGCTGGCCAGGAGAATAAAACAGTTAAGAACAGAAAAGGGCCATATGAATTACGAGACCTTTGCCATAGAGCATGGCATTTCCCGATCTCAATATTGGCGATATGAAAAAGGTGAAGACCTAAGATTTAGTAGTCTTGTAAGGGTTGTAAATGCTTTAGGGGTTTCTCTTGAGGAATTCTTTAGTGAAGGTTTTGATTAAAATCTCTATGTCACATTTAATCTTAAAACCCAATTACAGCGTCCAACGCATCATCCGCATCTTGATAAAGAAAGTTGTTCTGATATCCCATAGTAGTTTTGATATCAGCGTGCCTGTAAAGTTTCTGAAGCATCGGTATTGGAATTTTATCACCCGAAATATTGCCGAAAGAATGTCTGGATATATGATTGGATAGATTTTTGGTTATCTCTGCATCCTTAGCAATTTTCTTCAGGTACCTGTTAAATCGTCTTGAAGCTGTTTTAACTTTAGTATAGACATCCTCCTTATCTGAGAGGTTAGCTTTTTTGAGATCAGGAAATATAAAATCGTCCTCTGATCTCTTTTCTGGTAAATAAAGATCAAAAATTCGCTGGGCTTTCTCGGGAATTTTTAGAGACACCCTTTTTTGGTTTTTGTCCATCCTGTAGTAAAGCCGTCCATCCGGTATATCGCTCCATTTTAGTTTTACCACATCCGAAATACGAATGCCCGCAAAATAGAAAGAGGTTAGCCATACGTTCAATGTGTGCCACTTGGCTGAAGAAGGGTCATATTTCATATTCTCTAAAATTTTCAGTTCTTCTTCATTCAGACCGATCTTGGCACTTTCACCTAACTTTATAGAAATACCATCACCTCCAAATGGATAATACTTTCTTTCCACAATACCTTCTTTAATAGCCTGGTTAAAAAGGGTACGAATCAGAATGTAATAGTTTGCTATCGTCCGCTCAGAGTTGCCATTAGTTGCAATAAGATAAGTTCTGAATTTTTTGAGGAGCGGAATGGTAATCTCATGAAAGTGGATGTCCTTTCCTCCCAAGAACTTTTTAAAAGTCTTGATACGTCCCTCATCAGTATCATGAACCGTGAATACTTTTCTCTTCTTATAGTCATCCAAGCGTTCTTGGGCAAGCTCAAAGAATGTTACGTTTTTGCGCTTTTTCTTAGTTAGTGCATTTCTTATATCAATGATTGAGGTACTCTCCTCTTTATCCTCGATCTCCAACACCAAGTTATTGAGTTCAGCAATTCTCTTTGCAATCAAGTGATTAAGCCTGGCCGAGTTGGGGTGCGAGCGTTTTACCGTTCCATTACGGCTATCCCAGTCTTTCTCATTGACATACTGCTTCAGCCAGATGAATTTTGATTTTCTATCTTTGG
Organism: uncultured Porifericola sp.; assembly: GCA_964518125.1. Classification (GTDB taxonomy): domain Bacteria; phylum Bacteroidota; class Bacteroidia; order Cytophagales; family Cyclobacteriaceae; genus Catalinimonas. The sequence continues at coordinate 5,823 of CAZFFW010000292.1, forward strand.
TAACCCTAATGGCCAGTGGCCATTTACCATCTTTCCGTGGTTGATTTGTCTTTCGTAAAATTGCTTTTATAGATGCCATTGCTTACCGAGTTTAGTACAACATAAGTACAACAATTTACGGTTTACGCTGACACCATCCAAGTCTTAAAAAATATAAAAACGCCTCTAAATGCATTATAAGGGCATTTTTAGACCGTCTGGGTTCGTTAAAAACCACTCAAAATTAGGTTCATAACCCTGAGGTCACGGGTTCAATTCCCGTCCTCGCTACTCAAACCGCTTT
>CAZFFW010000293.1:0-6052 GCA_964518125.1 uncultured Porifericola sp.
CCCGGCTTGAGCTAGAGACTGAAACCAAGCAGGTCATCTATATTGATTATTCCGGCGGGGCAGTGGATCTTGAACCTATTTTAGGGCCATTAGGTACGATTTTAGGGCCAGTTCCCAGAATAGCAAACCATACGCCATTTGCTGCGTTTCTGCCCAACTGGGGATTAAGCAATACTCCCGAAGACGTGATGCGAATTACCGGCAGAATTCTGGAAGAAGTACAGGAAAACCTGGATACTGATTTTAACAGTCCACCTCCCAATCCCAATCATGATATTGTTATTACCGATAACCTGAGGTTAGGCATGGATAACGAACTGGGCCCTGACTTTGACGGAACGAGCTTCTCCAAAGATGGTATCAATTACAAAGTCAGTACTGTAGAAGTGAGTGGAACCCAGCGCGAGTCCGGTATCAATACCATTGGCATCGCCCAGTCCATAGACCCCGGTAATTTTAACCTGGAAGAGATTTCTCTCCTACTGCTGGATGTCCTCAGCCGCCCTGCTACCGGCACCTCTGCGAATGTTAATTTCAGAATCAATGACATTGTGCTGGCTCCCGGCAAAACAAGGGAGGATGCTGTAGTCACTGTACTGGCTAATATTATCGCGCACGAAGTAGGCCACTACCTGGGCAACTGGCACGTGGATGGCTTCAGCGAGGAGCAGAGCCTGATGGACGAAGGACCGGGAGGTTTATTCAACCTGGCTGGTATAGGCCCCAGTGGTGTGTTTGGCGCAGAAGATGCCAAAGACGTTGACTTTAGTACGGATGCATATTCAGCAAGAGAGTCCTTCACCGGAGTGGAGAATACCAAAATCAATACGGCGTATGCATTATCTTTTATTGTGGAAGATGATGAACTTATTGCTGTCACAGATGAAGAACTTGTTGCTGCTTCTACTGCTAATATCAGCAATGTGATGCTACTTTCACAAAGCTATCCCAATACACTAAATTCGGTAGGAGTAGCCAGAATAGGCTTTACAGTAGCCGAGGAAGGCATGGCCGAGATGAAACTCTATGATATGTCTGGTAATGAAGTAGGTACCCTGTACAGTGGCATGGCCCGTAGCGGGCAGGTATACCAGGTGAGGGTAGATGCAGGGCAGTTAAAACTAAAGCCCGGTATGTATGTGTACCAGTTGCAAACCAGGAATGGAGAAGAACGTAAGAAGATACTGGTAAGCAAATAGTTTGTCGTTTTTCAAAGATTTACTGCAAAGGCGCCTTCCATAAGGCGCCTTTGTCATTCCCGGCACATGCCGGCCACGACTGCGCTTTGTCAAAATGATTGGTGGATAATGCCGTTTATTATTGTACCTTTGTCAAAGGAATCAGCGCAAATCACCTTCCCGGTACTTCCCCGATAGCCCGGCCTTTTTATTTACCGGTTTTGAAGTTTTTTACCGTTAACGAATTAACCTGCGCTATTTCCTGTTACTAATTACCTTATCCTTTTATTCATTTAAACCAGATCCTTTATGGGCAAATCACAAGAGACCTTTAACAAAAAAGAAAAAGAAAAGAAAAAATTAAGAAAGAAGAAGGAGAAAATGCAGAAGAAAGAGGATCGTAAAGCCAACTCCTCAGACGGTTCCCTGGAAAACATGATGGCTTATGTAGACGAATATGGCAATATCGTGGATTCTCCGCCCGACATAAGCCAGAAAGAGGAGGTAGACGCAGATGATATTATCATCGGTATACCCAAGAAAGATGAATCTGAAGTGCCGGCCATACGCAAAGGTAAGATCGAATACTTCAATGATTCCAAAGGCTTCGGCTTCATCAGGGAAGAGGGAACCAATGAGAAGATTTTTGTGCATGTTAAAGGACTTTTGGATGATGTTCAGGAAAATGACAGGGTTACCTATGATCTGGAGCGTGGTCTGAAAGGCATGAACGCCGTCCGGGTCAAGAGGATCTGACATTTCTTTATGCTCATACTTACCCCATCCCGAATGTGCTGTCCTAAATGCAGACATATTCGGGATGTTGTTTTTTGTAGCCTACCCACACCTGCCCCTAAATCTAGGTGCATTCTGCCCTGGTATAGTTAGTTTGCCAGCTTATGCATATATTGAGCGGCCTAGTACAGCGGCAAGCTGTAGTATTTTTTGAAACCTCAACATAGTCTTAAGCATGAACGCAAGCGAACTACGCCAGCTACAGGAACCATTGAAAAATAAGTACAAAGAAAATCCGGAAGCCGCGCTGATTACCCTTACCGCCAAATCAACCGTAGGAGAGGGGATTAGCTGCAAGGTAGATACCGGCAGGGCTATCGCTGAGGCCGGGCTTCACCCCGCCACCGGTGGTGATGGCCTTGCGCTTTGCTCCGGAGATATGCTGCTGGAAGCCCTGGCCGCCTGTGCCGGGGTGACGCTCAAAGCAGTAGCCACGGCCATAGAATTTAACCTGCAGGATGCGGCGATCTCGGCAGAAGGGGACCTGGACTTCAGGGGTACGTTGGGCGTGGACAAATCTGCTCCGGTAGGTTTCCAGAGCATCCGGCTGAAAATAGACCTGAAGACCAGTGAGGACGAGGAGCGAATCGCTACGCTGCTCAGGCTTACGGAGCGCTACTGCGTAGTCTATCAGACACTGAAACAGGCCAATGATATTGCGGTAATACGTGCCTGATGCTTAATGCCTGTTCCTCTGATTTTCAGCTCTAAATGATATGGCTTATGGAAAATCAAACTACACCCGAGGAAATCATCCTGCAGGGAGCCCAGACCTGGAATGCCTGGCGAAAGCAAAACCCTGCCTATGTCAGCTTCAGTCGTCCCGCATGGTATAATTCGCGGGATGCCCAGGGTTTGATGATCAAAGGGAGAAACGACCTGGACTTTGCCGGTATGGATCTGTCCGGTGTAAGTGTCTACAATGCCTTCGCCGAAGGGCTTAACTTAAGTGGGGCGATCATCAGTAATGCCGAATTTGAAGAAGGAGATTTTTCACGTGCCGACTTTTCCGGGGCTACAATCACCAATACCCGCTTTAACAAAACCATTTTCACAGATGCCAATTTTGATGGAGCCATTATCAGAAACTGCAATCTGAACCGGGTCAACCTGACCAATGCCAGCTTCTGCGTCCGGGAGATTAGTCAGACGGTGGTCTATGGCATCTCTGCCTGGGATTTACGAACCTGCGAGGACATGCAGCAGTCCGAACTGGTCATAGAACGCTCCTATGAGTTGTACTCCGACATCATCGCCGGGGGACAAATCCCGATGATGGTGGATAATATTGAGCTGGCCCAGTTTATCCACTATCTCTCTAATCATAAAAAGATGCGCGATACGATCAACATCCTGAATGATAAGGGGGTGCTGCTGCTGGGAAAGTTTAAGGAGGGAGGTCTGGAAAGGTTGTACAAAATCCGTGATCAGCTCAAGGCGCGGCACTTTATGCCCATGATCTTTGATTTTGACCGGCCCGATGGTATGAACTATAGCGAAACAGTCATCACGATGTCGGGGCTGTCCAAAATCATCATTGCTGATCTTTCGGGAGGTTCTGTGCCTCACGAACTGAAGTCTATCCTGAATAATTTCAAGAAGAAACCAGTTATCGCCTTTTCCGAAAAACAATCATACAGTATGCTCAAAGATCTAAAATGGGAAAATCCTTATGTGATGGATTTTGTGTACAGCGATGAAGCTGAGCTTGTTGAAAAATTAGCACAGTATCTGCTAAAAGCTGAAGCCCAGCACCAGCAACTGATCAGGGATCTGGCAGATTTTTATGGGTAGTTTTGCTTTGAGCCTAAGCAGAACCTGTAAAATGTGGCCCGCCGAAATAGCAAACCACATATTCAAAATCAGCAATCAATCCCAGGCCGGTGCCCAGGCGGGGTCTATTAGCCTTTCGTTAGCTCTTTTGGCGAAGATCGTCTGCATCTCGTCTTCAGTCAGCTCAAAGTCAAACACATCCAGGTTCTGCTTTCTGCGCTCGCTGTTGCTGGAGCGGGGGATGGCGGCTACATCCTCCTGCTGCATATGCCAGCGTAAGGTCACCTGAGCCGCTGACTTGCCGTATTTCTCGCCAATGGCTCTGATTTCCTCATCGTCCATCACCTTACCTTTACCGATGGGGCTGTAGGAAGTAAGCTTCATGCCATGATTCCGTACTATGTCAAGCAAGCGGCTCTGATCCAGGTAAGGATGGTACTCTACCTGGTTGCAGACTACCGGTGCAAGCCTGGCGGCCTCTTCCACCATTTTGATGGTAAAATTGCTCACGCCGATCAGTTTGGCTTTTCCCTCTGCCTGCATTTCCATCAGGGCTTCCAGGGATTCCTGTAGCGGAATGTCCTCGTTAGGCCAGTGAATCAGCAGCAGGTCTACGTAGTCGGTCTGTAGTTTTTTCAAACTGGTATGTACGGAACTGATCAGGTCATTCTTTTTCAGATGGGTATACCATACCTTGGTGGTAATGAACAGTTCTTCCCGGCCAATGCCATTATCTTTCACGCCCTGTCCCACCTCAGCCTCATTGTCATACATTTCAGCGGTATCAATGTGTCGGTAGCCCATAGCGATGGCATCATTCACGCCTTTTACACAGGCTTGTCCGGTGAGCGAATAGGTTCCCAGTCCCAGGGCTGGCATTTGGGTGCCCTTGAAGTCAATAAATTTCATGAATGTGAGATTGATTTGGTTTACAATAATCTGGATTAGAAACCGCTACATTTGTGACTTGTTCGCGAAGTTTACTAATTTAAATGGCGACTTAAGCAACTGTATTATTTTTTACAATTAACTTTTTTGAACTTCTTATGATACAATTAGACCAGAATACCGCCATTGGATGGATAGGCACCGGCGTAATGGGTGTTTCCATGCTTTCACTGATCCAGAAGCAAGGCTATGATACTATCGTGTATAACCGTACCAAAAGCAAGGCCCAGCCCCTGCTGGATGCCGGAGCCAAATGGGCTGATTCTCCCAAAGCTGTAGCCGCACAGGCCGGTATCGTTTTCACCATCGTGGGCTTTCCCGACGATGTGCGGGAAGTGTATATGGGCGAAAACGGCATTTTGCAGAGTATTGCCAAAGACAGCATTGTGGTAGATATGACCACCACCGAACCCAGCCTGGCGGAAGAAATTTACGCTGCTGCCCGGGAAAAAGGCGTTTCTGCCATAGATGCACCCGTTTCCGGTGGTGACGTCGGCGCCAAAAACGGCACCCTCTCCATCATGGTCGGTGGTGACAAAGAAGCAGTGGATACGGTGATGCCGCTTTTTGAGATCATGGGTAAAAACATCGTGTACCAGGGTGCTGCCGGTAACGGTCAGCATACCAAAATGTGCAACCAGATTACCATTGCCGGCACCATGATCGGCGTTTGCGAAAGCCTGCTCTATGGCTACAAAGCCGGCCTGGACCTGCCGACCATGCTAAAATCCATCAGCGGTGGAGCGGCCGCCTGCTGGACACTCAATAACCTGGCTCCTCGTATTGTAGACCGCAATTTTGATCCCGGCTTTTACGTGGAACACTTCATCAAAGACATGGGAATCGCTTTGATGGAAGCCAATCGTATGGGTTTGGCTCTTCCCGGATTGGCGCTGGTAAAGCAGCTTTATGAAGCAGTCAAAGCACAGGGGCACGGCAAACTGGGCACGCAGGCGCTCATGCTCGGGCTGGAAAAACTCTCCAACGTAGATAATGGATGATGAAGGAATGATTGATGACTTATGATGTATAAAAACGCCAATCTTCATTCTTCCCAGCTTCCAACTCCTAACCTCCAAACCTATGCTACGCAAGCAAAAAAAACTGCTGCTACTCATCCTGCTGCTCTTGCCGCTCTGGCTCTTTGCCCAGCAGCAGCCCGAGCGACTGCGCCGCGCCGAGAGTTTCTTCGGCCTGCACTTTGACTTCCATGCCCAGGCAACGGACGAGCAGGTAGGCGAGACGCTCACCGAAGCCATGCTGGATAGTATGCTGCAAAAAGTACAGCCCGACTACATACAGGTGGACTGCAAGGGGCATCCCGGTATCGCCAGCTACCCCAGCAAGCTGAGTGCTAC
>CAZFFW010000294.1:0-6015 GCA_964518125.1 uncultured Porifericola sp.
TATTGGCTGAAAAGTCTCTTGACCAGCATGATCGGCTAACCCATTGGGCAGGTCTGTACTTTCAGTTTCATGTGGTAGGAGGCTCGCCCAATACCGAGCGGGCCAAGCGTAAAGACCTGGAGAAGTTCCTGGCCTTCTTTGTAGACAGTCTCGGCCATGAGCATGTGGATGCCTGGACGCCCTCGGTCACTAAAGGCTTCCAGCGATCACTGCAGCACACGGTATCAGTGGGTCGCACCAAACCGCTGGCGCCAAGCAGCATCAACCGTATCCTGGCAACAGTTCGCCATTTTGCTAAGTGGCTCCATCATCAGCGTCCTATCAGGGTAGGTAACCCCCTGGAGAATGTCCGGGATATTGCTACTGACTCCTCAGCCTGGAATGGTCTTACTGACAAAGAGATCATGCGACTCAAGAGCGCCTGCGATCAGCGCCTCAAGCACTGTGACCGCAAGAACCAGAATCCCCTGCTGGAAACAGCGGTGCTTTACTGCCTGCTCTACACCGGTATGCGGGAGTTTGAGCTTTCATCATTGAATGTAGGCCAGTATCATTCCGGGGGATTTCACCTGGTCAAAAGAAAAGGTAACAAAGTCTCCCGCAAGGTACCATTGCCAAAAGAAGCCTCCCGGTGGTTGGATGCTTACCTTGAGCAGCGAGGTGATGGTGGCAGTGCTCTTCTTGAAGATGATGAACCGCTTTTCGTATCCCGTTACGGTAACCGCCTGCATCCCCGGGATATTTACCGGATCATGGAACGTATCTGCAGTCAGGCCTCGGCCCAACTATCCGAAGGGGAGAAGATGCGCCTCACACCGCATATGCTGCGGCATACTTTTTTAAAAAGGGTAGCCGATAAGAAAGGCGTGCATGTCGCCCAGGAAATGTCAGGGAATGTGAACATGCGGGAGATATTCCGATATACCAAGCCCAGCCAGGAAGAGATGGATCAGATTGCGGAAAGTATCCTGTAAGGCATGCTTTTTTTACTTTTATTGGCACATCAAGTTCTCGCACTTAAAGTATATAAGAAAAAACGCTTGTCAGTAGGCGGAATTTTCGCACATGTTCTCAAATGATGAAAAGAAGCGTATATTACCCATTTACTTCGGAAAAAAGGGTAGCTGGGTTATGATCTATTTTTAACTGTGTGACTTTAAGGTGGAAACTGTGATCAGCCGGGTTTTTATGACTTTTGATAGTGGTAAATGGTCTTGTCAGCTTGACTTACCGAAAATTTCACCCAGCCAGGGTGGCCCGTTTGAGTAGACGGATCCACCTATTGTCCTTCTCCAGCCAATGCGGCCTCCAACGTGCCCGATGCCGGATAGAAATGGTATAGCCAGAAAAGACGCTTATCCTGAATGTGATCAGGCTTAATGGAGATGGTCAAAACGATACTTTCCAGCTTCATCAAGTTATGTTGGGTAGCAGGCTAAGCATCTACAACCGCTGGGGCAAATCGCTCTGTCAAGATGCTGATTACCGGAATTACTGACAAGGGGATGGCTTGCCTGCAGGTGTTTATCTATATAGGCATTAGCCTCCCTACCTGGAAAAGCCTCTACAAGGGTAGCTCATTGTTTTAAAGGCAGTGCCTGGTCAAGCACAGCCCCTTGAAATATTCTTTTATGAATGCCATAATGTAGAAATAGGCACAGCGTACAGGTTATTTCCAAATCCTACTACTTCATCTCCACTATAAAGTACTATCCCCTTCTGAAACCTGCTCCCTGCCAATTCTGACAGGCGCTTAAGTCCTTTAAAATCTTTTTCCTTCAATGAGGCTGCGGATTTCACCTCTATGCCAAACAACTGTTTTTGACGATTCTCCAATACCAGGTCTACCTCAGCTCCCTTATGCATACTAAAGTGATAGGGTTTTAAATGTTGGTTTGACCAACTGAGTTGCTTGATGATTTCCATGACTACATGGTTTTCTAGCAATGCCCCCACACTACTTCTATTTGCTGATAAACCCTGCATATCCTCCCCCCTCAAATGAGACAGCAAACCAGTATCATTCAGATATATTTTTGGCGATTTTACAAATTGCCCCTCCCTGTTCGGTGTCCAGGCAGGGATTTTCACCAGCAAAAAAACATGCTCCAGCAAAGCCATATATCTTTGTAGTGTAGTATTTTTAATGCCAGAAAGTCGGGCAATATCGGACATGTTCAGTGTACTACCGACTCTTGTACTCAACAGCTGTAGAACATTTGGTATCTGGTTCAAGCCTTCAATGTTGGCCAGATCCCGGATGTCTTTTTGTAGCACAGATATCATATAAGATTCAAACCATTTTGATCTTCGTGAATCGTTTTTACGTGCCACTGTCTCCGGATACCCTCCTACAAGGATGGATTGAAGAACCTCTTTCCAGGAAGTTTTAGATGACTGAAACTTCCTGTCCTGTGAAGTAAGAAGCTCAAGAAATTCAGACCGCTTTCCCATAATCTCACCATGAGATAAAGGCCACAGATTATGGATCTCAATACGTCCCGCCAATGAGTCTGCTACTTTAGGTAAAATCATCACATCCGCCGAACCGGTCAGTATAAATCTTCGGGACTTCCGGTCCTGGTCTACCAATTTTTTGATACTGAGAAACAGTTCAGGAACTCTTTGTACTTCATCTAGCACCACATGTTCGCTGAGATCTTTCAAAAACCCCAGAGGATCTTGCTGAGCAGCGGCTAAGGCGGTTGGATCATCAAAGGTTACCAATTGTGCTTTTATCACTTCCTGATCCAATAATTGTTGACATAAGGTACTCTTACCAGTCTGCCTTGCTCCATTTAATATGATTACTGGAGTATCTTCTAAAGCTTCAGTGATAGATGCCGTAATGAAACGTTGGTACATAAAAAAATAATTTTTCAAATTTACCCATTTAATGGGTAATATTAGAAATTTACATGGGTAAATTTGTATAAAAATACATTAATTTTCTCTCATTAAAATAATTGGTGCTTAAGCGTATACGATGGATACTTTGCCATTAAGCAACATCTTACTCTTACCCGACTTTTACTTTCTGTGCATCCTGTTTGCCCATCTGTACATTAGCCTGCAGCAGTTTGATTATTACCAGGAATTAGCCCGGTTGATTCAGGATATTGGCATGAGTCAGCCGCCCGACGTGGAGTTTGATTAATTGCCTACCATATCTTATGCTTTATGATAAACAAGAACTTCATTGAAGGATGGTAAATGGATTTTTGATTCAAGCTTCTTTAATCACAACCCCAACTTTGTGCCGGCATTATGCTCGCGGATGTCCTCAAAGCGGGTGTACCTTCTTATCATGGCTTCAGTCTTATGGTGTGTCTGGGCCATGATCTCACTATTGCTGGCTCCGTTCTTTTTGGCCACGGTCACAAAACTGGCCCTCAGCGAATGGGCCGAATAGCGCTGGCCAAAATATTTCATGACGATCAGATTCACCGATTGGTCGGTTAATCGCTGCTCTCCAAACCTGTCGCCTTTACGCATGCGTAGCAACAGGGGGGTGGTAGTATTGAAATCCGGATTGCTGATCACTCCATCTTCCCAGCCGGGATAGATGCGGTCAAGGTAACGGCGCGTAGTACGTACCGGGCACAGCTGGGGATGGGAGGCATAGAAGATAGCTTTCAGCCTGCCTGATCCAAGTTGATCCGTTTTACTTTTTCTAAGGTCTATCAGGATACCTTCCTCATCGAAGAACAGGTCCTCTACATTCAGGGCTGAGAGTTCCCCACGCCGGAAAGCCCCGGTAAAGCCCAGTAATAGCAGTACCTTGTCCCGAAGCTGGGCATTTACATCTTCATCCAGGGAAAGGATAGCTTTCTGTAGAGCATCTTTACTGAAAGCGGGCGCTTCATGTGGACGTATTCCTTTTTCTCGCCTGATACCATCCAGGGTAGTGCGTACCACTTTCTGGCCGGTAGGGCTCTCGTATCCCTGCAGTTCATGGAAGGTGGTGAGCATGGCCAGCCTGCGGGTGATGGTAGATACTTTATAGTGTGGAGCAAGCTCGCTAATATAATTGGCTACCTGACCGGCATCGGCAGGGAAAGGATTTAGTCCACTTCGGTCACACCAGGCAGTATAGCAATCCAGGTCGGCTTTATAAGCCCTGACCGTATTGGGAGACTTCTCCAGACCTAACTTTAAGTAACGGGCAGCTGCGGCATTGACTATACTGCCAGTTTTACGCGTTGATAAGCTAGTTTGATCGGCCATATGAATATTGATTGGTATCTGAAAGTGTAACCATATATATAAGGAGTAAATCTGGTCAGATACGATTACTCTTTTATCTGCTCATCAATCCGAAGTAGTCGCTGATTATTTCTTCTAGTATTAACTATTGTCATTATTTTTCCAAAATTGAAAATCTTCTTCAGACAACTGGTTTTTCATCCACGTATCCATTCCTATGTCACGGGGTTCCATTACATGCCGAGTGAAAGGAAGGTATTTTCGACACTTCTCAAAGCCGTCTGTCTCCATTGCCTGTTGTATGGGCGCAGGCAGTCCATGCAGCCAGCTATCAAAATCTTCTCGAGTAGGTTCTATTATTTGAGATGCTTGTTGATAATACCGGTATGCAGCCTTAGCGGTCCGGAATAATGCTACGTGGAACGCTTGTTCTCCCGGTGGGCAATCGGCAAGGAACTTTGCCTGGTATCGTCTGATTTTTGGATCGGGATATTCCATATTGATAAGGAAGTAGAATAAAGTAACTAACCTTTATTAAGATACCCAAGTACTGCCTCTTTCATTAAACTGAAGAACAATACATGCAGGTAAAAACAGCCAGTAGGTAAGGTAAATAATAACTATTGATAATTAAACATTATCGTTAGTTATTATTCAAGCCTAATTTTTAACAGTATCGAAAGGATGGAATACAAAAGTTGGTCACGTATCTCGAATTTTTTGTATTTACCTCTTTTTATAAGAGTCAAATGTTTTAGGCTGTAGGCATGTTTCTATCATCTGAAGTAATTCGCTTTTCATGTAATAGAAGGTATGCAAGATCAAAAGGATTTTCCTCACGTCATCAACAACCATTCCTCATGATTAAGCTCTCAAGTGAAATAGCTGAGTTTACTTTGGTTGATTTAAGAATTGGTATCTTGCTATTTACATAAAGTGTACTTATTTTAAGTACACAAACTGCTAAACTATCCACCATGCTTGAGCTTGATCGCCCTTTGGTCTTTTTTGACCTGGAAACCACAGGCCTATCTGTTGCCTCCGACCGTATTGTAGAAATCAGCTTCCTGAAAGTCTATCCTGAATTCCTGGATACACATAGTTGGACCGAAAGGCTTAACCCTACTATTCCGATCTCAGAGTCGGCCCGGCAGGTACATGGCATCAGCGAAAAGGATGTCGCTGAAAAGCCAACATTTAAAGAGAGGGCCCGCCAGTTTTACAAATACCTGCAGGGCTGTGACCTGGCCGGTTTCAACTGCCGACAGTTTGATGTACCCATGCTGGCCGAGGAGTTTCTTCGTTGCCGCATCCCATTTCCTACTGTTGAAACCCGCATCGTAGATGTAGGTGTGATCTTCAAAAAGTATGAGAAACGGACCCTAGCTGCAGCCCTGCAGTTTTACTGCCAGAAAGAGCTTACTGATGCCCATGCGGCTGAGGCTGATACGCTAGCTACTTTTGAGGTGCTGTTGGCACAACTACAGCGTTACACTAACCTTGCCCGTGCTGTAAAGGAGCTTGATCAGCTCAGCAGCTTTGGTGTTACGACCGTAGACTGGGCCGGCAAGATCTGTCGGGATGAGGATGGTGACTATTGCTATAACTTCTCTAGTAAAAAAGGTATGAAGGTTAAGGACCATCCGGGCCTGGCTGAATGGATGCTCCAGCATGACTTTACCCTGGATACCAAGCAGCATGTGAGGAGGATACTCAGTTTATAAAAAAATGCTTTACTAAAAAATCTTGAATAAAATTTATTGCTCCAGTTGGATACGAGCCATTTGATAGATTAGGTATAAAGTATAT
>CAZFFW010000295.1:0-6009 GCA_964518125.1 uncultured Porifericola sp.
TTGCTGTGGCCGGCATTTTTGGTAATATAGCCGGAGGCACCGGCACAGAGCGCCTGGAAGACCAGTTCGCTGTTGGCATGTACCGTGATCACAATGATACTGATTTCAGGCATGAGCTTTTTGATGCGGCGGATGCCCTCAACGCCATGCATACCCGGAAGCTCCAGGTCCATCAGGATCACATTGGGCCGGTCTTTTTTCAGATTCCTCAGGGCATCTTCACAGTTATCATAGGTACTGACGACCTCATACTCGCTGACACTGTCGATGAGCAGCGCAAAGCCATCCCTGACCACTTCATTATCCTCTACGATGGTAATTTTGTTGCTTGATTCGGCCATAGTGATACTATTTTGGGTTATACAATATTTCAGAGCCGGGCTTTCATCCTCGTAGGCCCTACCTGATGGATTCTTTTCTCTAGAATGATCCTGGTTCCTCCCATCGGCGAAGAGATGATTTCCAGTACCGCCTTGATCTTGGCAGAACGTTCTTTCATATTCCTGATACCCCGCTGACTTTTCACACTTTCGTGGGGCGGTAAACCTACACCATTATCAGAAACTTCTATTGTAAATAGCTCGTGGCCGATGAAAAAATCCATGTTGACACTACTGCTCCGTGAGTATTTCAATGCATTGGTAAAAGCTTCCTTGAAAATAAGCACAAGCTGACGACTCCAGCCGGAGGGTAATTTTAGCTGCACCCCCTCCTCCTGCTCAAACCTTGCGTAAAAGTTGATGCCGGTATTGTCAAAAAGCTCCTCTCCAAAATCCTTCAGGTTATAATACACTTCCATCAGGTTATCATTTTTAGGGTCTATCGCCCAGATAAAGTCACGCGTACCGCTAAACAGGTTTTTGGCAGCCACATCTATTTTGTTGAGCAGTGCGTCTACCTCCTGCTCCTGCCTGCCCAGCTTATTCTGGATAATCTGTGAAAGTACTGATATGCTGGCCAGGTTATTTCCCATTTCATCATGAAAATCCTGGGCTACTTTTTTGCGCACCTTTTCAATTTCTTTGGATAATTCCACCTTATCAGTTACATCCCGGCTGGAAGAAATAAAGGACTGCAATCCCCCGTTTTCGTCAAGAATCGGTTTCAGAAAGGTTTCATACCAGTTGTATTCACCACTCCCATTTCTGAAACGCACTACCATGCCCTTACTTTTCTTATCCCTGATAATTTCCTCCTTCAATTGTACATACGCTTCTACATCGTCAGGGTGCAGATAATCCAGGCTGGATTTAGTCAGCATGTCTTCCGGCTCATGCCCCGCCACTTCAAATATGCGGGGTGATGCATAGAAATAATACAGATCGGGCGATTGCAGGGTAATGATATCCTGGGTATTCTCGGTGAGAAATTTATAGCGGTCTTCACTGGCCCTGAGCGCAAATTCGGCTTTTTTCCGCTGGTCAATATCTACCAGGCTGCCATTGGTACCGATAATTTCACCTTCTTCATCAAACTCAGTACGGGCAGAAACCTTGGCCCAGTAAGTAGCGCCTCCCTTGCGTTTCATCCTGATCTCAGCCTCATAGTAAGGCAGTTCTTTGCTGATAATATGCTGGAATACTTCTGAATGGTAGTGCTTCTCCACTGCAGAGACCTGCAAGAAATGCGTAAAATGTTTGCCGAGCGACTCATAGGCATTATAGCCCATATATTCCTGCCAGCGGTCGTTGAGAAAAGTAAGCCTTCCGTGGACATCAGTTTTGAAGATCACTTCCCGCAGGTTATTCACCAGTTGGCGATAATCCCGCTCTCTTATGGCGAGCTTTTCCTGGTCCAGCTTGCGCAGCTCAAACTCCACCTCAAACTTTTTGTTGCTCAGTTCCAGTTCGGCCGTCCTTTCCCTGACCCTTTTTTCCAGGGAATTATTGAGCGACTGTATCTCTCGTGTTCTTCCCATCACCTCCAGTTCCAGTTGTACCCGCTGCGAACGCTCTCTCCGCAGGTTCCAGTAGATGTACAACCTGATCAGGAGCAGCGTCAGCAGCAACATCAGGAGATAAAACCACCAGGTTTGCCAGTAAGGAGGTGCTATGGAAAAACCATAGGAGACAGGTTCTTCAGACCAGATTCCCTGAGGGCTGCGGGCCCGCACCTTAAATGTGTAGTCGCCTGGCGGTAGATTGGGATACACGGCCTCGTTCCGGTCGGTAGCTGGCGTCCAGGCTTCTTCATAGCCTTCCAGCATAAAGCTGTAGAGCACCTGCCCCGGCTTGGCCATGCTGATCGCCTTGAAGGTAAAGATCAGGTGGTTGTTTTTGTGGCTCAGCTGAAGATTCTGCGGTATCTGATACCAGCGGCTCACCGAATCTGTATAACGGAGCCAGTTGATGCTTTCATAAAACAGCTTGATCCCGGTAAGGTGCGGCTGTACTTCCTCATAACTATCCACTACCTGATCCGGATGAAGGCGGTAAATGCCGTTTACCGTGCCAATCCAGATACTACCGTCATCATCTCGCATGATCGCGTTGGCGTTGGCTTCTACACCCAGGAACCCTTCATCCTTACCATAATGCTGCACCCTGACCAAGCCTCCCTCCTGGTTGAAATACAGGCGATTGATACCCCGCTGCGTACCCAGCAACAGGCTGCTGTCGCTGGCAAAGATCAGCGAATAGATCATGCTGCTGGGAATAGAAAATTGATTATTCAGGGTCGTCAGCTCGTCGGAAGCCGGGTTGAAGACAAAGAGCTTTCCGTTGATGGTAGATATCCAGATCCTGCCGTCCTGCCCTAGGGTGATAGCAGTCAGAAACTGGTGATCAAAACGCTCCGCCGACAGGAAAAGGCTGGCTTTATTATCTTTTAAGACGTACACACTTTTGCTATTCAGCAGCAAAAGTGCGTTCTCTTTCCATTCCCGCATCATCAGGATAGGCTTGGTGAAAAGAGAGTCCTGCTGGTCTCGCACGGGGATAAAGCTGTCATTTTCAAAATAAACCAGCCCCTGTTCAGTGCCAAAGAGAGGCGGCTTACCTGCCTGATGGTAGGCGGAATAGACGGTATTGGAAGGAAGGCCATCTTTCCGGTAATAATGCCGGAAAGCACTGCCATCAAAATAATTGAGTCCGTTTAGCGTACCAATCCATAGACCTGTTTCATCCTCGGCCAGGCTGGAGACAAAGTTGTTACTCAAGCCATTCTCCTCATCAAAATTGGTGATTTCACGACCTTTGAGGCGGCTGAGCCCTCCGCCATAGCTGCCAAACCAGTACTGCTCTTTTCGGTCTTTCAATATAGACATAAAGGTCTTTCCCTGCAGACCTTCCTCCTGCCGAAGTTTGGTGAACAGGCGGCCTTTAAATTTGTAAAAGCCATCACCAAAGGAACCAAACCAAAGGTTTTTTTCCCGGTCCAGGTAAATACTCCTGATGACCGAACCACTGAATGACAGACTCCGGGGGTCTACGGCATGGGTAGCCGGGTCAAAACTAAAGACACCATTGGAAGTGCCGACCCACAACATGCCGTCACCATCCCCGGCTATTTTAAAAACCCTGCCTGCGGGAGGCATATCCAGTGGATAGGACACTAACTTCCGGCTTTGTGGATCGTATTGTAAAATTCCCTGCAGGGAAGTAATCCAGAAGCGCTCCTCAGCATCTATATACAGGTCAGAAAAGTATAGGCTGGAATCCGCTTCTACCAGCTGGGGGTGTAACGCACCCCCTTCAAAGGTATACAGCCTGCCTTCATAGGTGGCCAGCCAGGGAACACCCCTATGGTCATGCGCGATGCCTGCGACAAAAGATTGTAGTCGCTGATCAGCAGTGAGGTTGATCTGTTGCCCATCAAAACTGGCAAAAATACCGGCTTCCAGAATCAGTCTGAGCGTTCCTTCACGGTCGGCAAATATTTTCCTGACCGACAATACTTTACCCACACTGTCTCTGACCTGGAAATTATGAAAGAGAGCACCATCAAATACTGAAAGCCCCTGATCAGTGGCCACCAGTAGCGAATCTCCATACTGGAAGAGTTGGAATACATGGTTACCGATGACACCATCCTGGACTCCGTAGTTGACGAACGCCTCACCGTCAAAGCGGCTAAGTCCGGCCGAGGTACCGATCCAGAGATTTGAATACTGGTCCTGCAGAAAACAGGTTACTGACGACTGTATCAGGCCATCTTCTACCTCATACTGGCTGAAACTGTAACTCTGGCCAAAACCCTCCAGCATGCCCAGCAGGCAAAGCAGGGTGAAAAGGTATTTCATAGCAGTATACTGAAAATGAATAAGTTAAAGATATGGATTCCCTACAGATTCACCCAATCCGGGCTAAGCTAAAGAACAGTTTTTAGTCGGCATTCAACTATTTTCCCCCACTATGGGGGAGGGAAATTCAGCGCTCTTCCAGTCCGGCTCGGTAGGCAGATGGGGTGACACCGCTCCATTTCAAAAATGCTTTTCTGAAAACTGAGGTCTCGGCATAGCCGAGCCGGAAGGCGATGTCACTGAGCCTGAAAGCCCGGTTGTTTAGCAATTTGCAGGCAAGTTCAAAGCGAATTTCATCGCTTAGCAGCTGATAGCTCACCCCTTCGGCTTTAAGGTTTCTCTGCAGGCTGCGGGGGCTCATAGAAAGTTTATCTGCGGCTTCTGCCAGTGACGGCAGGCCTTCCTGGTAGGCTTCCAGCAGTATTTTTTTTACCTGTGCGGCTATTTGTGGTGAAGCCTTGAGCTGGTCAAGCTGCTGCTGCAGTAGTCTTCTGAACATCTCCTGCAGTTCGGGATGGTAGCCCGGCAGGGGCAGGTTGACATCATGCAAGCTGAAAATAAGCTGATTAACTTTTTGGCCGAAACAGACATTCTCCCCAAAAATTCTTCGGTATTCTGCAGTATGCTCTTTTTGTTGGTGGACAAAATCAGCCCTGACCAGCCGCAGGTTTTTCCTGCTTAATAACCTGGCAATATGGAGACTGCCCGCCATCGCCTGGTCTACTGCCTGCCGCGCGGTATCGGGATACAAAGTCTGCCAGGGTTCAAAAGGGCTGAACTGCAGGATACACTCCTTACCCGTCAGGTGGAGCTGATAGCGAAACATCTCGGTGAAGTACTGCTGGAATTCAGCCAGTTGCTGAAATGCTGATTTCAGGTCAGGGCTGCTTTCCATAAGGTGCCCCAGTAGTCCGGCAATGGTGGCATGGGTATGCTCCCCGATATGCAGGCCGATTAATGGATCAGCGGTATGCTGTACCACCGCGGTCCATACATGCTGCGCCACCTCCCATTCCAGCCGCTGCTCACTTTCGCGCAGAGAGGCAATGCTCAGGCCACAGGCCTTGCAGAGCTTTTCTACATCAGCTGCCTGCCCGGCCGCTGCATAGATAATATCCCGTATCACTGACATTTTCACCCACATGATATAGAGTAGCTAAAAAGTTTAATGTTGAAGGTTACAGGTTCATAAACTTATAGATTATAAACACTTATCACGTAATGAACACGATAATCATCCTATCTCAGTGTCTCATTTGCTGTCGCAATTTATCCCTTTTTTGGCATGATAGGTATCCGGCAATCAGGAAGTTAATACGCAATTTTGCAGGAAATCATTAACCCATGAAAAAGACCAATTATATCAACCTCGTTTTTCTCTGCCTGATGGGTCTGGCTTTCGCCAATACCGGCATACAGGCACTTACTGACCCGGCTGCCGTGCTGGCACAGGTAGGGATTGAACTCAACACCATCAGCGCCCTTAGCAGCATGCGGGCCAACTACGGCGGCATGCACCTGGCTTTTGGCTTGTTTTGCCTCTTTGCCGCCTTTCGTTCGCAAAAGTCCGGCTTAGGACTGGTAGTTTTGTATACCCTTGGCTTTGTCGGTGGCCGGATGGTCAGCATCCTGACCGATGGCGCGCCTAATGAGTTTGTCAGTACCTGGCTGATCACCGAAAGCGTGTCTATGCTCATTGCAGGCTTTCTCCTGTATCGTTTGCAGCTAAGTCAGCGAGCAGCTTCGGCTTCGCTGAAGCAAGCGGCTCT
>CAZFFW010000296.1:0-5992 GCA_964518125.1 uncultured Porifericola sp.
AAGAATACTATGCTGATCCGGTGGTACAACACGGCTATTGCCGGGGCGAAGAACCCTTTAACTATGTGGTTGAAATCTTCAAAAGGTATGGCATTTACCGCGACCTGCTGGAGGGTGAAGATTCGGATGCCAATGCAGTAGCGTTGCAGGATGAACAGCCTTAGCGCTTTTTATTTTTAGGAAAATCATAAAATAACAACCTGCCGCCAGCATCTAAGGCTACATTCGCCCAGCGATTTACCGGTAGCTGCACGGCATAAATTCCGCTGGTAACGATATTTTCAACTTTGGCCTCACAGATACGGTTGGCAAACTCCGTAAGGCCGGGATTGTGGCCAAATAAGAACAGCGTATCAACACTGTCTTCTGTTTCCCTGATCACCTCCAGGATAATCCTGGGGCTGGCATGATACAGGTCTTCGCGGAAGCTGATTTTTTTGTGGCTGAAGCCTACTGCCTCCGCTATGGCTTTTGCTGTTTTGGCAGCCCGCACTGCCGAACTGCTCAGCATAGCATCTGGTGCCACCCCTTTTTGGGATAGCCGTTTTCCCATTTCCGGAGCATCCTGCTTTCCGCGGCCATTCAGCGGTCGGTCAAAATCCTGCAGACTGGTATCTTTCCAGCTGGACTTTGCGTGTCGTATCAGATAAAGTCTTTTCATCATTCCTCATATTTTTTCAAAAATGAAACACTTATTTTGAAGAAAGAAACTTTTTGTGACACGAATTCTTTTGATTCATATGACTGACATCAGCCTGACTACTCCGGCACTGCTTTTTCCGGCGATCTCTCTCCTACTACTGGCCTATACCAATCGTTTTCTGACCATCGCCAGTCTGATCCGCAAGTTACATTCTGACTACAAATCCAATCCCGATCAATTGATCATGGGGCAGCTGGAAAATTTAAGAAAGCGCGTAGTGCTGATCAGGAATATGCAGGCGCTGGGAATTTGCAGCCTTTTTCTGTGTGTTTTTTGTATGTTCCTTATTTTTGCCGGAGAGTTTATGATCGGGCAGATCGTTTTTGGTATCAGCCTGCTGCTGTTGATGGCCTCCCTTGGATTATCCATACGCGAAATACAGATTTCGGTCAAAGCCCTGAACATACAACTTAGCGACCTGGAGGCATTTGAGAGTGTCAGAGAAAGAGAAAAAATGCTAAAGCCCTGATGAAGGAACTGCCGATTGAATTACCTGAGAAGTATTACCTGGACTATTTTAACCTCCTGGTCAGGCAGGTACAGGATCATTATGTCCAACTGCTCAGCAGGGAAGAAAAAAGCTTTATCCGTCGCTTTTATCGTTTGACCGAAGATGCCCAATGCCTGTACCTCCGCCTGGCTAACCGGCGGGCCTTCTATTTCAGGATGAGCAAAGTACAGTATGCCGAGATCAGCGACATTGATGAAGCGCTGCAGCTCCTTTTGCGCAGAAAATTTTTCACCAGACTCTCCCCAGGCCATGCAGAAGAAGCAGCTCAGCTTTTACTGATTTATACCAAAGCAGAACTGATTGCCCTGGCGCAGCAATTCCTGGATAAGAAAGAAGTAAGTGTACTAAGAAAACTAAAAAAAGACGCGCTGATACCGGCGCTGACCGAGCTGATCACTCCGCAGGAAATCATCAGCCTGCTCAGCAAGGAAGAGGTTATTGTTCGCCCCGACTACGAGGCGGAGATGGAAATGCTCAAATTCCTTTACTTTGGGCATCTTGACGCAGATATGACGCAGTTTGTGGTACGTGATATTGGCTATATCAAAACTGAAAGTTACGATCAGGCTAAACTTAAAGCGCTTTTCAGCAACAGAAAAGAAGCAGAGGATAAGCTGCAGCTATCCAAAATTTACCGGGAGTTTAAGAGGCTCCGAGACGAAGCAGCCGCCGGAGCAGAAGAACTATTCAGTTGGTTTGTCGCACTGGCATTGAGCAGAAACAGCATCAGTGAACTGGCTATCCCTCATTACGATAAGCTGTGCCTGCGGCTGGGCAAACTACTGGAACAGCAGTTGTTTCACGAACAGTCCCTTCAGGTATATCAGTGTACCGATCAGCCTCCTGCGCGGGAAAGGCGCGTACGACTGATGCATAAGCTGGGGCAGACTGCAGCAGCGCTTGAAGCCTGTCAGCAGATAAAATCCTCACCCGCTAATGCTGAAGAACGTTTTTTTGCCGAGGATTTTATGAACAAGGTCAGTAAGAAAAAAAGGACGCGCAAGGTTACCGACTACCTCAAAAACAGTGATAAAATCATCCTCTCGGCTGAGCACCAGCATGCAGTAGAGCAGGGCGTGCTGCAGCATTTACAGGAAAAAGGACATGAGGGCGTTCATGCTGAAAACTATCTTTGGAGGGGCTTCTTTGGCCTGATTTTCTGGGATATCATCTTTGACCAGGAAAGTGATGCTATCCACAACCCACTGCAGACTACCCCCTCAGATTTTTATACGCCCCTGTTTCTGGAGAAGCGTGCGCATGCGTTTGACCAGCGACTGAAAGTACTTGCTTATCCGGACAGGTTTCAGAATATCGTCCGGCACCACTTTAGCACCAAGATGGGCATGAGTAATCCGATGGTTGGTTGGCATGAAAGCCTGCTCCCGCTGGTGGAACAGTGTTACCACTGCCTGGAGCCTCAGCAGATCGCCAGTGTCCTGTTGGAAATGGCCCGCAATTTACGGGAAAACAGCAGAGGTTTCCCCGACCTGTTTGTTTGGACCAGCGACAGCTACAGTTTTATAGAAGTGAAATCGCCTAACGACCAGTTGTCAGCGCAACAGCTATACTGGCTCCATTTTTTTGAGGAACAAAAAATTCAGGCAAAAGTAATCAGGGTAGCATGGGAGTAGCGCTTACTAAGGAAATGATCAACAAACAACTTATCCGGCCTGATACACCCACGAAAAACGAAGGGGAAACATGTTAATGATCCTACTGCAGATCCCAGTTACGTAACTCCTCTCCCCTTGCATTGTACAGGCGGATCTGTACGTCTTTGTATTTTGTGTTGATTTGTTGCATTACCATTTGCAGGTCCTCACGGTCACCGCTAAAGTCCAGCAGAAAAGCCTGCTCAACCAGTTTTTCCTGCGCATTCAGTGGCTGGGATATTTTACCGTCAGCAGCTACCTTGAAGTAACCATAATCACCCTCGGCAAATTTCTTGCTGCTGGCGCCGGCCACTTCCATGGTACTGTTGAAAAACTCCATAAATTCTTTATAGTCTTCCGACTGGGGGAATTTGATCTGTCCCCAGACTGCCTGCTGAGGAATCCTGTTCAGGTCAGGATTAAGCAACTGAATACCCTGGTTTTCAGCCAGGTTGATCTGATAGGATTCTTTGCTGACCGAAAGTGTACCGCTATTAATGATGGATTCTCCCAGTTGGATGCTGAGGTTGTAATCTTTTGGCTCCAGGTTCCCGATTTCCACAAAAGCAGCAGCAGGCCCGATGGCATCCAGGCAGATATCAGAAGCTTCTACCTCCTGCAGCACCACCCTGACTGACTGTTCATCCATGTACAGCTTATGCTTGATACGGTAATTGATACAGGGGAAATCCTTTAGGGTAAGGAATTTCAGTGTAAGGGTGCGGCTATCCTGCTCAATAAATTCGCTCATACTAAGTTCAACCTCACTGCCGAGCGTATTTACCGGTTCTGCATTTTCACTTTCGCAGGACACAAAAAAGAGCAAGGAAATCACAAATGCAAAGCAGTTAGCTTTCATAGTCGTTTGGTCTTTGCAATGAGGACACATATAGCGCGAAATAGTTGTAAGGTTGACGAAAGAAACTTAACTAAATAACGTACAATACCTAAGCTGATTGTACGTTCCAATCGCTTTTTGGTCTGATAATTTGAGCGACTGAACATCCGAATTTACATATAATTTTATAACCTGTTAACGCTCAGCCTGAAATACTCCAAAGCGGCAGGCAGTCCAATGTGCTTTTTTCACTTGTATTTACCCAATTAATTTGGATAAACTACTCTAGTAACGTACAGGCTACCTCTTGATAAATTTAATTATTTAAATATTAAGTTTTTCTTTTCAACTACAATATTTTCCTTTATTCAATGAAGCTGGCATTGATAAAAAGCAATGCAGTATCTTCGCTAAATTGGTACTATGTAAGAATCCTATATATTTGAAAAGCCTATTCACTTATTAAACCAATAGAATTTTATGAGCATGGAACAATGCTGGCGCTGGTACGGGCCTAATGATCCCGTAAGCCTGGCAGATATCAGACAGGCCGGGGCCACCGGCATCGTCACTGCCCTCCACCAGATTCCGATGGGAGAAGTATGGACCAAAGAAGCCATACAGGAAAGAATCAACATCATTGAAAAGGCTGGCCTGCGCTGGTCAGTAGTGGAGAGTGTGCCGGTACATGAGCAGATCAAAACCGCCGGTCCTCGCCGCGACGAACTCATCTCCGTCTTCCAGGAGTGTATCCGCAACCTGTCGGCCTGCGGTATCAAAACGATCTGCTATAACTTTATGCCAGTGCTGGACTGGACACGCACCCACCTGGATTTTGTGCAGCCCGATGGCTCCACTGCCCTGCGCTTTGATGCCATCGCCTTTGCTGCCTTTGAACTGTACATCCTCAAAAGACCGGGCGCGGAAAAAGAATACGATGAAGAAACCGCAGCCAAAGCCAAGGCCTACCTGGACAAACTCAGTGACACAGACAAGCAGACCCTGCAGCAAAGTATTACCGCCGGACTGCCCGGTTCTGACAAAAGCTACAGTCTGGAAGAATTTCAGGCCAACCTTGACCAGTACAAGCATATAGGAGAAGAGCAGTTAAGAGAAAACCTCTTTTATTTCCTGAAAAAAATCATTCCTGTTGCTGAAGAAGTGGGGGTAAAAATGGCCATTCATCCCGATGACCCGCCCCGTCCACTGCTGGGCCTGCCCCGGGTAGTCAGCACTGAAGCTGATGCGCTTGCGCTGATGAACGCCGCCCCATCTCCTGCCAACGGGCTTACCTTCTGCACCGGTTCATACGGTGCCCGCCCGGATAATGACCTGCCCGGTATGATAGAGCGATTGGGAGACAAGATTCATTTTCTGCATCTGCGTTCGGTACAGCGGGAAGTGGATGGCAGTTTTTATGAAGCCAACCACCTGGAAGGAGATGCCAATATGTATGCCGTGGTAAAAGCGGTGGTTAAAGAAATGCGGAAGCGTGAAGCTAAGGGAAGCAATGAGGCGAGCATCCCTATGCGGCCCGACCATGGGCATAAAATGCTGGATGACCTCAGGAAGAAAACCAATCCCGGCTACTCAGCCATCGGCCGCCTGAGAGGACTGGCTGAACTGAGAGGACTGGAAGTCGGGATCAGTCGCACGATGGAAAAATAAGAAGCTTAACTATTTAGCGAAATATTTCGTATATTTAAGCGACAAAAATAGCTATTATGGGATTTGCGCAACTTTTAGGAAACGATTACCAGGAGCCGCTAGACCTCATCCATGAGGCACGGGAAGGCATACAGAAATCGGCATTTACACAGCTGCAGTTGCAAATGGGCGTGAGCCAGAAAGAGCTGGCCGAGATGCTGCATCTTACGCCCCGTACCCTGCAGCGACTTAGGGATGATGAAAAACTTCCTGCCGCAGCCTCCGGGCAGTTGCTGGAAATTGCCAGGGTGTTCAAAATGGCCCGCGAAATACTGGAGGATGATGAACTGACGCGTAAGTGGCTCCGCACATCCATCCCTGCCCTGAACCACGAGATGCCTCTCCGGCTGCTGGATACACCGGCGGGCATCCGTTGGGTGAGTACAGTACTGGGCCGGATGGAATATGGTGTATATTCCTGATGCTGCTGTACAGACTGGCCAGAAAAGCTTTTGCTGATCAGTTGGATGGCAAAGGAGCGGCCCTGTTTGGAGGGAGGTGGAATTCGGTCGGTAGGCCGGTCGTTTATACTTCGGAACATCGCTCACTGGCGGTGCTGGAGTACAGAGCCAACAACC
>CAZFFW010000297.1:0-5920 GCA_964518125.1 uncultured Porifericola sp.
TTGCTCTCTCTGCCAGGCTACCGGATCGGGTATGATTTGAGACACATCAACGTTTTCAGCCAATTCTTCCAGGGCTTTAGCCATTTTCTCGCCGTTATGAGTGGTTTTTTCCTGGGATTCCGATTGTACGCCCATCTTTTCGGCGATTTGCTGAATCAGCCTGAGGCTTTCTTCATTATCTGAGTAGAGGGTGAGGGTTTTCATAAGCTTAGCATTTTTACTTTGATAACGTAATTTACCATAATTTGCACTGGGTAACTAGAAAAAACCTGTTCCAGGTGAAGTGCCTTCATGGTCTTTCAAGAATTTTAGCCCGGTATCATAATCATATTTGCAGTTCAGGTATTTAAAGCCCTGCTTATCAGATTTTGCACCAATTGCCCTATACCTTCTTACAGATACTTCATGTTTAGACTTCTCAAGAATGTCCTCTGAATTAAACAAGTCCTCTATAAAATCATCAGGTATTACGTTTTCCGTGTCCATACCTTCACGGGTGTAGGCTTCCTGCTGGTTGGTATTATCTTTAATATAAGCCAGGTGTTCTTTCCACATCCTTTCGTAGGCCAGCAGACCTTTCTGATAAGCTTCGTTGGTTTTGATGTCAATGTCTCTATAGACTTCATCCACCAGTTCAGTAAGCTTTTCCTCGGTCAGTCTCTGCCCATTATGCTGTTCCAGGAGCTGCCAGGTTTTGTCTATCACGCCGGGTAAATTGTAAATGTATTCTGCGGCTTTCTCGGAGTGCCTGAATATGATCACTTTGGTATTTTCCTTCTTGCGCTTTCGATTGACCCGTCCTGCCCTTTGTACCAGGGCATCAATAGGTGCGTTTTCTGTAAATAGGATATCAAAGTCAATGTCCAGGGAAACCTCCACCACCTGCGTGGCTATCAGCAAGACAGCCTCACCGGAGCCTTCAGCCGCGAAAATGTCACGCTCTTTTTCAGACCGATGCTTCTGGATAAAGCGGGAATGATAACAAATTACTTTACAGCCAGCTTCTTTGAAATGTTCATACTGGCGAATGGCTTCATCAACGGTATTAACTACCAGCAGTATTTTCTTTTCCTGGTCTATAGCATCCCATACTTCTGCCTCTAAATCATCTACAAATTTATCCCTTACCTCAAAAGTATTTCTCGCCTGTTTAAGATATTCACTGTCACGGATGATACTAGAATCTTCTATTTTAAGCGTTTCTCTTAGCAGTTCCAGTAGCTTTTGGGGCATGGTAGCCGTCATGATGTAAAACTGCGTATTCCATTCCGCCATCAGGTAGCGGACGCTTGCGATGATGAGGCCCAGGGTGTAGGGCTGATACAGGTGTACTTCATCTATGATCACCCGCGCATTCATGCAATGAAAAGTCTTAATTTCCCAATAGCCTAAGTTAAATCCCTGAGTTAGTAGTTGATCTACGGTAGCCACATTGATATTCCTGAAGAAAGTCTTCTCTCTCAGGTAATCTTTGAACTTATGATAATTTGTGTTTCCTATGGCGTCTTCCTGTTCTTTGCGATACAGGAAAGCAGAGGAGTGTATGACTGCACAATTTTCCTTTTTAAAGAGATTTACCAGCCTTTCATAAATAGCATTGGATGTTACCCTCGTCGGAAGGAGATAAATGATTCTGTCTCGGGCTTGTTTTTGCGAAGCCCAAATCAGGGCAGCTTCGGTTTTACCACTACCTGTCGGTGCCACCGCGATGATATTGCCTTGCTGTAAGCTATTTTCCTGAAATTCTCTAAAGGAAAATGATTCACCAGCTTGCATCTTCCCTTTTTCAATGAGAGACACTACTACTTTTTCAGCAATCTGTCGGTCAGTATATGATATGCCTTGGTCTAGTTGCTGATGCCCGGAGGCAGTCCAGTCACAGATTTGCAGAATAGCCTTGTAGCGAATGTATTGCAGACGGTCTTTAGGCTCGGCATTTTCTGATAGGCTGTGAAGCTTTTGTTTGAAGTTTTTGTAAAACAGGCCAAGAATATCATCTCTTTTGAGCTGTTGCTCAATTCCTTGTGAAAAAATCAAAGTTACGCCCGCATGAGAGGCTTTTGTAGATGCGTACTGCCTGAGCCGTTCAAAATCTGCATTTTCTACTATTAATTTTTTTTCAGCGTCTTGCTGAAATAAAGCGTCCTGCAGTGGTTTGTGATGTGAAAAAATTGCAAACAGGCTCGCGGTATTATTCACATAAAACTGTGGCTCAGTCATCCATAAAAGCATACCGGATAGGAATTCATGCCGGATAAACTGATCGTAATTTTTTCTCTTTCCCTGAATAACATCCTGAAAGTTCTGAGCTACTTTCCCAAAATCGTGGAACATGACCGTCAGAAGTGTACGTTTTGCAAATTCATCTTCCAGTGCCCAATGTGGCAAAGTTGGAAGAAGTTCTTTCCAGATCTTGATGATGGCATCCGTATGTTCGGCCAATGATTCCTGTGGCTGTGATTTGGCCCAGATATTTTCAAGCATACTTAGCGAATTGAAAAAACAGGAATGAAATGGTTCTTATAGCTGATCCCGCTGATGTCCATATTAAGTTCCATCGCTTCTCCTACGATTGACAATGTTTTCCTGGCAGATACGCTCCGCACACCATAATCTTTTTTGTAAGAAAACTGCACAGGCAAATCATAAGCGATCGGCTCAGAAGTGGAATAGATGGAGAACTCCGGGTCTTCAATAGCTTTGTCCATGACTGCCGATACAATATCACCTGCTACCATACAGTGAGCAATTTTCCGACTGCTGATAACATCTGTGGCCCAGCTAACATTTATGATATTTGCTAAAGAGTCACTATTTCCAACAGTCAATGCATAAACTGGTGATAGAAAAGCATCATGCAATATTTCCAGTCGCCCTGCATCTTCATGGCTAAATACAAAAATGAAGTGGTTCTTATAAAGAATTTCCCGGTTGATGATGCTCTTGGGATCATCGTACCTAAGGTCCAACGGGTCATCCTTTTTGAGTCCCAGGCTCTTTTTCTGCTTTTCAAAAGCCATCGTTCGGTACTTCCACAGGTCTTTCCCCTTTCCTTCAGCTTTTCCATATATGCCAAGTTGCCAGTTCCCCTGGTCAAAGAAATCCTGGGTAGCTTTGGGAGATAATCCCATTGCAGCTCCAGCCATACCAAATACGGTGGTTGGAGGTGGCAAAAGCAAAGTCTTGTGGAAATTCTGGAACTCCGGATTCCGGAATGATGCCGTTTGCGATTGCAGTTCTATGACTAAGAATTTCTGATTAGCCATAATACTCGTCTATCCAATTATGTATCTCAGCAAAACCTTCTTTTAGGCTTTTGATACTATCCGGTAATTGAAATACTGCTTTTTGTCCGGCAAAAACATGTTTGTCAATGAAACGCTCATAATCTTCAGCTACCGAATGGAGCGCTTCTACGTTGATTTTACCCTGCTCATCTACCTGCAAGGCTTCCAGAAATATTGGGTTTTTAGCTTTCATGCAGGCAGCAGCTATAAACTTGGGAGAGATATCAGACAAAAAGCGGGTCTGTCGGCCACTGCTCCACAGGTTTTGTAAAGCATCAATAAATGCTTTCACTCGCTTTTTCTTTTCATCTTTATCCAGTTCTCCTTCTTCAAAACCTTTGCCTGTACCAATACGATCCAGTTCTATCAGGATGGTGCCCCGGTAAATTCCGGAATGAATTTCTGATTCAAAAATATTAGGATCTCCTCCCTTTTCTACGGCCATAAAGTTGGTAGCATAGTCTAAGTCACCTTTGTATTCAGAAAGAGCTACCAGTGACTCCACTCTGATAGGTGAAGTGCGCACATCGGATTTTCCTTTCTCTCCATCTTTACCAGGAGCAGCGTCCATATAGCCAAAAAGATCATCTTCTATATAGGTGACCGGGTTCATTAGTGTTTTGGGAGCTCCTTTTTTGGCACTGGCTTCCTGTACTTCTGACTTCTCAAAGCCCATTTCTACCAGGCTATCCCGTAAGGCTCTGCGCAAAGCCTGGGACGACACATAGGGCAGTTCCTGCCCGCTGCTGAGCGTGATTTTCTTGATGGGGTTGATATTATCCACTTCTTTGTCACTGCCGTTTAGGCTACCAAAAGTGACTTTAGAGAGGTAGGTGATGGTGAGGCTATTTACTTTCATTGTTGCTGCGGTTTAAAGCTGAGTTGATTTGGTTTAGTGCACTAATGATGGCGAATTGCTTGATGTATTCAAAGTTGGATGGTTCTATACTGGTCAGCAGTTCTTTGCTGAACTGGATTTTATATTTATTCATGATGCGAATAATAGCATCGTTAAACTGGTCCAGCGTCCGCGCTTTGTACAAGCCAATGATATAGCGGCGGCCATTTCGGGCATTTTTTGCCTGGTCATTGTTTTCTCCATCTTCAGAAAATCTTAAAATACCCTGGCCGATAGAAGTGCCAAGATTGATGGCTTTTTCTTGTATTACTTTGTTCATGGTCTTATTTCCTCCAAAGTTTATGGTGGGTTCGTATAATTTTACCAGTAAAGAGATCTGATCAAACCTTTTAAAACCAATAGGCTCATTGGACAGCAAATAGGTATAGCACTCATACATGAGTTGGGTTATTTTTCCGATGACCGGCTTTTGATGCAGGATTAGGTCCAGCACTTTTGCCCGGGTCTGCCGCTCTAGCCTATAGCTGTTTTGCGCATTTCTTTCCGCCGGCTTGATGATCTTCAGGCTGCCCATCAACTGGGAGAAGTCTATACCATTTTTCTGAAAATAGTGAATGAGGCTAACGGTAAACTTAAAGTTGTTGAATTCTTCGTAAGCATTTGGTCGCAGGGTGCTGGCAAATTTATCCGCACGAAAAGATATCAGCGAAACCGGTGTCTTGCGAAGTTCCTGACCAAATAGAAGAAAGCTATCATCTTCATCAACCTTAAGATTTTGTTCAAACAAAAACTGTCGGTAAAACTCCAAAATGAGCATGAACAGAATCTCAGGTTGTTCAGTAAAATCACGAATTGCCGACTTCTTATCCTCATTATCCTTTCGGACTTTAAAACCCTGCAGGTTAATATTGGACAAGTAGTTATCCTCAATCAATTGGTTCTCGTCCTTGAAAAAAGCGCTGTTACGCCGGTAGAGCTTATTCAGATTTAATAGATTGTCAGAATTGAAGAAATAGCCAACAATCGTATCCAATCCTGAGACATAGGTATAAAGGCATAGCTTTGGAGAAAAGCGGCTGAGGTACATTGCTTTCCATCCGATTTTATGTGACTGACCCGACTGAAAAGAAGCAAAACTCAGAAGACCGGAAAAGAAAGGGGATGTGTTCTGTATATCCAGAAGCTTCTTGTATTTTTCACCAGTAAGATAACAAGCCTGCTCACCAGGCTCCAGGTAACTTTTATCAATAACAAGCTTGGTAGTCTTGGTGTACTTGTCATTGATGAAGATATTTGAGTCGCCTTTCTGAGCAGGCGACTTCACAAGTTGCTGGTCTTTCCATAAATACCCTTTGATCTTCATTCCTTTCTGATCGTAAAAGGAGGCTATTTCATGTGCAAACTCCTGATCGTCTTTGGCTAGTTTTTCAAACTTTAGTAACTGACCATTTTTACCGGCAGTGGGAGTAGGGTCGTTGGTGATCAGTTCACCTAAACCATAAGTTTTCATCTTGAAGAAGGGAACCGGTTTTTCTCCTCTGGTAAAATAGTACTTCTCTACTTTACCTCGGGCTTTCTTCCCACTGGTATCATACACCTCCTTACCCATCAGATAATATGCATCTTCCAGTAGGGTCAATAATTCTTCTGATTGGATGCTAAGACTATCGGGAGTTAGGTCATAAGAATACTCATGACCTAATTCCTGCCTTCGGTTTTCCAGATACCAGTGCAAGGCTATGATACCTGAGTTGATGAAGATGTTGGAGGTTTT
>CAZFFW010000298.1:0-5891 GCA_964518125.1 uncultured Porifericola sp.
TACACATGACTACGGCTTTCTTCATCCCGGTCCAGCATGCCTTTCTGTACCATGTTCTGCATGTTTTTGAGGGTTGTGGTGTAGCCAATGTCTTTTTTTGTAGCCAGTTGTTCATGTACTGCCCGTACAGTAGCCGGCCCTTCCTGCCAGAGTATCTGCAATATCTCCAGCTCAGCTTCGGTGGGTTTGGGTATGTTGTTTTCTTTCATGATCATTATACGATTAGTGTCGTACTTCAAATATATACGATGCTTATCGTAGATACAAGTGTCACATACGATTTTTTTCGTATATAAATTTAATTAGCTCTTAAGTAGCTGAAAGTCAATGCTATGTGATATTTTTTTGGCAAATTAAAATGAAAAATGTTAACTAGCATTTTGTTTGATTTTGACCATAATCATTTTTCAAGCTATACGTTTTATCCTTTAACCTATCAACATGAATCAAAGAATTTCCTACCTACTGGCAGTAGGGCTGGTATTTCTGCTGTCGGCATGTTCGGTTTTTAAACCGACAGCCTCCGAAAAGGGCAGCGAGGGAGAGCAGGCCAAGTCAGAGAAAGATGCAAAAAAAAGTGATTTTACAGCCTACGATGAACTCATTACCCCGGAGGCAGTGACAGACAGCGGCCTTTTTGTGGTGCACAAAGTAGACGATAAATACTATTTTGAGATTCCCAATAAGCTGCTGGACCGTGAGATTCTGCTGGTAAGCCGTATCTCAGGCAGCACCCCTAACCTGAGTTTTGGCGGCGCCGGTATGAAGGCCCGTTCACAGCAGGTGATCCGCTGGGAGCGCAAAGACAAACAATTGCTGCTGCGGCATGTGTCTTACACCAATGTGGCAGATATGGAGGAACCTATCTACCAGTCGGTGAGAAACAACAACTTTGAACCGGTCGTCCAAAGCTTTAAGATCAAGTCAGTCAGTAAAGACTCTAGCGCTACCGTCATAGAGGTGGGTGATTTCTTTACCACTGATATCCCGCTGATCAGCGCACTGAGTGATAGCCAACGCAAAAATTTCAAGGTAAAGCGCCTGGATGGCAGCCGGAGTTTTGTAGAACATATCCGTAGCTACCCCAAAAATGTAGAGGTGCGCCATGTGCTTACCTACGATGCCGAAAGCCCGCCCGATGATCAGGCTACCGGTACCCTCTCACTGGAAATGAACCAGTCCATGATCGTGCTGCCCGATGATCCGATGATGCCCCGCCTGGCTGACCGTCGGGTTGGTTTCTTCAGTATTGAGCAGTACGACTACGGTATGGACAAGCAGAAGGCTTTTCAGCGAGAGTTTATCACCCGCTGGCGCCTGGAGCCCAAGGATGAAGCTGCCTACGCCCGGGGTGAACTGGTAGAACCCAAAAAGCAGATTGTATATTACCTGGATCCGGCTACACCCAAAAAATGGCGCCCTTACCTGAAACAGGGGATAGAAGACTGGCAGAAAGCATTTGAAGCTGCCGGCTTCAAAAACGCTATTATTGCCAAAGATCCACCCAGCCAGGAGGAAGATCCTGAGTTTAGCCCCGAGGATGTACGCTATTCAGTGATCCGCTACATCACTACGCCGATACAGAACGCCCAGGGACCGCATGTCCATGATCCCCGAACTGGTGAAATCCTGGAAAGTGATATCCTGTGGTACCATAATGTAATGAACCTGCTGCGCAACTGGTACCTGGTACAGACCGCAGCTGCCAATGAGGCAGCCCGTAATGTGGAATTTCGGGATGAAGTGATGGGCCAGCTGATCCGCTTTGTAGCCGCCCATGAGGTAGGCCATACCCTGGGGCTACCCCATAACTTCGGCTCTAGCCATGCATATCCGGTAGATTCGCTGCGTTCGCCCGAATTTACTTCATCACACGGTACAGCACCTTCCATCATGGACTATGCCCGTTTCAACTACATTGCCCAGCCGGGAGATGGTGTGACCAACTTTTATCCGGCCATTGGCGAGTATGATGCTTGGTCTATCAAATGGGGATACACCTATTTTCCAGAAAACGACAGTCCTGATGAGGATAAGGAAACGCTGGATGAGTGGGTAAAGGAACGCGCTGATGATCCTGCCTATTTCTATGGTCGACAGACCATCAACAAAATGGACCCCCGTTCACAGAACGAAGACCTGGGCGATGATGCTGTAAAGGCCAGCGAATATGGACTGGCCAATTTGAAGCGTATCATGCCCGAACTGATCAACTGGACTTACCGAGAAAATGAGACCTATGATGAACTGGATGAACTGTACGGTCAGGTAATCGGGCAGTGGTACCGCTACATGGGGCATGTGACCAAAAATGTGGGTGGCGTCTACGAAAACCATAAAACCTACGATCAGGCAGGTACTGTCTATGAGTTTGTGGATGAAGCACAGCAAAAAAAGGCGATGGATTTTCTCAACGAGCATGCTTTCAAAACACCGGAATGGATGCTGACCAAAAATATTCTCAGCAGAATTGAGCACGCGGGGGCGCTGGAAAGGGTGCGTCGCTACCAGGAAAATGTATTGGAAGACCTGATGGATGCCCAGAGAATGGCCAGGCTGCTGGAAGCCGAAGCCCTCTATCAGGATACTTACACCGCCGTAGAAATGATGGACGACCTGCGCCGGGGAATCTGGTCAGAAGTTTACAATGGTAGAAATGTAGACCCTTACCGTCGTAATCTGCAGCGGGCTTACCTGGAAAGATCCGAACAGCTCATGACCGAGGAACTGCCTTCTGTGTCTGCTCGTTCCAGGGAGTTTTATGGCTGGACGGATGTGGACGTAAGCCAGTCGGACATCAGGGCGATCCTGAGAGAGCAGCTGAATATGCTGCATGAAGATGTGAAAAGGGCTGCGCGCCGCAATGTGGACCGAAGTACAGCCCTGCACCTGGAGGATGTCAGCTACCGTATTGAAAAAATCCTCAATCCTGAAAGCTGAGAAATTTCCACTTAAAATGACAAAAGCCCGGTAAGTCCGGGCTTTTTTGTGTTTGAAATGTTTTATCGTTGCAGGAATGCCGACAGGTTACGCACTTCGCTGGTCAGTTTTAGCTGGTCCTGTACCGGAAAAGGAGAGTAGTTCTGTGCGATTTCATTGATGCTTCGGATATCTTCCGGGTTACTTTCATCAAACAGCCAGATACCGACTAATTCATCCTGTCCACGCAGGAAGGTGGCACCTACCAGGGTAAACTGTTCGTTTTCTTCTACTTTCTGGGCCGCCACATTTGTTGGTACCATTTCCCGGGGCATATTCAGACTGACAGCGTTGATCTGGTAGGTAGTGGGCTCAATGATCTTGGTAGAATCAAAGTCAGAGCAGGCTGTAAGCAACAAAATTAGTGTGAGTGGTGTGATTATTTTATACATTGTTCTTCAAGATATACCTAAAGAACGATTGCCACAAGTATCTGTTTTATCAATTATCAACTGAATGACCAGGCAAACCAGCTTTAGCTCTGATTGTCAAAAATTCATATGCCTGAACCCTCAAAATTACTCATAGCGGAGCGTATCAGCAGGATTTCTCAGGCAGGTTCTGGTCGTCTGAACAACCACCAATGCTGTTATCAGCACCAGGATGAACAGGGGAGGCGATAGCCAGACCCACCAGCCAATATCAGTCCGGTAAACAAAATTCTGAAGCCAGTCCTGTAGCATCCAGTAGGCCAGCGGCATAGCTACCACTAAAGCTATACCCGTGATCAGCAGGTAATCATTTATAAAGCGCCGGTAAAGTTGCAAAACGCTGGCTCCCAGCACCTTCCTGATGCCGATTTCCTTGGTACGGAAGGTGATGTTCAGGGCCGTCATGTTGATGATGCCCAGTGCCAGGATAAGCAGCACAACGAAAGTAGCGGCATGGGTAGCTTCCCTGAGTCTGATTTCCGCCTGGTAAATGTGGGCTAGTTTTTCATCCATAAACTCGTAGTCAAAAGGAAAAGCGGCAAAGCTGCTTTGCCATTCCTGGCGTAGCTGCTCAATGCCACCTGTCATCTGACGCGGGTCTAGGTTTACTGTCAGGTAGCGGTAAACATTGAAATAATGCCGGGGGTGAATGAAGACCACCGGCTCCTGCTTTTCGCTGAGCTTGGCAATATGAAAATCTTCAATGACACCCACCACCTCGTATTTGAATTCCGGATCAAACCAAAGCTGCTGCCCAATGGGATTTTCCCAACCAAAAGCCACAGCAGCGGACTGATTGATCACTACTTCAATATTTTCTTTCTTGGGGTCTACCGGTCTGCCTTCCAGGAGGGAAATGCCGTAGGTTTCAAAATAATGTGTATCCACTTTAAACAGAGGCATCCCTACTGATAGCTCAGGCAAGGTGCTGCTCCCCTGAAAATTGAAGCGGTTGCCAAAGTTGCCATTGGGAATTTCAAAAGAAATGCTGGCATCCCGGATGTTACTTTGCTGCGCTATGCGATCCCGGAAAGTAGCTATTTGCTGGAAACCCTCCTCTGACCAGTCGCGGGGCAGCGTAAGCACGATCAGCCGCTCTTTGTCATAACCAAGGTCAGCATTGAAGAAATAGTTGACCTGTGAAGAAATGACCAGGGTACACAGCAGAATAAATACCGCCAGGGAAAGCTGAACCGAGGCCAGGATTTTGCGAGGAGCCAGCCCTTTGCGGTGCAGCCGACCGGCGCTCTGCAGCTTGTTCTTCAAAGCCGAAGTAAGGGGAATCCAGGAGGCAATTGATATGGGGTAGATAGCAGCGACCAAGCTGATCAGCAACAACAGAGATACAATTACAAGCCAGCCCCAAACAGAAACTTCGGTAAGGCCCGGAATTTCTCTGCCGCTGAACTGTTCAAAAGCACTTTGCGCAAGCTGATAAAAGGTAAGGGCCAGCACCATCGCCAGGCTGGTTTGCAGCAGACTTTCGGCAAAAAACTGCTGGATGAGCTGCGTTTGTTGTCCTCCCAATACTTTGCGGATGCCTACTTCCTTGAGCCTGCGTGAGGCCAGCCCGATCTGGCTGCCCAGGAAATTGGCTACCGCCATGAAAAGCACAAATATGCTGATCAAAGAAAGGGTCAGGAGAAGGCTGCGCAGCGCCTCATTCTGGCTGAGGTGATATTCGGTGAGCAAAGTCAGCTTGGGCGTCATTTTATCCCGGTAGGCTTCCGGGGCGTGGGCGTCAAGAAGCTGCTGAACGGGTGCTTCCAGGTCGCCGGGAGTCACTCCCTCTTGCAGCTCCAGCATATTGACAATGTAGATACTCTCCCAATCGGTCATATTGGCGTTGAAGCGTCCGGCATCTTCGGCAGGCAAAAAGACGGTGTACGCATCGCCCAGGATGTTGATGACCGAGTTATAGCTGGTCTTTTTCAGAACACCCGTCACCCGGTACTCTTTGGAGTCTCCACCGCTGGAAGTCTCTACGCGGATGCGCTCGTTCAGAGCATCGGCCGTACCAAAAAATTTGATCGCGGCCTGCTCAGTAATTACTGCGCCATCTGGCGCCAGTCCCGCCTTATCTGGGTTTCCGTACAGCAACTCAAAACCATACATTTGATGAAAACTAAAATCCCCGATCTGTATAGATTCCCGAAAAGCGTTTTCTTCAGCCTCCACCACCGCCGTAGCGGCATGGAAACGGTAGTAGTTAGCCACCAGTTGCGGATATTGTTCTTTCAATTCTTTCGCCAGGGGCGCGTAGGTGGTCATCGGCGCACCCAGGCCCGCCTCTTTCCATTCACTCTCAATGATGTACTGCCGCTCGCTGTTTCTCAGGTCATGGTTGACGCTATACTCCGCCATGATATAGCTACCCAGCAGCAGGCAGACGGCGAATCCACTGGCCAGTCCAATAATATTGACAAAAGCAAAGCTCTTGTATTTGAGCAGGTTGCGGTAAGCGATGAGGAGGTAGTTTTT
>CAZFFW010000299.1:0-5872 GCA_964518125.1 uncultured Porifericola sp.
AAATGATTTTATAATTTAAAGCCTTAGCCCAATGAAAAATATATTCTCAACCTTGGCCCTGTCGTGATCAGAACCAAAAAACGCTAGTATTTTTTGGCTATATAGCAAAAGAAAACCGGCTCAAAGGCCGGTTTTTGTGATTACATATCCATGATTTCAGTATGGCGTATATTTCCCTGCTCGTCAAAAATTAACTTGTAACTGGCTACTTCACCGTTTACTTCAATTTCGTAATACGTATTTTTCTGGTCCTTAAAGGCATCATCTACGATCAGCGAGTCGCTCAGCGATTCTTTATTGTCATATGAATCCTGGTAATATGATTGCGCAATGTCATTATTTTCTTCGCGCATACGGTAGGGGCGGTCTTCATAGGCTGAGTCCAGCATATCCATATCTTCCATTACCTGACCATCTACCATGCTATCTTCGGGTACCGCACGGTATGGATCTTCGGCATCTCTCATGGGTTTGGCAATGATTTTTTGTACGCCCATCATATCCATCTCGCTGTACTCACTTGTCTCAAAGCCCTTGAGCACTTTGGTAGGGAGATCAGAAGCCTCAATAGCTTCACGCTCGGCTGTCTCTCCCCAGTAAACATCACTTCTGTCTACTGCGCCCATTTCCTGAGCAGATAATGTCAAACTACTGAAAAGTAAAACTGATAAAAATATATATTGAATAGTCTGCATACTTTTTTTATTTAGTTTAAAAAATTGACTAAAAGTCTATAGGTATATAATCCCTTCCAGTCTGATTTGTTTATTGGTATGAAGCGTTTCCGATGATGGGCACCCATCAGTTTTTTTGTTTCAGGTAAAAAATCCTATAATTGGATAATCATAACAATGACTACTATGCACAACCGAAGAAAATTTTTACAGAAAGCAGCCCTGGCAGGAGGTGCGGCATTGTCCCTGCCTTTAAGTCCTGTATGGTCAGCTGAAAGAGCCCTATTTGCCAACCGTAAATTTACCATGCAACTTGATGGTGGCTCCATCGGAGTGAGTGCCGGACAGCGTGAACTCATTGACCTTGCTCATGAGTACGGATTTGAGTCAGTTTCTGCCCATGTGGATTATTTGGCAGAAATTTCCCCTGCAGAAAGAGACGAATTGCTGGCCGATATGAAAGAAAAGAACCTGGTTTGGGGAAATGCAGGCCTGCCGGTACAGTTCAGAAATGACCAGGATACTTTTGTCAATGACCTGAAAGCTTTACCGGCCAAAGCCGCTGGTCTGGAAAAGGCAGGCGTAACCCGCATTACCACCTGGATCATGCCCAATCATCCGGAGCTCAATTACCTACAGAATTTCCGTCAGCATGCCTATCGCCTGCGTGAAGTTGCCAAAATTCTGGGAGACCATAATATCCGCTTTGGTCTGGAATATGTAGGCCCGAAAACACTGCAGATCGCCAACGAATACCCCTTTATGCGCTCTATGAGTGAAACAAAGGAGCTTATCGCTGCTATCGGTGAGCCCAACATGGGATTTGTGCTGGATAGTTTTCACTGGTATACTGCCGGAGAAGATGTAGATGACATTTTGGCCTTGGTTAATGAGCAGGTAGTCGCCTGCGACCTTAATGATGCCCGAACAGGCTTTGAAAGAAACGAACAGATAGACGGTAAGCGAGAACTGCCGATGACTACCGGAGTCATTGATATTCAGGCTTTTCTGAATGCGCTGATCAAAATTGGCTTTGATGGCCCGGTACGTGCTGAGCCTTTTAACCAGGCGCTGAGGGACATGGAGGACGAAGTGGCTGTCAAAACTACTGCACAGGCGATGAAAAAAGCCTTTGCAACAGTAGCTTAGTGGTAAAATATGACTAATGAAAAGGGTGGTTCTGCCTTAAACTACCTAATCTTCTGGGAAAAAGACAATTAGCTTGGTTTTTTTAAATATTTAACGATATATTATTCAATTTAGCCTGAACTTTATTACCTTAGCAGCTGTTTTGTTATTGAATTTATTATGCCCACTTCTTAATAAAATTGACTGCCTACTCTCTAAACCATGACATTAATTGTCACTTAGATTTAGAGTCGTAAGCAGTTTTGTATGTGTGCTAAATAATTTAGGTCTAGAAAAATCACTCGTTTTTATTATGGATACAGATACAGTTACTACAAAAAAAGAAAGCAAACAGACTAAGTACTTAAAGCAAGCTATTCAGCTTCTTGAAAAGAAAGGGTACAGCGATATCAAAGCAGAATTGCCTGAATATGAGTCTCCGACCAGCTTTACCGAAAAAACCTCCGACAAATCTTATACCCCCGATCTTACCGGGAAGAAAGACGCCGGCAAAGATTATTTCCAGGTGGTAGAAGGCGACAAGAAGAATATCCAGGATGTGGTAAGCAAATGGAAGCTTTTTTCTAACCTTGCCAGAATTAAAAATGGAAACTTCTACCTGCTCGTACCCTACGGTAGAAAAAAATATACTACAGAACTAATCAGAGAACATAATATCGAAGCTGAAATGATGAAACTGGATAGATAGTCCGGTTCTACATAAAGCAAAAAGCCACTTTCTTCAGGGAAAGTGGCTTTTTTTTGTGCGCAGTTGTTAGTGCGCATTTTCCTTTTTCATCGGACAGGTGCTGATGCCAAAAATCGGATACAAGGGGCAGAAACTAACCAGACTGGTCAGCACAAAGACGCCGCCCAGAATACCCAGTACCAGCGCCAGCGTACCGCTGATCACATTGGTGAAGAACAAAACAGCGATGATGACGGCTGCTAAAACGCGGATGACGCGATCGGTATTTCCCATATTCTTTTTCATGACTTTTGAGGTTTTTGGTGTTTGAATGAATTGATAGTATAAAGTTACCACCACCAGATTCCCTACTGCGTGATAATTGTCACACAAAGCCAATTATTTTTAAAGAATTTCGGGAAAGCTGGATATTGCCTCTTTTTTCCAGTTGCTTAAGCAAGCGGGAGATCACTTCGCGGGAAGTACCCAGGTCGCTGGCAATCTCCTGGTGGGTAATGGAAAGTGCGTCTTTACCAGCAATCTGCACCTTTTGCTCCAGGTATTTTATCAGCCTTTCGTCCATCTTGCGGAAAGCAATGTTGTCAACCGTCTGCAGTAGCTCTTCAAAACGGCGATTGTAGAGTTGCAGGGCAAAGGCCTGCCAGGAAGGGTAAAGCCGCATCCAGTCCTGTATGTGTTGCGTAGGAATCAGCAGAGCATCGGTATCTTCAGTAGTGACAGCTTTTACCTCACTGGTGCGGCCGTTCATATAAGCCGAAAAGGACATGGCACAGCTTTCTCCGGGGGCAATGTAGTACAGCAGCAGTTCATTCCCCTCCTCATCTTCCCTGACCACTTTGATGGTTCCTTTGAGCACCACCGGCAACAGCTTAACGTATTGGCCGGTTTTGAGCAGGGTAGTATCTGGCGGAAAGTGGGCTTTCTGTGCGTAGGTTTCCAACGCATGGCGTAGAGCCTCTTCCTTGAAAATTTCCCGAATTGGTTGTCTGATATCTGACTCCATCGTAATACAAATCTTTACAGTAGCTGTACTAAAGATATGTCATGTATGCGCAAAATAAAAGTCGCCAGATCATGTAAGGCTACTTGTGCAGGTCAAGAAAATCCCTCATGCGGCCTTCCGAATCAAAAACCTGGTAGCGCAACTGCCCGCCGTTAACAGTGATGGTCGCATAATGATGACCCCGGTAGGTTTTGGCACTGAACCATGCCCGGGCCGGAGCAAAATCCTCCAGGTTGCCGCCTCCACCGCCACATTGTATGTAGATTACGCCGCCCGTTTCCTTTACCAAGGCATCCACCACCGGCAGGCTACGCTGATAAGTATGCAGGTGACCGAAAAAAACCATATCTACTCCATATTTTTCGTACAGGGGTACAATAGGTCGCATGGCAGGGTCGCCGTAAGTGGAGGGTTCTTCCCAGGAATTGCCGTAATCGTTTTCATCCGCCGAATAGGGGGCATGGTGGTGGGCAACAAACTTCCAGGTGGCGGTAGAGTTTTGCAGCGCCTGTTCCAGCCACGCATATTGCTCGCCACCGGCTACAAACTGCTCCTTGCGCTCATTGCTGTTGAGCATGAAAAATTCGGCATTGCCATAGCGAAAGGAATAGTAGGCTTCATTGCCGGGTAAACGATGGTATTTTTTGTACCAGTACAGATCACCCTCACCGTTACCAGGTACCGGAAAAACCGGGACACGGCTGTGGAGTTGTCGCATACCGGCAAAATATTCATAGTTCCATTCAAACTTATGTGGCTCAAAACCACCGTCGGTGAGGTCGCCCAGGTTGAACGCAAAGTTAGGCCGCTCATCCCATACCATTTTACTGATACGGTCATTGATGTGGGGGCGGGCTTCGGTATCGCCGATCAGCGCAAAGGCAAAAGCCTGGTCTTCAGCCACTGCCGTCTGGAAAGTCAATACCCCGCTTTCAATGCTTTCGCCATGTTCGCCGGTAGCAATGATGTTGTAAAAATAGGGTGTCCCGGCTTCCAGTCCGTCAAGGGTTATTTCCTGTATCTTTTTTGCGTCAGAGATCCTTTTTTGCTGCTGCATGGGCAGCTGTTTTCCGTATTGGATGATGGCAGTCGCCGGCCGCTCCGTCTCCCAGCTCAGGTTGATGCTGTTTTGCGTGGCATAATGGAGGTAGGGACCGGCATTGAAATGAAACAGTTTTTCGTAAAGTATGCCGCCTTCCACATGTTGTTGCAGTACCTGTAGTCTTTCCACCACCTGTTGCTGGTTTAAGGCACAGCTATAAATCCTCAGCGATCTCAAAAGATTGCCCAAATCCATGTAGGGCTCATTTTGCATATAAGCGGCTACTTCTATTTCAGGAAAAGTCAGGCGGTCTCTTAAACGAGCTTCCACCACCGTACTGCTGACTTTTTCACCGTTCAGGTATAGCGACATACTTTGCCCATCGTAAGCAGCTACCAGGTGGTGCCAGTAGCGTTTCCAGGGTTTATCTGCTTTGGCATTGAGAATTGTTCCCATGGGCGAATCCTCGGTAACCATTGTGAAAATTACATCCTGATCGTAATACCCGAGCAGCCAATCCGGCTCGGCATTGATTTCTTTTCCCTTGAGGGTAGCCAGCACGCCAACCGGCTGGTTGACATGGTCCAGCAACCACATTTCTATCGTGAATGGCCCATCAGGCAGGCTATCAGCCGGGATAAAGTTGATCAGCCGCTCGCCAGGTTCTTCTCCGTGAAAAACGAAAGGATAAGCCCGGGTATCCAGGGTTTTGGGGGGAGTGAAGGGTGGAGGTTGATAGTTACC
This sequence comes from uncultured Porifericola sp., assembly GCA_964518125.1. Taxonomy (GTDB): domain Bacteria; phylum Bacteroidota; class Bacteroidia; order Cytophagales; family Cyclobacteriaceae; genus Catalinimonas. The sequence continues at coordinate 5,301 of CAZFFW010000299.1, forward strand.
GGGAATATTGGCGGCATTGCCGGGCAGCGCATACTGCGGCACAAAGTTCCATTCGCCGACAAGCTGTTCTTCCGGCACCTGGGCAGTAAGCTGCCAGCTGAGCAGGAAGATAAAGGCCGTAAAAAGTGATTTTTTCATAGCAATGGTTGATGCGTACTGACCGTCATTATTCCTTAGGGCGCTTCACCGGCTAATGCTCCGGGCATGAACCCTTGTGCTACAAGATACTAAAGTTCAAGGCCAGCCAGGCACTTCTGCCGTAGCCATACACCCCCGAACCATGGGTTTTGTAGGTTTCGTCCAGTAAGTTCTGTGCTCCGGCATTTACCCTGAGCCAACGCCAGTGGTAACCGGCATAGAGGTTCAGCACTTCCCAGCCCGGTGTACCTCCCTCAGGTATCCGGTGATCGCTGATGTCGCCTCCCGAAAGTCGGTCCTGTGTAGTAGCGTAAAGATATTCGCCTCTTAGGTAGAACCCAGTCTGATGCTGGTACTGAAGCCCCAGTCTTCCGTTCAGTGGTGGAATACGCCGCATAGGTTCGTCTGCACTGCTGTTCTGACCATAGGCGTAG
>CAZFFW010000300.1:0-5854 GCA_964518125.1 uncultured Porifericola sp.
TTTTTCTGACCTACCATCTCCTCAACAGTGTTGATACAGGAGTTGGAAGAAATAGAGCAGAACTTAACCACTGAATGAGTTTATCCGAGTGGAGCGATACAAGCCCGCCCTTTAGACCAAAATTTGTCACTCAGGGCAAACTAAACGCCACGTAAGTATCGCCGGGAGGCGTATCTCGGGTGCCGCCGCAGGCGATCACCACATACTGTTTGCCCCCTACCGCATACACGGCAGGCGTGGCAAAACCCCCGGTCGGAAGTTTTGTTTCCCAAAGTACTGCTCCGGTATCCCGGTCAAAGGCTCGAAACATCTGATCCTGCGTAGCGGCGATGAATACCAGACCACCGGCAGTGACGGCTGGACCACCCCAGTTGAGCGTTCCGGTAGGAGGTATACCTTGCTTGGTAAGTTCTTCATATTCACCCAGGGGCACCTGCCAGGCGATCTCCCCGACATTGAGGTCATAAGCGGTTAGCGTACCCCAGGGAGGACTGATTGCCGGATAGCCCTCGTCAGAGTTCAGAAAAGCATAGCCATTGGCACTGATATAGCGCATATTTTCTTCATTTTCCTGACTGGCTTCAGCTACTGGAGCTGCAGCTGCCGGCTGTGCTTTGTCATAAATGTAGTCTACAATCAACTGTCTTTCCCTGTCACTGAGATGTGCAAAGGAAGGCATCAGCCCTTTTCCGTTTTCCAGCAGGCGCATACTTGCCTCCTGCGAGAGCTGCTCATCCAGGTGCAGAAGTGAGGGAATAGTGGGATGCTGCCCTTCCCGGTTGATGCCATGACAGCTGGCGCAGTTTTTATTGTACAACCTCCGGGGCAGGTCAGCCTCTCCCTGCTCTGCTTCGGCCGTACTGATGGCTTGCATGCGGGGCATGGTAGGCCAGTTGTGACTGTTGATAAACAGCATTCCCCTTTCGGGATCGGCGGCTGCTCCGCCCCAGTTAGCCCCTCCATTGGCACCGGGTATGATAAGGCGCCCCTCAGCTGAAGGTGGAGTAAAGACACTTTCTTCCCGGCTGTTTTCCAGCATACTACCGACAGTAAGTCGGTCTTCTTCTTTCAGATAAGCCAGGTCCTCCGGTCTGAAATACTGACGGGCAAAGGGGGGCGGTTTTACCGGAATTGGCTGAGTGGGCGAAGCTTCTTCCCCTGACAGCGGAGAAGCAGGTACCGGCTGCTCTACAATGGGAAATACCGGCTCACCAGTCAGCCGGTCCAGTACGTACACAAAGCCGTTTTTGGAAACCTGGGCCAGGGCCTCAATGGCTTCCCCTTCTACCTGCAGGCTCAGCAGGTTGGGCGGACAGGGCAGGTCATAATCCCACAGATCGTGGTGGACAGTCTGAAAATGCCAGATCCTTTTGCCGCTAGCCGCATCCAGTGCAATGATACTATTGCCGAAGAGGTTATCCCCCCGGCGGTAGCCCCCGTAAAAATCATAGGCAGGTGAGCCGGTAGGCAGATAAACAATTCCTCTCTTTTCGTCCAGGCTCAAACCACCCCAGACATTAGCTCCTCCTACACGCTGATAGGCATCTGCCGGCCAGCTATCATAGCCATATTCTCCCGGCTGCGGAATGGTATGGAAGGTCCAGGCAATTTCTCCGCTGCGAATGTCGTAAGCCCGCACATGGCCGGGAGCGGCATCATAGCCTTCACCGGTGGAAGAACCCATGATGAGTAGATTCCGGTAAACGATGCCCGGAGATGTAGCGGTAACGGAAATACTGGCAGGATCACGGCCCAGGCCGTAGTTCAGGTTCACTTTTCCATTTTCACCAAAAGTACTGTCAGGAATACCGGTATCCGCCTTGATGGAAAAAAGCGATTTCCCTGCAGTGAACAGTACCCGGCTTTCTTCACCTTCAGCCCAATAGGCCAGTCCCCGGCTGATCCCCCCACCCTGTGTGCCGGCAAAGGGGTCAAACATCCAGATTTCTTCTCCACTGCCAGCATGTACAGCATAGAGTTTCAGTTTTGGTGAAAACAGGTACATCCGCTGCCCTACGATGAGAGGATTACTTTCTATCCTTCCACCGGGATCATCTTCGGCATCTGCTGCCCGGAAGGTCCAGGCTACTTCCAGATTTTTAACATTATCCCGGTTGATCTGCTGAAGCGGGGAATAACTGTTGGCATCCTTACCGCCTTTATAGGCCGGCCAGCCCTCTTGTTCAGGCGCGGCTGGCTGACAGGCAAGCATCAGCATTAGCAACAGTAAAGTACAGTTCAGGAGTAGCTTGTGGTATGTCATCAGTTTTTTACTCTTATGTCAGCAATGCAGGGCTGAGCAAAGCATGCTGCTAAAGAGTAAAATACAAGCTCAGGAGTTAATTTCAAAGACTATGTGGTCGCCTTCCTGTATATTATTCCGGGTAGTAAAGCCACCATTGACCTCCACCACATACAGGGCTTCGCCTTCGGATGGGATAGACTTTTCTGAGTAGGGCATCACTGATTTATAGATCATGATGATCTCCTTGTTTTCGTCGACATAAAGTATATCCAGGGGGATTTTGGTGTTTTTCATCCAGAAGGAGCGAGACGCGGGAGCATCAAAGATGAAAAGCATTCCGGTAGTATCAACCATACTGCTGCGGTACATTAGCCCCTGGGTACGCTGGGCATCATCATCGGCCACCTCAATGGCAATGTGGGCCAGGGTATCCGCACTCTGGTTCTCCAGGAAGGCCAGGCTCCCTTCCTGCACAAACATTGGTTCTTCTACCGGTTCTTCAGCAATATATACGGTCTCTTCTTCTTCGGCCAGCCAGAAGTAGATACCTGCGGCAGCCAGCGCCAGTACTGCCAAAAACAACATCTTACGGGCAGAAGACACCCGGGTGACTTTCTCTTCTCTGTCAGGGTTGGGCCCCAGCTGGGATTTGCTCATGCTGCAAGTTTTCTCAGAAAAAGGATATACAAGAATATGGCTGCAATCTTATAAAATTTGGCGCTTTATTGAAAGAAGAAAATTTCTCGCTTAGCCATAAAAAATGCCGGTACCAAAGGCACCGGCATACTGATGATTACTTTAAGCTAACTGCTATTCAACTGAAATCCTGATCACTGGATGCGACTGCAGGTTTCCTTCTATATTGAGCAGGTACATATTTTTACGAAGCGACAGGTTACGGATATCAATCTCCAGCTTATTATCGCCTGCCACGAGTGAGTACATCCCGAGTGACACCGCATTTCCCTCCATATCACGCAGGAGCAGCGTCACTTCCTGGGCTGCCTCAGCCGGTATGTTGATGTAAAAGTTTTCTTTTACAGGATTGGGATATACATTTAATACCCCATCTTCCAGATTACTGAAGCCGCTTTCAGGGGTTTTGTAAAACTTAGCTTTTTTGGTCTTAAAGCTGGCAGTAGCCAGGGGTTTACCCAGATAATTGGGGCCACAGTCATCTCCACTGATGTAGACAAAGAGCGCCAGGTAATAGGTAGTTTCGGCTTCCAGTCCTTTTATCGCATATTCTTCAGCCAACAGATCTTCCGTTCCGATAGCGAATACACCTTCGCTCACCATACTGCCTTCTCCGAACAGCTCACTGCGCGTATAGCGGTATCCATCTTCGGGCAGGGTAGTAATAGGTTCCCGGCTGATGAGTAGCAATGGCTGGTTTTCAGAAAAGCTCAGCAGTTTAACACCATGGGTGATGCCTTCCTCCCGGGGAGTAGGGAAAGTGACTATTTTAGGGGGAACTGTGTTCCCACTCTTACCAAATTCAGGAAATACAGGTTCTTCTGCACAGACTGTCGGGAGCAGCGCAAGACCCACTATAACCGGGTCGTGGTCCGAGGCCCTGAAGGGATTGGGTTCGTAAAGCGCATCCTGGGCATCTCTCTTGAAGCTGGTATCATAATCCAGGATATCGGGTTCATCCGCATTGATATGCCATTCCGTAGCGCCGCTTACCTGTGCTGCCAGTGATTTGATCGCCAGTGCGTAATCCAGGTGGCCGTACAGACCGTCAAAGAGGTAGGAGTAGGAAAACTCTCCCTGGAAATACTCTGCCAGGTCCACATAGTCGTCATCCGTACCCGCTACATCATCTGCGCCTTTGAGAATGGCCTGTATGGGGTCCTCCTCGTCATAGGCGTTCAGGTCTCCGAGGATCAGAAAGTCATTGTCATCGCTTGCGGTCGGGTCAGTAGCCAGCCAGTCTACCAGTGCCTGGGCAGCCAGTGTACGGGTAAAATTACAGTTGCCCTGCACCGGGTCATCGTCCCCATCTCCGCAACCGCTTCCCTTGGATTTAAAGTGATTGACTACCGCAGTAAATACGCCATTGCTTTCCAGTTCACGGAAGGTCTGGGCCAGAGCAGGACGGTTGCGGTTGTCTGCAAAACGGTCGTCTACTTCGGTGGTAAGGATCGCGAAATCTCCCTGCGGCATCACTTTGGCAGGCTTGTAGAGCAATGCTACTTTAATCTCATCGGTACCAATAATCCCCGTTCTGATGTAGTCAAAGACTCCTTCTCCTGCTTCGGCATTCAGCGCTTCGGTCAGGTCATCCAGGGCACTTTCAGTTCCGTCGGGGTCATTCTCAATCTCAATGAGGCCTATGATATCTGCCCCTGAGGAAAGGATAGCACGCACAATTTTTGCCTCCTGCCGCTGAAATTCGGCAAGGTTGTCGGCACCACGTGAAGTAGGGAAACCACCTCCCAAGCCGTCTCCGTTGAAGTAGTTGAGCACATTGAAGCTCATGACTTTCAGAGTACCCCCTACGGCTTCAGGAAACTCAGGGCGGGGTTGCTTAGGTTCATAATCAGCTCCCTCGGTAGGTTGTATCCGATAAGTATTGAAGCTGTAGTTCAGCACACCCGTGGTATTTTGCACAAGGTCACCCCCACGGAAACGATTATCCAGGGTAAATTCCTGTCCGTTAGGATGGCGGGCCGGGTCCGGGTTCTGTACGGTACGAGCGTCATCCAGCATAATTTTACGCATGGCAATTTCCTCCAGTATGGCAGGAGCCTCTGAGGGGTCAGCATAGCTGGTAGGCTGGTACAGGCGGTCAAATCCCTCAAAGGGCAGGGCCAGTACCACTTCTCCAAAGCGGTCAAAGTTAAAGTACTCTGAGATCACCAGTGACTGCGGGAAAGTAACGTACATCCCTTCCACAGCCTCAAGTTCGGCAACGGAGGCAGGAAGGTTGACCTCTGTCGCGGCTGGCAACGAAAGACCACTGGACAGCAAGGTGAAGCTAACATCCGTAAGCTCCGTCAGGCCATTGAACTCAACTACTTTTCCGGTAACCCGCAGCAGGTCGCCCGGACTTACATCAGCTGCATTGGGAGCAAACACAAATATACCTTCAGAAGTGAGCGGATCATTGTCGTAATCGGCTGCTTCTTCCTGCAGGAAGAAACCATCCAGGTCTGAGTCAAAAGGGTCTCCGTCGTTTTCCTGGAAGTCGCCCACCACAATACCTTCAACAATGACTACCTGGTCCACCAATGGAGAGGCATCGCCTGATCCCTGTACTGCAGAAATCAGCAGCAGTTCAGGTTCTTCTTCATCGTCAATACCAGAAGCAGTAGGTGTATTGCTGCTACCCAGGCCAAAATCTGCAATGACCCAGTCACTCACGGCATCGGTATCCACACCATCCGTCACGCGGCGTGCTCCGGCCGGAAAAAATGATCCGTCAGGGCCCACTACAGGTGCGGAGAAGAAAAAAGTGTCACCAGATCCGCCATCGGTCAGCGCGACCGCATCAGACACTACTTCGCTACCACTCACCGTGGAGCCAGTAATACTGGACGTTTCTACCAGGGCCAGCGTCAGGCTACTGTTCTCCAGGGTATTAAATGCAATGTCAATATCAGG
>CAZFFW010000301.1:0-5839 GCA_964518125.1 uncultured Porifericola sp.
GATATTAGTGCCGGGCAGGGGTTTGCCGGTTTTTGCATCTACTACTTTGCCTTTCGCGGTTATCAATTCTGTATCTTCCTTATTCTCAGGAAACATGCTTATATTGAGAATCTTACTGTTCTGAATGAGTTCAGTACGATTTTGATAGCCTATGTAGGAGAAAACCAGCTCACCCTTTCCCTGAGGCAATTCTATCTGATATCTCCCTGAAAGATCAGCGATTACAGACTTGTCGGTACCTTTTAACATGATATTAGCCCCAGGAAGAATTTCACCTGAACCTTGATCTCTTACAATACCGCTAACAATGGTTTTCTTTTCTTCCTTTCTGGCTGCTTCAGCTGCTTCTTTTGAAATTGCTTTGATTTCTATCAAGTATCCACCGGATACATGCTCATTTTCAAATGAAGCATTTTCCACTTCTGATCGTTTGACGGTACGAGGGTCTGTTATTACTCCATTTAAAGTAAATAGCACTTCTGGGTCTCCAATATGGTAATAGCTTCTCTTTTCCGAGTTTTTGATATTATTAGCTTCCTGGTCATTTTGAGTGATTCTAGCGTTTTGTCCCTCGACATTGATGAACACTTTATTGACCATCACATCATAAATGGAGGAGTCAAGAGGCGGTATACTATTTTGAATAGCTTTACCATTCGTTTTTTGTGCTCCAGGGCTTACTTTCTCCTGACTTTTTGGCAAGACCTTTCCTCTGCTCTCCGCTTTCACCACCAGTTTGTAGCGGCTGGTGTCCACACCATCTACGGCTAAACTTGGAAATACCTGCATACTACTGACTTCATAGCGGGTTACTTTCTTTGGGTTCACCGCTACCCCATCCAGCAAATAGAGCACGTTAGGGGCGGAATAGTTGATCCTGATTTTTTCATTGATTTGTCCTTTTACATCATTCAGGCTTTTTTGCAAGCTATTCAGGCTTTGATCTATGGTAACATATTGGTCGTAAATCTCTCCAATCGTCAGGCTGCTGGTATCCAGCACAATATCAGGTACTTGCTGCATGACCTCTTCAAATGAAGGTGGGTAATCAATATCTTCCTCCAGATATTCTCCCGTAGCCGGAATATTGTCCATATTTTCAATATTGCCATAGCCATCGTTGATTTGTAAATATGGCTCTACCAGCAGCGAATCCTTTATCAATAATTCCTCAGTAACTTCCTCTACATTTTCCTCTACCGGCCCCTTCAGCGTGAAGGCGAACAGCAGCATCCCGATCAGGCAGAAGCTCAGCAGGAAGGGCAAGGGCTGCACGCTTTTCTTCTGGTAATCGGGCATCACGATTCTTTTGATGCGCTCGGTAAATCCTGAGCGGCCTTTTGCGGAAAGCGCTACCGGTGAGAAGGTGGTCCGCAGAGCAGCCACCTGTAGCAGTGCCTGTGCGTAGACCTGCGGCCGACCTGTTACTTTCAAAGTGATAGCATCGCAGGCCATTTCCCGCTCCTGCTCCAGTACGGAGGCCATGTACCAGTAGGCCGGGTGGTAAAAAAGTACGACCTCGGCCAGCGACTGCAGCAGGTTCCACAGGTAGTCGTGCCGGCGTATATGGGCCAACTCGTGTACCAGGATACTCTCCAGTTGGTCAGCGGGCATGGCCATCAGCATAGCAGAAGGTACTAGAATCACCGGCTTGAGCCAGCCCAAAGTCAGCGGACTGTCCAACCGCTCGCTGCAGCTAAAACTTACCTTCCGTCGAATGCCCAGCTTTTGCTGCAGCTCGTTTGCGATTTGCTGCCAGTGCTCGGGAAAAGGGTCGCGCTGCTGCCGAAGCTGACGTACCTGCCAGAGGCCTAGTCCTAAACGGGCAGAGAAGAAGAGGCTACCCAACAGCCACAGCCCCGCCATCCAGATGGCATTTTCGGAAAGCTGGAAAAAAAGCGCATTTGCTTCCCTTTCCATTTGCTCCCAGAAGGTAGGCTCCACCGGCTTGACTGATAATTCAGTCAGCGGAAGATCTACACTGACCGCTTCCTGCGCAGTCACTACGACCGGCTTCAGGCTTTCCCATTCGTAATAAAAAGTGCCGGCAAAAGCAGTCAGCAGTAACATCAGGGAGGCAAAAGTCAGGATAAAACGCAGGTTGGCTTTTTCCTGGCGGATGAGTTTGAGCAAAGCCCAGAGTAGCACCATCAGGATAAGACCCTGCCAGAAAGAGTGCAGTAGGGTGATGCCGAGGGCTTCCAGCAGGCGCTGCAGTTGGGGAGAGTAGCTTAAAAAATCCATGATTATTTATTTTTTTCTATGTCATCCAATAGCTTCTTGATTTCCTCAATCTCCTCGGGCGAGGGATTTTTTCTACCCAAAGCACGCATCACCAGCTGGCTGGTGGAGCCTTTGAATACGCGATTGACAAACTGGTCCAGCAGGTCATTATTTACCTGCGACTCCTGCACCTCGGCGGTATAAATGTGAGAGCGGCCTTTGGCCCCCTCGGTGGTGCGGCTAAGCAGCCCTTTGTCAAACATGATCTGCATGAATTTGAGCGTGGTGGTGTAGCCGGTGGGCTTATCTTCACTTAAAATTTCGTTGATCTCCCTGACGGTAGACGGTCCCCGCTCCCACAGCACCTGCAGGATGGCCAGTTCGTTCTCCGAAGGTTTGATGTTCTTTTGCTTTGCCATGTCTATTACGAATTTGTTCGTAAATAAAAGTAGCAAGTGATTTTGTAGATCGCAAGCGTTTTACGAATTATTTCGTAATAAAAATTTCTACCATGAAATTTATCCTTTTGGAAAGCGGTGTTTATGGGGAAAATTTTGACAAAGCTTTTTTCTTTCCCTGCAGGAATCAGTACCTTTGCGCCCCTGTCAGCAAAATGCGGCCTTTTTGCCGTTTTCTGGCAAGATTATCAAAAAGAGTAAAACTAAATTTCCACTTAATTTTAACCTGAATTCTATGTCATTAGTAGGAAAAAAAGCGCCGCTGGTAAACGCACCGGCAGTGATCAATGGTGAAGAGATTGTAGAAAATTTTTCTCTGGACCAGTATATCGGCAACAAGTACGTTGTCTTTTTCTTCTACCCGAAAGATTTTACTTTCGTCTGCCCTACCGAGATCCTCGCCTTCCAGGAAAAACTCGCTGAGTTTGAGAAGCGCGACGTAGCGGTAGTAGGCTGCTCCTGCGATACCGAAGAAACCCACCTGGCCTGGATGATGACGCCCCAGGAGCAGGGTGGTATTGAGGGTGTGACTTACCCCATCGTAGCAGACGCTGCCAAAGTGGTAGCCCAGAAATTCGGCGTACTGGCCGGCGAGTATGATTATGATGATGAGGGAGAGCTTTTCTTTGACGGCCTGCCCGTGGCTTACCGCGGTACTTTCCTGATCGACAAGGAAGGCAAAGTAAGACAGGAGACCATCAATGATCTGCCGCTGGGCCGTAATATTGACGAGACCCTGCGCCTGGTAGATGCCCTGCAGTACGTAGAGAAGCACGGCGAAGTATGCCCGGCCAACTGGGAAGAAGGCAAGGAAGCCATGCAGGCCACCCGCGAAGGCGTGTCTGACTACCTGGCGAAGAACAAAAAATAAGCAGCTTGCTTATGCTGATAAGGAAAGCTTCCGCCCCTGGGTGGAGGCTTTTTTTGTGTGAGGTAACTGAGGCTGAGGTATTTCGTAAACCTGATTTGAACCTAACTGATCGATATTGATTTTTTATAGATTTTTTTCGGCTATCGTCCGTACCGGGCTTTGGCTGGTATATCCCTTTTCTGCTTCCATTCAAAAGTTTTTAAAAGGGCGTAGAAACGTTTTTAAGAAAATAGAGGATTTTGGGCAGGTACGCAATCCCCGGCAGCCGGTCTACTGGTTTCACTGTGCCTCATTGGGAGAGTTTGAGCAGGGCCGCCCGCTGATGGAAGCCCTGAAAGCACAAAACCCTAAAATACAGATCGTGCTGAGCTTCTTCTCCCCTTCCGGCTACGAGGTACGCAAAAACTACGAAGGGGCCGACCTGGTGTGCTACCTGCCGCTGGACGGCATGCGCAATGCCCGTCGGTTTATACGTGCGATCCGGCCCAAAGCAGCTTTTTTCATCCGTTACGAATTCTGGAATGCCTATCTTTCAGTATTGGAAAAAAATAATATTCCCGTCATTTCAGTTTCCACGCTGCTCTATGCCCATTTTACGCCTTTTCGCTGGTACGGCGGCTTTTATCGCGACATGCTGCGTAAGGTCAGCTACTACTTTGCCCAGGATGAAAATACGGCGCAGCTTTTAAGGCAGATTGGCATAGAAAGAGTAAGTGTGGCCGGCGACACCCGTTTTGACCGGGTAGCCGCTATCTGTGACAGTGCTCCGCGCAACGAACTGGCGGATGCTTTCAAGGAGGACAGTCAGCTGATGGTCATCGGCAGTAGCTGGCCGCAGGATCTGGATGTGTTGCTGCCTTTTATGAAGGAGGTGGTGGATGACATCAAGTTTATCATCGCCCCTCACAACCTTCACGAGGAAGAGATGCAGCGGATAGAAAAGGAAATTCCTTATAAAAGCATCCGCTATTCTAAAGTAAAGCGGGAAACCATCAGCAACTACCGGGTGCTGATCATAGACAATGTTGGTATGCTGACTTCTCTCTATCGCTATGGGGAGTTTGCCTACGTCGGCGGTGCTTTTGGCAAAAGCCTGCACAATATCCTGGAAGCGGCTACTTTCGGAATGCCCATTTTTTTTGGCAGCAAAAGCTACCGGCATGTCAAGGAAGCGAATGAGTTGCTCAAGAGAGGGGCTGCTTTTACTGTAAACGATACCAGAGAGCTGCGGGATAAGTTTAAGCGCCTGCTCAACCATGAGGAGGAGCGACTGGCCATTGCTGAAAACTGTCGCAAATTTGTACAGGGGAACACCGGGGCGACTGCGCAGGTTATGGATTATGTAGCCAAACACATACAGACGAATGGAAGGTAAAGTGATCAAATCTACCGGCTCCTGGTACCATGTGCTGGCCGAAGATGGCAGGGAATACAACTGCCGTTTGCGGGGCAAGTTCAAGATACAGGGACTGAAAGTGACCAACCCGGTGGCGGTAGGCGACCGGGTACATGTGGAGATAGAAGATGTGGAAGAGGAAACCGGCGTCATCACCGATATCAAGCCGAGGGATAACTACATCATCCGTAAATCTACCCGCAAGAAGTACCACGGCCACATTCTGGCCACCAATATCGACCAGGCGGTGCTGCTGGCCACGCTGGTGCTGCCCCGCACTTCACTGGGTTTTATGGACCGCTTCCTGGTATCGGCGGAGTCTTTTCGTATTCCGGCCCTGATCATTTTCAACAAAAAAGACCTGCTGGAAGAAGCCCAACTGGCGCAGCAGCGCGAACTGATGGAGATGTACGAAGCCATCGGCTACCGCTGCATGGAGATTTCCGCTTTTGACCAGGCCGATGTGGAACGAGTAAAGGAGGTGCTGCAGGGAAAAAGTAGCCTTTTTTCCGGCCACTCCGGGGTAGGAAAGTCCACCCTGCTCAACCAGATTGACCCCGATATTGCGCAGAAGACCGCCGAAGTCTCCACCTTTGCCAACAAAGGTGTGCACACCACTACCTATGCCGAAATGTTTGCCATAGACAAAGCTACCTTTATCATAGACACTCCCGGCATCAAGGAGTTGGGGTTGATGGATATTAATGAAGGCGAGATCAGCCACTACTTTCCGGAGATGCGGGATCTACTGGGCCAATGTAAATTCCACGACTGCACCCATACCCACGAGCCGGGCTGCGTGGTGATGGATGCCGTAGAGGAAGGGCAGATTGCCGGCAGCCGCTATCTCAGTTACCTCAGCATGCTGGAGAACGAGGATACGCATAGGTA
>CAZFFW010000302.1:0-5784 GCA_964518125.1 uncultured Porifericola sp.
CGGGAATTTTGACCTGACTGCCCAGTGCCTGAGCGTACTGCTGCAGGTGCCGGTAACGCTCAGCAGGGGCATGATTCGCCCCGAAACAGTAGAGATGGAGGATAACCGGCTGAGTGTTTTTAGGCTGGGTGATGATTTCCAGCTGGGAGATCAGTATGTTGCTGAGCTTGACCCGCTGGTTGTCAGCATCGGACCGGTACAGGCGGACTCCCTGCCGGCTTTTCTGCTGCAGGGCATGCGAAACCAATATTTTGATTTGCTGGCATCTTACTTCTTCCCGGCAGAACTTGACTGGGAAATTGATTTACAGGTAGATCCTACACAGGAATCGTTTAGATTAGGAGACATTTCTGGAAAAGGATTACTAAATTATACCACTGTTATTTAACGAAACTTCTTTATGCATCCTAACCTTAGAAAAGCCTCAGTCAACTGGATAGATGGGATGAAGGTGAATAAATCGCACTTTCAACAAACGGAGCACTGGGTAGCCGACCATTTAAAAGACAATATCGCCCTCAGCCTCACTGATTATAATTACGGCCTGTTACCCTCTTCCGAAGAGGTAGACAATTCGCTTGACTACCAGATAGAAGTAGAGCAGACGCAGTTTGTAAAAATCTCCCTGTTCTCCTGCCGGGCCATTACCCGTGGAGGTGTACGCATAGAAATCACCCCCTATATCAGTAAACAATTCAGCCTGGATAAAGCCATGCTTGAGGTAGTATTCGACCTCAAAACAGCCTCTAATCAGCAGTATGACATCGTCGTCACGGTGGACCCCTTCAACCGGGTAGCAGTAGGAGAGCCTGACCCGGAGGAGCATCCGCTGCGTCATCCGTCCAGCATCCCCAAATATTCGGTAGATGTTATCCCTTCCAGCCAGCTCAATACGGAGGAGTTCAGCACCTATCACCTGACGGTCGGTAAGTTTAGAGTAGTAGCCGGTGAGGTACAGCCCGAGAATTTTATCCCGCCCTCTACCAGGGTCTGCAGTCATCCTACCCTGCTTGAGTTTTATCGTGACTTCGGAAAACAGCTGAGTGAAATACGGCAAAACCTGACCCAGTTTATCAAAAAAAGCCGCTCTAGCAATGGGCAGCACACCAACCAGCATATACTGGCGCTGGCAGAAGGTATGCTGCGTAACCTGGCTGTCTTTGAAGATGAGTTCCAGCTGGAGCTGCCGCAAAAGTCACCGCTCTACCTCTACACCTACTTTACCAGGCTAATCAGGCTTATCTCCACCGAGCTGAATTGTATACCGGAGGATGAGCGACTGATCGTGTACAATACATTCAACCAGAGCTTTACCGCCGGTACCTTTGAAAATATGGTAAGCGCAGTACTCAACATGAAGTATTCCCATCGCGACATTTTCCGGGTGATGGACAAGCTCTATGCAGAAACCACCCGGCTGACAGAAATTATCTCCCGCCTGCCTTATGGCAGCAGCCAGGGTCAGGTAAAGCATGAAGCCCCGCCAGAGGCAGCACCCTCCAAATCCTCCGGTAGTGGACCTAAAATTTTCCGGGGAGGCCAACAAATAAAACGTTAAGATTATGGGAAAACCAGCCGCAAGAATCGGAGACATGCACACCTGCCCGATGGTAACGCCCGGCTTACCGCCGGTACCACATGTCGGAGGCCCGATCGTTGGTCCCGGCGTACCTACCGTCATGATCTGCAAAATGCCCGCTGCCGTGATGGGCGATATGTGTACCTGTGTGGGCCCTCCCGACAGCATTGTGCTGGGTTCGGCCACCGTCATGATTGGCGGCAAACCAGCTGCTCGTATGGGCGATACCACCTCGCATGGCGGAGCCATTGTACTGGGCGCGCCTACGGTATTGATTGGGGGGTAGCTAAACACGTAGCTGATTAAAAAGAAGTAAAATCAGCATACAATCAAAGACAAAGTAATAGCAATTCAGGAGCTTGAAAGATGCCCCTCTATTTATCAGCCTTTTGCTTTAAGCAGCATTGCGCAAAATCGATCAGAAGAAAACCAATAAAATATACCCACAGCTTTTCCATCAACAAATTTATACTAATGACTTATACCCAATTTGCGATTGAAGAAGAAAGTAAACCTAGAGCAGCTACAGGTTTTAAAGGCATTGCCGTAGTTGAAGAACCTGCCCAGCCATTTTTTACAGCCATTGTAAAGGAAGCCTTAAATCGATTGAATACCATGCCCCATGGAAAGCTCCTGTTGGATGCCATAGCAGCGGCATCTCCAGCAGATGGCAGAGGCTATAATGTATTGATTTATCGAGTTTCCATAAGCTACGAAATGGCAGTAAATGCTCCCCCTAGACCAAGAGGTGGACGATCCTTCGCCAAACCTGCCCATCAGCGTTTAGGCGTAGGTTCAGATGCAGCTTCAATAAAGGGTGAGGGCGTTAGTGCTATTGTAGGTTGGTGCCAAAATCAGGTTATGTACACGCCAAAAGTTGGTGATAATGCAGGCATAACTCAATTCTTGCCACCTGCACTTACCCTGGGCCATGAGTTGATTCATGCTTTACATGCCCTTAAAGGTAAAAACAAGTCAGGGCATAGTGTTATGATTAATGGTAAATCAACGCCTGAAGAAGAGGCCTATACAGTTGGCCTGGGTATATATGCTAATAAAAAGTACACGGAGAATAACTTAAGAAAAGACATAGGATTACCCAGAAGGGAAAGCTACCCATAGAGATAGCTACTCACTTCAAATCTTTACCAATAAGACTGCTTATTTAAAAGAGTAAAAAATATCCTGACAATGACAGCCTGGGACTAGGGTATTGATGCATTAAGCATTCATCTGTATTTCTTGAAGTTGTCCGGGAGAAAAAACCTTATCATGCGTTTGGCAAACCGACTGCCTGTACAGTAGACAGATTTGCGCATGGCAGAACCATTTTACCGGGCGCGCCTACGGTATTGATCGTGAGCGGGAGAACCTGTCGTAAACAGGCGCATCAAATTCTATCTTAATGTGATGCTCTGGTGAGTGTACTTATAGCGTTTATAACCAATTATTAAAACTTCAAAATCATATAACCATGAGTGGTACTGTACCCAATATTACCCCGAATTCCATTACCGGAATGAGCGCAAATGAGCAAAGACCGGTTTACTTTTTACACATGGGAGGTAGCGCACAACCTACCTTGACAGTAAAAGGTGAACCAAAAAAAGATGATGGCGAGATTTCCATTAAGTGGAGCAGCAAGCTTATGAAAAACGTCAATGACCAGCAGGTAAATACCAAGATCATGACTGCGGCTGAGGTGACAATCTTTAAAGCTGCCGCAAGAGCGCTACTGACGGGAGATCCAAAAAAATTAATCGCATTACAAAAATTTTTAGTGACAGAGAAAGAGAATCTCACCTGGGTGAAGATGCCCTATCTGGCGGGATTGTCGGATGCAGATTTTTGGAAAACCAGAGGTACTGGTAAAGATTTCGAATATTATGTTTTACCCAATGAGGTCAAGACTATTCTAAAAAGATTTACTGAATCTACGGTATGGAATCAACTGGGTAAAATTATTGCAGTAGATCTATTTAATGGAAACGGTGATCGTTTCACCCACGAAGGACACTGGCAAAATATAGGAAACGTTATGTTTCAAAATCAAGCTGCCGGAGGAGTCAAAGTTGTTGGTTTGGATACTTTTGACCCAAACTCACAAAGCTCTAACCTCACGACAATAACAGCGCAAAGTCAGACAGAGTTGAATATCTTAAAAAATGTACCGGCCATGCGTACTTTTGCTGAGAAAGTAACTGAATCTATTGAAGGTGAGATTAAAAGAGGCCTCAAAAAAGGTGGAGCTGGATCATTTACTGTCATGAGCAATGGGGCACCTGTTAAAATTGATGAAAACTCCAATGGATTTCTCGCCGGCTATACCGATGACTTGGTAGCTGGTATCATGCAGGGAGTCAATGAACTTAAAGTTTACCTACAACGGAAAAGGCAACAATACAAGCCACTTCCGCCCACCCCCCAATATCAAAAACCTTTACCACAGCCACCTGGATACCAGCCTCAAAAACCTTTACCACAGCCCGGAGTTGGACACCATAAACCATTACCGCCAATACCTCAACAAAAAACAATCCCTCAGGGTATCCTGGATAGGATGACTTACCTGGGTTGGTAATCTCCATTTTACTGTTAAACGCATGACCTATGTGGGAAAATCAATATTGGCCAGAAATAAAGGTCATGTGGCAAGGGGATGCAAATGCTATCATCAGCAATTCATTGAAGTTCATCACACATATGTATAGGATTACTGTATGGCCTACCTGAGCAAACAGCAAGAGAATAAGCTTATCAATAGTATTGACAAGATACCTGCACTGAGGTTCTGTGGGATAGCTTATGTAGGCCAGGGCAACTCCTATGTGATCAGGCCCAGCCAGATGCCCGACGGCCTGGGCACGTGGATCGTGATCAGCGAAGTAAAAGAACAGTATGCCAGGAAGCCCGAAAAAGAAATAGTGCGGGAAAGTAACTTCAGCTGGGGATGGGAGCTATTTGGCCTGGGAACAAGCTGCGGTGCGGCTATCCTGACTGGCGTTGCCGCGGCAGGTGGTGTAGCAGCTACCCCGCTAACAGGTGGCACCTCACTGGCGCTTACTACATTGGCCTGGGCTGGAGCCACCGCTACCGCCGCCCAATGTGGTATTTCTATCGGGCGTTTCGTTAATGAATGGGATGATCCACGGAATAACCAGATACTTGATGAAAACGCGTATTATCAGTACGGCTCTACGGCATTGGATACGGTATCCATCGTGGGAGGGGCATCCTCTGTAAAAGGAGCGGTGAAATTCGGCCATAATCTAAGCAAAGCTACCGGCAAGCCTATTGTGGAAACCCTCAGGGGATCTGATAAGATAGCAAGAGGCGCCCGCAAAAGGCTTCCCCGAATCATGGCAGAATCAAAAAATCCTGGCTTGTCATCCAAGCAATTCAAGAGAATGGTCAGGGATGGTAAAGCACCCAAGGTCTTCCGCACCCATGAAATTACCAGAGAAGTGAATACCAGATTGCTGGAAAGTGTCAGTGCCGTACTGAGTGGTACGGGAAGCAGCGCTTCAGATACAGGAATCATCAATAAAGTTGCGGTATTTATCGTAAACGAAGACAAAAGTAATCTGTCTGATTAGCGAAATTTCAACTTTACTGATACTGCATTTTTGTGCTTCCTACCTTGATTAAATCGCCTTCCTGCAGGAATACGCCTTCCCGTCCTATTCTTTCACCATTGAGGTAGGTGCCATTGGTCGGCGTATACCACTGCATCTTACCCTCCACGCTGATCCACTGCCCATCGCGCAGCAGCCACTCCTCCGCGCCCTCTTCGGACACAAAGCGTTCCAGGGTAGCGTGGTAGCGGGAGGTGGTTGCACCATCTTTTTCTTCTATCAGGATATCATTACTATCAGGCATCTCAGGGTCAAAGCGGCCGATGGTAAGCCGGGATTTACCTTTGTTTCGGGCAAGTCTACTGACAAAAAACTTGAGTCCTCTCTGCTCTCCGCTCATTACCTCAAGATAAGCAGATTGGGTAGTGACTGGTATGGGCCTCATTTCGGCCACAGGCTGTACTACCGGCAGGAGGGCCAGAATTTCATCTACCCCCTGGAATCTTTTGGAAGCTTTATTCCTGAGGCAGCGCCGGATAATGCTTACCCACAGATCATCGGCCTGCATATTCAGCAGACTTTCCTCGTCCCACTCTTCACTCTTCTTTCCTGACTCATAGGCGAGGGGGT
>CAZFFW010000303.1:0-5782 GCA_964518125.1 uncultured Porifericola sp.
AGCAAATCCAAGAAGTGCCGCTGCCTGAGGGTATGCAAGCTATCGACACTATCTTTGGAAAAACCTATGAAGACCCGTTTCGCGGACTAGAAAAGTTAGATAATCCAGCAGTTAGCGCCTGGATAGCGCAGAAAAATCAGCAGGCCCAGCAATTCCTCAGCAGTCGGGAGGTTTATCAAAGCTTTGCCCGGGAACTCAGACAGATGCAGAACTTCTCACCTGTCAGGGCATCGGTGCCGGTTGTCAACGGCAAAGATACCTATGCGCTAAGATACCTGGCCGATACAGGAGAACAACATCTGTTTTTGTTTAAACATGCATTAGATACAGGCAGGCTACTGTTTAGTACCCACGATATCGCAGGCAGTGACAGCCTTGACTACTCCATTGATAGTATTAACCCTTCTCCTGATAATCGCTACATAGCTGTCTGTGGGTTTGCCGATGGCAACGACCAGATGGAGATACGGGTATTTGATCGAAGCACTGGAAAATTCGCTGAGGATATTATCAATGCCAGCCTGTCATATTATCCTTACTGGCTCCCTGACAGCCAGGCATTTTTTTACACCCAGCTTAGCATACCCAGTGATGCTGTCGATTGGTTTGACCATGTTCGTGTAAAACTTCACAAAGTAGGTCAACCCCAGGATATTGATCAGCCTATCCTGCAACAGGATTTTTTTGCAGAATTGCCATACCAGGCAGGGGATTTTCCTACCCTTCAGGTACTGCCGGATAGTGTGACTGTAAGATGTTCTATCGCACATGGCTATAGCCAATACCTCAAATACTACATTGCGCCCTTGTCATCGGTACTTCAGCCGGGGGCTTCTCAAAAAACATGGACCGAACTTTCTCCGGGACAGGACATCATCAATGCCCTTTTTGATGAGCAATATGCTTATCTATTAATCCAGTCAGATGATTCTACTACCCAGATCATCAGGTCTCCGCTTGATGCACCAGACGCTTCAGTAGTTCTATTCAGCGAGTCTGAAGGCTATATCAGTGAAATAGAAGTGCGCAGAGAAGGGCTGTATGCAGAACTTGTACGCGATGGAATCAGCCAACTGCTTTTATTCAATGAGGAGCAGGTTTCTAACATCTCTCTTCCCTTCCCGGGAAATATCACCCTCACGGCTGAGGCCTACCAGGATAAAGTAAGTGGACAAGGTATTTACTTTGGCCTTTCTGGCTGGAAAGAGGAGTTTGGTATCTACTACTATGACCCATTAAAGGATACAGTCATTCAGAGCGCTATCCGCCCCAAAGCCGGATTGCAATTTGCCAAAGATCTGGTTGTTGAAGAAGTACTGGTGACTTCCCATGACCAGGAAAAGGTGCCACTCACGATCATCTATAAAAAAGGTTTAAGAAGAGACCAGCGTAGTCCGGTAATCCTGGAAGCCTACGGAGCTTATGGGATTTCTTTAGAGCCCTATTTAGATGTGGACCTGCTGCCATGGCTCAACCGCGGCGGTGTTATTGCCAAGGCCCACATTCGCGGGGGAGGAGAGAAGGGAACCAGCTGGCATACCATGGGAAGAAAAGCCTCTAAACCTAATTCATGGAAAGACCTGCTTGCCTGTAGTGAGTATTTAATCAAGCAAGGTTATACGTCTCCCCGGCATTTAGGCCTTTACGGAAATAGTGCCGGTGGCATTGCGGTAGGGATGGCACTTCTTGAGCGGGCGGAACTCTTCAATGCCGCTGTTTTAGAATATCCATTTCTTAATCCCACCCGGCTGGCCGAATCAGCAGATGGTGTTGTTCATTATGAAGAGTTTGGTGATCCTGCAGACTCTTTAGAATTTACCTACCTGTATCGGATGGATCCTTATTTGCATCTACAGGAAAAAGATTATCCTGCTGTACTGCTTACTGCCGGGGAGAATGATACCAGGGTAGAACCGTGGGAACCGGCAAAATTTGCGGCCAGAATGGAAGCCGTACGGCGCAACACTGAAGTGACTTTGCTCAGGGTGTATAGCGGAGGCCATGGTACAACAGGCATTGAGGAATTCATCAACCAACAAGCTGAAAAACTCACTTTCTTGTACAGCCAACTACACCCCCAATCTACCAAGGTGCTGCACTAGCTGATTAATCACTCCTGCAAAAGATGCATATGATCAAAGTAATTGCTGTTGACGACAACCTGTCTGCGCTGAGTATCATCAGTAAGTATGCAGCCAAAGTATCATGGATTACGCTGGTTGAGACTTTCACTTCTCCTTTGGAAGCTTTAGCATTTCTCAATGATCAGCCGGTGGATGTGATCTTAGTTGACGTTCAGATGCAGGATATTAGTGGCTTAGAATTTATATCCCTTGTCAAGGAAAAAAGACTGGCCGTACAGCCAGTATTTGTCATTGTCTCTGCTTTTGACGAATATGCCATCAAAGGCTATGATTTAAACATTTGTGATTACCTGTTAAAACCTTATGGTTTTGACCGTTTTCTTCTTGCCCTGGAAAAAGCCAGAAAGCTCTGCAAAGAAGAATCAAAAGCTTCTGCCCGGTCCAGCCAGTTTGTAAGACAAAACAGCAAACTTCTCAGAATTGATCCGACAACTGTTGTTTTTGTAGAATCAAGCGGGCATACAGCAATAGTGCATACTGTTAATAATACCCCCCTTATTGTCACGGAAACCATCACGCATATGGAGTCGCTACTAAAGCCCCATGGTTTCCGACGCGTGCACAAGCAGTTTCTTATCAACTGTGCCTACATCAAAGAAATAGATTTCCCCCACATACGTATGGAGCATACTGTTCTGACTATTCCTATAGGCAAAACGTTCAGGGCAGTCGTTCGTGATCTAAGTAATAATCTATGGTAGTACTTTGCAGGACTTTCACACCATCATTGTCCAAAATAATGCAACTAAAAATTTTAATAGTAAAATTTAAGTTATTACTTTTATAAAATTTATTATTTTATTCATACATGCGATTTCCCATTTATCGCCAGCTGGACTCAATAGATTGCGGTCCCAGCTGTTTACGGATGGTAGCCCGCTATTATGGGAAGTACTATTCTTTGGATGAAATCAGGGAGGCTTCTTTTGTTGGAAAAGAAGGGGCTTCATTATTAAACCTTTCTCTAGCCGCAGAAAAATGTGGCATGCTGGCCAGAGCGGTAAAAGTGGATAGTGACGCCTTCTTTGAGGATGTGCCCCTTCCCTGCATCGCCCACTGGCAGCAGGATCACTTCGTTGTAGTTTATAGAATTACGAAAAAATATGTTCATGTTGCCGATCCAGCCCTGGGAAAGGTGCGCTATCCCAAAGAGGCATTTTTGAAAGGATGGTGCCAATCAGAAAATAATACCGGAGTCCTTTTACTATTGGAACCCTCGGCTTCATTTCATTCAGGGGCAAACCAGCAGACTGCTTCAGAGGAGAGATGGAAGCTCATCGGCTCATATCTACGGCCTTTTCAATCTTATTGGAGTCCCTTGCTTTTCGGATTGCTCGCCATGAGCCTGGTCCAGTTCGTCATGCCTTTTCTGGCGCAGGCGCTTGTGGATGAAGGCGTCAGGGAGCATAATCTGGACTTTATTTACATCATCCTCATTGCCCAGCTAGTACTTTTTTCCTCCCAGGCCCTGGGGGAAACATGGCGGAATTATCTTTTGCTTTTTATTGGAAACCGGGTAAGTCTTTCTCTCATTTCTGATTTCCTGCAAAAATTGATGTATCTGCCCCAGGCTTTCTTTGAAAAAAAGAACCTGTCAGATCTTTTTCAGCGCATCAGTGATAATGATCGTATTGAGGCATTCTTAACCCAGCAGTCCTTTACCGTCATTTTTTCTCTGTTCAATGTAGTAGTTCTCGGTGTTTTGCTCATCATCTATCACTGGCTGATATTTTTGTTATTTCTGGTAGGCTCTCTTTTGTATGTACTTTGGATAAGCTGGTTTGCGCAAAAAAGGCTTAGCCTTGAGCAGCAAAGGTTTGTAGTTTCTGCCCGGGAGCAGGGTCAGCTGCATGACCTGCTCTATGGCATGCCTGAGATCAGGCTCAATGGTTCCCAGCAACGCAGACGCTGGCGATGGGAGGCAGTCCGGGTCAGTGAGTATCAGGTGGCTACCCGTACCATGGCAGTAGAGCATTGGCAGGTACAAGGGGGGCAGATCCTGCATGAATTCAAGAACATTGGTATTACCTTCCTTTCCGCCTATATGGTAGTACAAGGACAGATGACCATAGGTATGCTGGTGGCCGTGCAATATATCCTGGGCCAACTCAGTGCACCCCTGCTCAATCTGACAGGCTTCCTGCAGTCAGCCCAGGATGCACAGCTTAGTCTTGCTCGTTTAAGTGAAGTTTATCAAAAGGCCGAGAAGCAAAACGCTATGGAAGCAAAGCTTAGGGACCCACTCACCGAAAGTAAAATAGGCGGAGCAATATCATTTCAGAACATCAGCTTTCGCTACGAAGGGCCTCATTCCCCTGCTATACTCAGCGATATCAGCCTCAGCATTCCGGAAGGAAAAGTAACGGCCATTGTCGGGGCCAGCGGAAGTGGAAAAACTACTTTACTTAAACTTTTGCTCAAGTTCTATGCGCCTGATCAGGGTAGCATCAATGCAGGAAGTACCTCAATAGATAAATTGCCTACTGCTAGCTGGCTTGCTCAGTGTGGGGTAGTCATGCAGGATGGCTACATCTTTGATGATACTATCCTTGCCAATATCACTGAATCAGATAGCCAGTCTCCATTGGATAAGGCCCGGCTATCTCATGCTGTAGGCATCGCCCACATAGAAACTTTCATACATTCGCTGCCAAATGGCTACCAGACGCTCATTGGAAGAAACGGCATGGGGCTGTCAGGAGGGCAACGTCAACGCCTTTTGATTGCAAGGGCAGTATATAAAGATCCCCAGTATCTTTTCTTTGACGAGGCTACCAGTGCCCTGGATGCAGAAAGCGAAAGCTACATTGTCAATAACCTGGAGAATTTCTACCAGGACCGAACCGTAGTGGTTGTAGCCCATCGCCTCAGTACTGTCAAACATGCACATCAGATCCTGGTACTGGATCAGGGGCGGCTGGTGGAGCAGGGCAAACATGCTGATCTGATAGCATTGAGGGGATATTATTATCGCCTGGTCTCCAACCAGCTAGAATTAGGTATATGAACGATTTGCCTGAACCTGTTTCAGCATTACAAGAGCCTTCCGAATATCTGCAGGAAGTGCTTGCCAATCCTCTTCCCCGTATAGTTCGCTGGGGAGGGTTCATCCTGTTTTCCCTACTGCTCGTGCTACTTACTCTTTCCTGGCTGATCCAGTACCCGGACAGGATTTCCGGCAGGCTGGTCATCACCACATCTCAGCCGGCTGTTGACCTGGTAGCTATGGTAAGTGGGCCTATTGATGAGCTTTTGGTCAAAGACCAGCAGTATGTAGAAAGAGAAACACCCCTGGCAGTAATCAACAGCAGCGCTTCATATAAAGATATTTTCCTGCTTAAAAATACGCTCGGCAGTCTAAATGAAAGCCTGCTCTGGGTCATGGAAGAAAATATACTGCCATCTCAGCTGCGTTTAGGTAGCCTGCAGGCAGCATATACAGTTATAGAGGAAAAACAGAAAGAACATGCCCTTCATTTAAAGCTTAATCCTTCTGTAGCGCAGCAAAAGCTGGTAGAAAAACAGCTTGAAGAATACCAGCGACTGCTGGTGCAAAAAGAGCATCAGCTACAAATAACAGATAAAAAACTGGCTTTAGCAGAAAAGGATTTTGCTCGTTACAGGCAGTTATATCTCTC
>CAZFFW010000304.1:0-5775 GCA_964518125.1 uncultured Porifericola sp.
GTACGGTATTGATGCCGATAGTACTTTTGGTTAAGCTTTCAGTTACCACAGAACCGTCAGGCCTTATCAGCTCAAAAGTATGGCTGTTACCTTCCAGTGCCTGGCTCAGGGAGTTTCCTTCCATTAGAGACGCTACAGTTTTTCCATTAATTTTGTTAATGATCCAGGAGCGCCTGATACCGGCTTTGCCGAACGGAGAATCACTATATACAAATGCCACGCGCAGCTTTCTTTCCAGGTCAAATGCCATCCTAAGTCCGTAGCCTTCATATTCGCCTTTTTCAAAAAAAGATCTGTAGTCATCTTCCGGTTCTATGTACGACCATTTGTCAAACTGCTTGTTTTTGAGCCCGTCCATAAGCGCATCAGCATCTTCATAATCTTCTATTTTGACATCAGCGGGAATCTCATCACTCCACAGGTACCATTCCTGCATGATTTCCAGCACTGCAGTCTTCAGGCTGGCCTGGGCCTGCACTTGTTCCTGAGCGGCGATCTCCTGGTCGGTCAGTACATCATCCTCAGAACAGGATACTGTCATTGCCAGAAAAGGCAATAGTACCCACAATGTCCATTTATAATTTTTCATATCTAGTATCAATTTCTTAGGATTTGTTAATTTTTGTTGCTTTTGGGAACAACGCAATTTTAACAATCAGCGTATAGCAAAGATTCAGTTTTACTACTCAATGTAGGTAGATTCTGAGCAATTGTCATCCATTTGACATTGAATAAGCTAAGAATTTTTTGCAACCTACTGGAGTACTTCATGGTTAATCATAATAATCACATGTATATTTTTTTAAACGCAACATGCTTAAACTACCACCTTATCTGAAGTTTTTTGTCATCCTGTTTGGCCTGATCATGGTCTTTTTTATCCTGATCATCGGCCGGTCATTTATTATCCCGATCCTTACGGCCTTTATATTTGCACTCATCCTGCAGCCGGTGAGTGGTTTCCTGGAAAGGTGGAAAATACCGCGTGGCCTTAGTGCCATTCTCTCCATCATTCTTATCTGTGTGGTGTTATTTTTTACCTTTTACTTCATATCCTATCAGGTTGGTTCTATCGGGCAGGATATGACTGCCATCGGAGAAAAATTCCAGGGCTTTCTTGATAGGGCCAATGAATGGATGGCAATTAACCTGGACATTGAGGAAGGGCAGCAGACAGCTTACCTTAAAAATTCGCTTTCGGATTTTGTGCAGAGCAGTTCATCTATTCTCACCACCACATTATCGGCAACGGCTGATTTTTTTACTTCCCTGGTACTGATCTTTATATCCCTCTTTTTTCTGCTTTATTACCGGAGATTCTTTGTGCAGTTTTTGTACAAAATGGTTTCGGAAGAAAATCAGGCTAAACTGGGACAAATTATTGACCGGCTAGCTTCCGTTGTCAGGTCTTATGTACTTGGGCTTTTTATTGTAATACTCATTCTGGCTATTCTGAATACCACCGGCCTCATGCTGATTGGTATAGAGCATGCCATGTTCTTCGGCGTGCTGGCTGCATTGCTTACTGTGATTCCCTATTTTGGAGTGATTATCGGCTCTATTCTGCCCATTTTATTTGCCTTTCTTACCAAAGATTCTCTCTGGTACCCCTTGGGAGTGGCCATCATGTTCTGGGTAGTGCAGTTTCTGGAGGGGAATTTTATCACGCCCAATATTGTGGGCAACAAAGTGAGTCTGAACCCTTTTGTGGTCATCCTGGCCCTTTTTGCTGGCGGAATGATATGGGGTGCGATAGGAATGATCCTGGCGATTCCTATAGTAGCCATGCTAAAGGTGGTTTTTGACATTGTAGAGCCCCTGCAGCCTTATGGCTTTCTGATGGGTTATCCTCCGGAAGAAGACGAAAAGCAGCAGAAAAGAAATGCCAAAAAACAACAAAAAAGGGTAGAAGAGAAGGTCTGAATAACAGAAGCAGGGTCAGAAATCAGCAGGCTTTGTGGTATTTTAGGTAAACATTGGTAAGTTTGTTTAGCTAGCATTCACAAAACCTATGATAGAAGAAAAGCCACTTTTTGAGAAAAGCACAGAAGAGGACAAGCCTTACATACCGGCAGAGCAGAGCCTTCCGGAGTTAACCTTGAAGGCAGTATTGCTGGGAGCATTACTTTCTGTGATCCTTTCGGCGGCCAATGCTTATTTTGGCCTGTTCGCTGGTCTTACCGTATCAGCGTCCATACCTGCTGCGGTCATTTCTATGGCGGTACTCAGGGTATTCAAAAATTCTAATATTCTGGAAAACAACCTGGTACAGACGGCTGCTTCTGCCGGCGAATCACTGGCGGCTGGTGTGATCTTCACCATTCCGGCTCTGATTATCATGGGCTACTGGGAAGAATTTAACTACTGGGAAACTACCCTCATCGCCATGACAGGTGGCATCCTGGGTATATTATTTACCATTCCGCTGCGGCAGGCGCTGATTGTCAAGGAAAAGCTCAAATTTCCGGAAGGTCTGGCTACTTCTGAGGTACTCAAAACCGGCGAAACCGGCGGTAAATCTGTCAAATACCTGATTTGGGGTGGATTGGTAGGTGGTATATTTAAGCTGAGCGAGTCTGCTCTTAACCTCTGGAACGGACTTTTTGAACAGGCAGCCTTTCTGAACAACCGTCTGTATCTCTACTTTGGGCTGAACCTCTCACCAGCATTGGTAGCAGTCGGCTACATCGTCGGCCTTAACATTGCTTTTCTGGTATTCCTGGGCGGAGCTATCAGCTGGTATGTTGCCATTCCTATATACATCGCATCCTTTGGCCCACCGGCCGGCGCAGGATCTACTGAAGAAATAGGTATCATGGTATGGAGCAGTCAGATTCGTTACCTGGGAGTGGGGGCTATGGTAGTAGGTGGGCTATGGGCCCTGCTCAGCCTGAGAAGTTCATTGAGTATGGCATTTACATCGGGTGTGGAAGCTTTTAAAAAAGGTAGGGGTAACTTCAAAGACCAGCTGCGTACCGAAATGGATACCCCCATGTCCTGGGTCATTATTGCCATAGGCGTCATGATCATCCCGGTGTTTGCCATCTATCTCAACCAGATCCAAGACGTGGCCATCACAGGAGTAATGGCAGTGATCATGGTGGTGGCAGGCTTTCTTTTCTCCGCTGTCGCCGGCTATATGGCCGGGCTGGTGGGCAGCTCCAATAATCCTATTTCGGGCGTTACCATCGCTACCATACTGGCCTCAGCGCTCTTACTGCTATTTCTGATGGGCGACAGTGATCCTGCCCGCGGAGCAGCGGCGGCTATCCTGGTAGGGGCGGTGGTCTGCTGTGCAGCGGCTATCGCCGGAGATAACATGCAGGATCTGAAAGCGGGTTATGTATTGGGTGCCACACCCTACAAACAGCAGATCATGCAGGTAGTAGGTGTGGTTTCCGGTGGCCTGGTGATCGCTCCCGTTCTCAACTACCTGCTTATCGGATACGGGATTGGGGCACCTACCCCTGAGCAACCTGAAGCGCTGGCTGCACCGCAGGCAACCCTGATGCAGAGTGTGGCTTCCGGTATTTTCGGCGGTGGTTTACCCTGGAACATGGTCACGATCGGGGCATTCATTGCTGTAGTCATCATCATCATTGACCAGCAGCTTAAGAAACGGAATTCCGATTTCAGGATGCCGGTACTGGCAGTGGCGGTAGGGCTTTATCTGCCACTGGAATTAGATACTTCCATCTTTGTGGGAGGACTGATTGCCTGGCTGGTAAACCGCTACCTAAAGAAAAGATCAGCCGACGAGCACCATGCGGAAGCGGCGGATGCTGCTTCAAATTCAGGACTTTTGCTCGCTTCAGGGCTTATTACAGGGGAAGCCCTGATGGGTATTTTTATTGCTATTGGTATCGTAGCGACTGATCTGAGTGCCATCCGAATTTTTGAAAACCCGCCGGGCGGCAGCTATTCTGGACTGGCCATCTTCCTGGTAGTGGTAATAGGACTGTACCTGTTGATCAAAAATGTGTATAAAAACAGTCTCAAGGATTAATGCAGGAGCCCTGGCTACATCTTATCAAACAGGCGCTTGGCGAAAAACTGGGAGAAAAAGTCAGTATTGAGTCTTTGAAGACGCTCAGTGGTGGATGTATCAACCATGCCAGCCGGCTGGAAACCAATCTGGGACCTTTCTTTCTTAAGTGGAGTCAGGGGGGGAAAGATGACATATTTCTGAGAGAAGCAGAAGGCTTGCAGGAAATGGCCAAAGCTGATACCGAACTGCATATTCCCAGGGTTTACCTGGCCTATGATAAGGTGGAAGGACTTCCGCCCCTGTTGCTTACCGAATTTCTGCATCCATCGGAGGAAAGCCCGCTTGTACTGGACGAAAAATTAGGCAGAGGTATTGCACAGTTGCATCGCTTTCAGGCTGAAAAATATGGTTTTGAAAACGATAACTATTGTGGTTCTACGCCCCAGGATAATCACTGGAATACCGACTGGGTGGATTTTTTTGGTCAGCAGAGAATTGCTGCCCTGCTCAATATGATAGAACAAAAAAGAGAGCTTGGTTCTGCAGATTTAGCTATTTATGACCAGCTCATAAGCCGGCTGCCGTCCCTGATCGGCCACCAGCCAGCTGCCTCGCTCAATCATGGTGACCTCTGGTCCGGTAATTTTATGCATACCGCCCGGGGGCCGGCGCTGATTGATCCTGCCTGTTATTATGCCGACCGTGAGTTTGACCTGGCGATGATGGCCATGTTTGGCGGCTTTGGCCAACGCGTGTGGGATGCCTACCGGGAAGCCTATCCGCTGGATGAGGAGTGGCGGCATCGTCATGATTTATATATGCTCTACCATTATCTAAACCATTATTATCTTTTTGGCGGACAATACGGACAACAGGCTTTATCCATTGCCAGACAGTATTTATAACTTTACTACCAATATGAAAGTAGCTATTTTTTTATGTGTGGTCACGTGCCTCACCATCAGTTGCCAGCCTCCCGAAGATCGCGACAGTGCAGAACCAGAAGATGTGAAGCAGGTGGTAGGAACTTTTGGTTATGACCTTGAATTTTTAGATAACCATCTTGAAAACCTGATCCTGTTGAAAGATAGCAGTGATATGGCGCAGATCCTTTTGGCCCCGCAGTACCAGGGCAGGGTTATGACCAGCACCGCAGGGGGAGAGGAGGGTAAAAGCTTTGGCTGGATCAACTATGACCTGATCAGTAGCGGTGAGCTCCGTGAACACATCAATCCCTATGGTGGTGAGGACCGGTTCTGGATGGGCCCGGAAGGAGGGCAGTTTGCTATTTTTTTTGATGCAGGAGATGATTTCGTTTTTGAGGACTGGCAGACGCCGGCACCCATTGATAGTGAGCCTTTTGAGGTGGTGAGCCGTCATGATACTGAGGTTATTTTTACTAAAAATATGGAGCTTCAAAACTATAGCGGCAGCCATTTTGCAGTAGGAGTAAGCCGTAAGGTAAGCTTACTGACCAGAGATGCCGTGGAAGCAACATTGGATATAAATTTGGCCGGTGACGACCTGCAGTTTGTGGCTTTCAGCAGTGACAATCAGATTACCAATACCGGAGTTACTGCCTGGAAAAAAGATAGCGGACTGCTGTCAATCTGGATATTGGGTATGTTTGTCCATTCTCCCCAAACTACCGTAGTGATTCCCTTCAACAACGATCCCAGTCTGAAGTCACCCCTGGTCAATGATACGTATTTTGGAAATGTACCCAATGACCGGCTCAGGGTGGAGGATGGGTTTATCTTTTTCAAAGGCGATGGTGCATACCGTAG
>CAZFFW010000305.1:0-5757 GCA_964518125.1 uncultured Porifericola sp.
GTGGGCCCTGATGGGCTCGAACCATCGACCACCTGATTATGAGTCAGGTGCTCTAACCAACTGAGCTAAGGGCCCTTAGCCGTAAGGCTATTGGGAACGCAAAAATAGACATTCTCCTGAATTAGACAAAAATTTGAATTCAAACTTTTTTCAGCTTTTAAAAAATCCTCCATGCTTCCTGCACGCTCAATATTTCCTGTTCTTACTTTTTTTGTTAGCTTTAACACTAATTTTTTGATACAACCTAATCATTATTTTACCTTATGAAGCAAGAAATTTGCAAGGATTCCCGTAGAAAATTTATCAAAAAACTGGGGGGAACTGCAGCCGCTTTGGCCACTACAACTGCCGCATTTGCCAGTAATGCCCCACAAATTTTACAAAAAAGAAATAAAATTTCTGCCAATGACCGTATCAACCTGGCTTGTATTGGTATGGGACTGATGGGCTTTGGTGATGTGCGTACCGCGCTGAACCAGCCGGGAGTAGAACTGGTGGCGGTAGCTGATTGCTATCAGGGACATCTTGATAAGACAAAACAGGATTTTGGTCAGGATGTAATGACCACTATGGATTATCGTGCAATTTTGGATAATGATGAAGTGGATGCTGTGATTATTGCTACCCCTGACCACTGGCATGATATCATCGCCAAGGAAGCGATGGAAAAAGGTAAGGCAGTGTATCTTGAGAAGCCTATGGTGCAGCATATCAATGAGGGGCATGATGTGATCAAAGTATATAAAGAAACCAAAGTTCCTTTCCAGGTAGGTAGCCAGTATGCCAGTTCAATTGTTTTTCAAAAAGCCAAAGAACTTTACGAAGCCGGTGAGATCGGTAAACTGAACTTTGCCGAGGTGTATTATGACCGGTTCAGTGCCCTTGGTGCCTGGCAGTATTCTGTACCGCCCGATGCGTCTACCAAAACCTGCGACTGGGAGATGTTTCAGGGAGATGCTACTGACATGCCTTTTGATCCGCTACGCTTCTTCCGCTGGCGTAATTACCAGGACTATGGTACGGGTGTAGCTGGTGATCTTTTCGTACATTTGTTTACCATGCTGCATACCATTACTTCATCATTTGGGCCAGACCGAATTTATACCACCGGCGGATTGCGCTACTGGCAGGATGGCAGAGATGTATCTGATGTGATGATCGGCCTGTTTGATTATCCTGAAACCGCCAATCATCCTGCTTTTAATCTCTCCCTGCGGGTCAATTTTGTGGATGGCTCAGGAGGAGGGCAGCAGAGCCGACTGGTGGGTGATGAGGGTGAAATGATCCTGACGCCCAGCAGCATTACCATTCGTAAGAAAAAACTGCCTTCTGCTCCCGGATACGGTGGTTGGGATACCTTTGAAACTTTCCCTGAAGAAACAAAAAAGGATTTTGTGCAGAAGTACAATCAGGTCTATGGTAACCAGAAGGTAGAGATGATCCCGCCCAAAGAAATGACGTTTGAAGCTCCTCGGGGCTATAATATGCGCGATGACCATTTTGCTGACTGGGTAAATGTGATACGAAACGGGGGCGAGACAGTGGAAGGGCCAGAGTTTGGCATGCGTGCCGCCGGACCTGCCCTGGCTTCTAATATGAGTCATTACCAAAACAAGATCGTCTACTGGGATCCGGTAAACATGAAACTGGCTTCATCCAAATCATAAACTATTCTATACTTATTAAGATCATCAATACCACAACTATGACAAAACTACCTTTCAGTTTACTTGCCCTGCTGCTTATGTGCCAGTGGGCCTGCCAGCCAAGCGGGCAGACAGCGCAGGAGGATACACCTGCCGAAGCTATACAGACCACCGAATCAGGGGAAAATGACTGGTTTATGCTGTTTGACGGCAGTAATACCGATGCCTGGCGCAATTATCAAAGCCAGGACTTCAAGTGGATGGTGGAAGATGGTTTGTTAACCACGGATGGTTCCCAGGGCGATATCATTACCAAAGATACCTATGAAAATTTTGAATTGGAATTCGTCTGGAAGATTGAGAGAGGTGGTAATAGTGGCGTAATTTACCTGGTACAGGAAGGCGAAGAATACGGCAGCACGTATGAAACAGGGCCTGAATATCAGTTGATAGACAACGATAATTACGAAGAAGTGCATGATTACAAGCTGGAGCCTTCTCAGGTGACTGCCGCTAATTATGCATTACATGTGCCCAAAAGCTATCAGCTTAATCCGGCTGGTGAGTTCAACACTTCCCGGATTTTGGTTAATGACGGCCATGTAGAACATTGGATTAATGGCAGTAAAGCAGTAGAATATGACCTCTGGACCCCTGAGTGGGAATCCGCTGTAGCGCAGACCAAATTCAAAGAGATGCCTGACTATGGAAAAGCGCGTTCCGGACATATTGCCTTACAGGGTCATGGGGATGTTGTATGGTTTAAAAGCATCAGAATCCGTGAGCTGTAGTTACCTGAATCCAATCTTTGTAGTGGCCGTAGCCTGTTTACTCATACTGAGTTCCTGCAGCTATGAAGATGCGGCATCAGACCGGGCCGAGATACTGGCCATGATGGACCATCAGGAGCGCTGCTGGAACCAGGGTGATGTTGAGTGTTTCATGGAAGGCTACTGGCCTTCCGATTCCCTTATGTTTATAGGCAAGGAGGGGGTCACCTATGGTTATGAGAATACGTTGCAGCGATACCGCAACAACTATCCTGACCGTAGTGCCATGGGTATGCTCAGTTTTGATATTGTGGAACTGCAGAGGCTTTCGCCGGAGGCTTATCATATGGTAGGGAAATGGCAACTGGAGAGAACGATCGGTGATATAGGCGGCCACTTCACTTTACTTTTCAGAAAATTTGATGGGCAATGGTTCATAGTCAAAGATCATTCAAGCTAGTAGTTGGTATTCTATGCTTTCTTTTACTACAAGCATGCCAAGCGCCTGTGGCTGATGAAACCGCTACAGAAGTAGCAATTACCCATCATGAGCTCCCTGAAATTCTGCTAAAAACACTGGATGCCCATGGTGGCATGGAGCAATGGCGGACTTTTCAGTCATTGTCTTATGCGGTAAACTTTAACGACAGACTAATGGACCAGCAGAGGGTGGACCTGCCTAGTCGCAAAGTCCTGATCTCCGGCGAAGACTTCCGCCTTGGTTTTGACGGTACAGACGTATGGTATATTGGGCGGAAGGAGCAGGATTTTCCGGCTGGTTCAGCCCGATTTTACCACAATCTGCACTTTTACTTTTTTGCGATGCCCTTTGTTTTTGCCGATCCCGGGCTGCAGTATCAATCACTGGGTAAAAAAAGCTTCCGGGGCATAGATTACGATGTACTGCAGATAACCTACAAAAATGGAGTGGGGGATTCCCCTGATGATGAATACATCATTTACCTGCATCCTGAAACCCACCAGATGACACTGCTACTCTACACGGTGACCTATTTTAGTAAGCAGGAATCCCGTGAGTACAGTGCAAGATTTTATAAAGACTGGCAGTGGGTCAATGGCATGCTTGTACCCTATATCTGCGAAAAGTACCAATGGCAGGGCGATAGCCTGGGCGAACTCCAGTACACAAATTCCTATACTGATGTACTCCTGGATGCCCTTCCTGTTGACCAGAGCATGTTTCTGGCGCCAGCCGAAGCCAGCATCAGCTACTAATTTGCTGAAAAGATAACAGCCAGTTGAGGGTGTTGATCAGCATGGGCACGGCACCTCCGGAATGGGAATCCGCACTTTCCAGTCGGGTAAATTCCAGCTCACCGGCATTAGCTTCCTGTAATGCCTGGTAAAAATTCAGGCTATTGGAAATATCCAATACCTCATCAGCAGGGGCATGGTACATATGGATAGGCGAACTGGCTTGCCAGGAACTGATACTGTTTTCCGCCAGTATTTCCTCAATAGGATGGACTTCAGGTCCCCGTAAGCTTGCCAGAAAATCAGGCTGCATCAGTGCGGTAAGGTCTGTGGTCAGTTCATTTTTGATATTTCCCAGGCTGTTGGTGCCGTCAAAAAGCTGGGGAATCATCGCGGCGTAGGGTTCCTGAAAATAATTGTCATAGCCACCTTCCAGCTCGTAATACTCATGGTAAGACCAGACCAGATAACTCAGCAATTCAGGAGAACTGTAGGTGTCTTCCTCGATGATGAAGTCAGTAAGGTAGTTCAGATCATATACTCCTCCGCCTACGGCTGTTGCGGTGACCTCCCACTCAGGCAGTAGCCCTTCGTTTTCTATCGCATACAATGTAGCCATTGCATTATAGGCACCCTGAGAGTAACCAGCCATATTTATCTGCTTTTGATATTGCTGTTCCAGTTCAGCCATCATTTCTTCAGTAGCCAGTACCATGTCAGTACTGACCTTGGTGACAGATTCATTGACCAGGTAGGGGTGCGGAACTTCAGCAGCAGCCCCAAAACCCAGGTAATCTGGTATTACAGTGATAAAGCCTACTGCTGTAAAGAGATCAAGCCCGGTACTGAACGGGCCTGTGTAATTGGAAGGCGCCTCTGTCTGACTACTGATAGAAGCATGAAAACCCAGAAAAACAGGAAAAGCTACCGTTTCAGCATCAACTGGCACACATACCAAACCGGAAGCTTCGGTCAGCTCCCCCTGGTAAGTAGTCAAATAGATGACCTCATAAATATCAACATCATACTGTACGGCATCTGTATTTTGAGAAGGATCAAACAAACGGATAAGGCCTCTTAGCTGGGAAGCTTCAAGCGTTTCTGTAATCTGATAAGAAACAAGATCACCGGCTTCATCCATCTCTACCGGTTCAACAGCTTCATCTTCACAGCTATACAGAAAAGTGATGAGTAATAGGAAGAAAATATGAATAAGACTTTTACTGAATAAGATTTTCATATGACGTTAGGTATGCCTTGTAAGAACAGCTAAGGTACATATTAAATCAGCTATGTCAGAAAAAGTTAAAAAAAAAGGCGCCACTAGGGCGCCTCAAATGATATTGTGAAAAGCTTTAATAAGCACCAATTTCCTGGCGGAAGCCCTCCATTTCTATCTGCTGTTCCTTAATTTTATTCAGTTCACGGGCGGTAGTGCCTGAGAATGTGCCGTTTTCAATGTAGTAAAGGGCTTCTTTCAGCCTGGATTCTTCAGGATTACCCAGCTCATGCGCAAGATCGTCCTCTACGTAAACATCAGCCAGCAATCCGTTATAATACTCACCCATTCCCTGATCGTTGACAATTTTGAAAGAAATCGGGCTAATGGCATAGCCTTCGTGGAAAAATGGGAAGCTACCAACCGGCTTGCCGTAAGTATCGTCACCAACTAATGTAACATCAATAAACGGGCGAAGACCATTGATCAGCAACTCACTGGCAGAGGCAGAACCACGGGAGGTAATAACGATCAGACGATCCAGGTTCAATGGAATAGTCGGTGCGTTAAAGGGAATCCTCTCATTATATTCCCCCGCTTTTTGCGTGTTGAAGCTGTACTCAATAAAATTTCTGCCACTGCCGGCATTACCAATAATATTGGACGCCATCCACTCAGCGATATTCACCCTTCCGCCACCATTATAGCGCAAATCCAAAATCAGCTCATCTATTCCTTCCGACTGAAACTGGGTAAAAGCTTCGCTCAGTTCTTCTTCAGAAGTAGCGAGGAAACTATTGAAAGCCAGGTAGCCCACTTTCGCATTGGGAAGCTGCATCAAAGCTGTATTCAGTACGGTATTGATGCCGATAGTACTTTTGGTTAAGCTTTCAGTTACCACAGAACC
>CAZFFW010000306.1:0-5688 GCA_964518125.1 uncultured Porifericola sp.
GTTGTTTTTTTGGGTCAACTGCCAGCTTCACCTCCTGGTACCTGATATGGCCCTGCGGTTCAGTATTGATCCTGCCATCCTGCAGCTGTTCTCCCAGGCGAATGGTAAGCGTTTCTGCCCGATCAGCGTCGTAGTCCAGTGCCAGCGTAGCAAAAGCATCTTTGCCAAAATCCAGCAGGTAACCTCCATCCTCCAGTTGGCTTATGCGTAGCGGTTTAATCTCATCCAGCTGAAATTTATTCGGACTGGTAATCCATGCTTGTTGGTCAGCTTTGTAGGTAAACTCCTGAGGCTCGGAATAAGTCCCCAGACGGTTGAACTCCGTCCATAGTCTTACTTTCCAGTAGTAAGTGTTACCATCTTTCAGGGTTTCACCTCCGTGGACTATATTGGAAGAGGCGCTTGATCTTTGCTCCCCGCTATCCCATACGTCGCCAATATTTTGATTGATCTTCTCTCTGGAAGAAGCTACCAGTAGCTGGTAGGCCAACTGCTTTTTGCCTCCGTCCGGCACCTGCCAGTAATATTCCGGCTCACTATCCAGGATGCTCAGGGAGGAAGGCCGCCGAAGCATTTCTACCATCAAGCCAGAAGGCTTACCCACGGTAGGGTCCTGGTATTGCTGAGTCAGTGCATCACATTGCTCTCTGAGCGACAGCAACACATCCCGGTATTTCTTTTGTCCTGCCAGATTGTTACTTTCCCTGGGATCTTTTTTAAGGTCATAAAGCTCTTCTATGGACTGATCATTCACATACCTCAAATATTTCCAGTCTTTCGTTCTCACTCCTTCGCTGGGCGGGATATTGTCAAACTCCCACAAATGCTCAATCAGCACGGTATCTCTACCCAGGCTTTGCGCGCTACCGTTTACCAGGGGTAGCAGGCTCTTTCCCTGCCAGGAGGCAGGCCTACTAAGACCGGCAATATCCAGCATGGTCGCCGGCACATCTACGTTTAACGCCATTTCCGCGATATCCAGGTGCTTATCTATTCTGGGATCATAGACGATGAGGGGTACCCTTACCGAATTATCGTACATCAGCCACTTACCAGCCAGCTGTCGCTCACCCAGGAAGTAGCCATTATCGCCCATTAGTATGATCACCGTATTATCAGCGATGCCTTTTTCTTCCAGCTTTTGGCGGATTTTAGCGATTTCCAGGTCAACGCCCGCAATCATACGATAGTAGCCTTTCACACTGTGCTGGTACTTTTCGGGCGTATCGTAGCGCCAGTGCCAGCGGGTACGGTTGAAGCCTTCCCTCACTTCTTGGGGAAGCTGCTCAAAATACTGGTCGTCTCCCAGCGCTGGTGCCGGAACAGTAATATTAGCCAGTACGTGATCCGTTTCTTCCTGCCAGAAATACTGGTCTTCTGCACCGTCATGCGCGTGGGGTGCGCTGAAGCTGAGGCTTAGACAAAAAGGCTGAGCGGGAGCCTCTTCAATAAAATCCAGAGCCTGTTGTCCGGTATAGCGGGTAAGGTGTACCGTATCTCCTTCTAGCGTTTTGTAGAAATAGCCTCTTCGGTCATCAAAAGCATTGTTTCTGTCGTAGCTCTCGTACACATCAAAAAGTGCCTCCTCCAGATCAGTCCTGACGCCCAGTTTACCGTAAAAACCAGTATAGTAACCCGCCTCTCGCAGGAGTTTGGGATAGGACAAGTGCATGAATTCATCTTTCAGATTGCTGGTCTGAAAATCATAGCGATGGGTGCGTTCGTAGAGGCCGGTGAGTAATGTGGCCCGGCTGGCAGCACAGATGGGCGTGGTCACCATAGCTTGCGTAAAGTAAGCCCCTTCAGCTGCCAGTTGATCCATTGCCGGTGTGTGTGCCAGCGCATTCCCGGCATAGCCCAGCGCATCCCAGCGCTGATCATCGGTCAGGATAAAAATGATGTTGGGCTGCTCGCCGGTTGCTGATGGCTGACTGTAAAGCTCTGATTGAAAAACGAAAATAAAGAGGAGAAGCAGGTTGTTTCTTAGTAGCATCTTGGTCATTGAAAACGTAGTCTTAGTCTGTGACTAAGATATTAGAAAAGGATAGTAAATCAATGCTAAACACCATTTTATGCTTGTCAACTTAATTTTTCAACCTGAAAGCTAATTTTGCAAAGTGCCCGGCAAAGTCAAAATGACAGATGCATGAAATGAATGTAGGATTTTCATGCATCTGCTTTTTAAGCCCGTAAGCATGTTTTACCCCTGCATTTTCCAGTTGTGCTCAGGTCAATTTTCTGGCATGTAATTAACCTCAAAAAGGCTATTCTGCTCAATCATAGCAAGATCAATTGGTTATTTCCTGCCAATCAGGAGGCAGGCAGCTACGACTTGACCAATGAAAAATAGTACTGGCAGCACGGTAGTTCTTCCGAGAAGAATAAAACAGAATAGGTAGCAGTAACATACTGAATCTCAAAAATAATACAGATCAAAGCAATAGATTCTCTATGGGATGATATCTACCCCAACATAGTATGCATAAATGATAACATAGGCGAGGCATTCTCTCCACCAATGCCCTTACATTTACCTTTTCAAATGGTAAAACAATAGGACAATGGCACCCTGACATTTGATACTCTACAGGAAAGGACGTATGTTTTGGGAAAAAGTCAGCTTTACCCAAAACACCCAAACTACACAACTACTAACAAGCTCATTTGCTCATGCATAAATTATTCTTCTGTATTATCGCCTCCTGCATTAGCCTTACCGTATTCGGGCAAGGCTCCAACCCTCAGCTTACTCTTGAAGACATCTACCAGAATGGCAGCTACGGACAACAGGGCTTTGGCCCGGTACGATGGATGAAGGACAACGAAGGCTATTCTACCCTGGAACCCAATGCAGATACGGGAGGTACCGACATTGTACGCTATGAAGTAGCATCCGGCGAAAGATCTGTCCTCGTAGATGCCAGACAACTGGTTCCGGAGGGTGAAACAAGCAGCCTGTCCATCAGGGATTATGAATGGTCTGAGGATAACGAAAAGCTACTCATCTTTACCAATACCCGTAAAGTATGGCGATACCACACCCGCGGAGATTACTGGGTACTGGACCTGGCTACCGGAGCCTTGCAGCAACTGGGCAAGTCTGTACCCCGCACTACCATGATGTTTGCCAAGTTCTCACCGGACGCCTCACGGGTGGCCTATGTGAGTGAACTGAATATATTTGTAGAAGACCTGGCCACAACTAAGATCCGGCAAATCACACAGGATGGTGGTGACAACATCATCAATGGCACTTTTGACTGGGCCTATGAGGAAGAGTTTGGCTGTCGCGATGGTTTTCGGTGGAGCCCCGATGGCCGCCACATTGCCTACTGGCAATCCGATACCGAGGGAATTGGTACTTTTTACATGATCAACAACATTGACTCTGTTTATTCCCAGCCCATTCCTCTTCCCTACCCCAAGGTCGGTACCGACAACTCAGCCGTCAAGGTAGGTGTCGTAAGTGCAGATGGCGGTAAAACGCGTTGGTTTGACGTTCCGGGTGACCCTAAAAATAACTACCTCGTCAGGATGGACTTTATTCCAGGCTCTGACGAAGTGATGATACAGCAGCTCAACCGCCTGCAGAATACCAACCAAGTATGGATTGGTGATATCAAGACGATGGCCTTAGAAAATATCCTTATTGATCAGGATGAAGCCTTTCTGGATGTACACGACAATATCCAGTGGCTTGACGATGAAAAATATTTTACCTGGACCAGTGAAAAGGATGGCTGGATGCACCTCTATAAAGTTTCCCGTGACGGTCAAGAGATGGACCTCATCACCAGGGGGGATTTTGATGTAGTGCGTATCAACTGCATTGATCCCAAAGGAGGATATGTCTACTATATTGCTTCTCCTGATAACTATACGCAGCGGTATCTCTATAAAAGTCGGCTGGATGGTAAAGGACAGGCTGAAAGAGTAAGCCCTGCGGATATGCCAGGCCAACACGCCTATCAGATCTCGGCCGATGCAAAATGGGCTATCCATAGCTACCAGAGCGCTACTTCCCCCCTTACCATCTCACTGGTAAGCCTGAAGAAGCATAAGAAAGTCAAAGATCTGCAAACAAACCAGGCGCTAAAAGATAAGATAGCTGCGCTGGATCTTAACTTTCCTGAATTTATCAAAGTAGATATCGGTGAGGTGGTACTGGATGCCTGGATGATCAAACCACCTGACTTTGACCCTGCCAAAAAGTACCCGCTAATCTTTTATGTGTACGGAGAGCCGGCTGGTTCTACCGTACAGGATAACTGGGGTGCCAACGATTTGTGGAGCCATTACCTGGCCAGCCAGGGCTATATCGTCATGAGTGTGGATAACCGGGGGACCAAAGTTCCCAGGGGTCGGGAATGGCGAAAATCTATTTACGGACAGATCGGGATTCTGGCTGCCCACGACCAGGCAAAAGCAGCCCGCAAAATTTTTGAAATGTTTGATTTTATTGACACCGAGCGGGTAGGCATGTGGGGCTGGAGCGGAGGTGGTCAGATGACCATGAATTGTATGTTCCGATATCCTGAAATTTACAAAACAGGTATCGCTATTGCTTTTGTGTCAGATCAGAAGCTCTATGATAATATCTACCAGGAAAGGTATATGGGCCTGCTAAAAGATAATGCCGAAGGTTACAAAAATGGGTCTCCCATCACCCATGCCCATAATTTGCAGGGCAACCTGCTGATCATGCACGGTACGGCCGATGATAATGTACACTACCAGAGTTTTGAGATGCTGGCCAACGAGCTGATCAGGCATAATAAGCTGTTCAGCATGATGGCATACCCGATGCGCTCTCACAGCATCCGGGAGCGTGAAAACACCAGCTTACATTTGCGCAGGACGATGGAGAAATTCTGGAAAGAGAACCTTTAACCTGGGCTACCTCATTGTTTAATGAATGGCTTCCAGACTTCCTCAGGAGGTTGGGGAGTTATCAGGCTTACGACAAAAGGGGTCGTATCAGGGCAAAAACCGGCACCGCCCTACCCAATCGGCAGAAGCCTCTTATGTAGCATCATCAAAACTGCTGATGATGCTTCACTAACAGTATAAGGATGTAGGTTGAAAGGGCGATAACATGGATAACCATGAAGACACCAACAAAAAAAGGACTGAATAAACTGCATTCATGAAGCATGAAGATGGCCGGGAACGCCGCTCCGATTGAAAAGAGCGTAACATGCCCGGCCATTGCTACCATGCCTGCCTGCTACCTGCTTACCAGTAGAGGGCCTATCTTATTATCCTGTAGCATTTTTACCAGTTCCTTCATAGGACCCTGCATGCAGTTCCGCCATTCTTCCTTAACATTTCCCCATCGGCCATGTAGTTCTTCGTAAACCGCCTGATGCTGGTCCGCCGGACGAAAATCAGCCGTAGCTACAGCCGAAGACAGGTAGGAGAATTTCTCCAGCAACATACCGGGAAAGCGTACTCCATCCTGACCTCTACCGCTACGCATCAGCTGAATCATTTTGTTCTCTATTTCCAGTACGGTGCTGTCCACAGTACTGAGCATCAGGTGGACATCCTGGAGATCTTTAGCAAGCATGGGTTGTAAATCCAGTAGCTGCCTGCGTATCCGCTCAGCCTCATTAACGGTCTTTGAGATTTCGTCAATATCATTTTTGATCTTTTTGAGTAGCGCGGCCTGCAGTTGTATGTCTTCCA
>CAZFFW010000307.1:0-5679 GCA_964518125.1 uncultured Porifericola sp.
GGTTGACGATGCAAAGAAAAAAGCTTACCGCATCTACGCGGAGGGGTGTCAAATGTGCTAATTGGGTATGCCTGCTCATCATCAGCGCGGCGGTGGGCTTTAGTCTGGGATACCTGATCGCTTTCGGAATGGCTAACATCATGGCCATGGCCGTGCTGTTATTTTTTCTGGGTATCCGACTCAGCGCAGCCTTTTTTTACTTTTAGAAGACTGCTTTGATCAATATCCTATGATCTAAGCTGGTCATATTGCCTCCTGCTCTCGGCCCATGCATGTCAACTGCTGGATAATGGTTAGATCTGCTGTGAAATAGCCTGTACCATGCCTGAAACCATTGCTGGTGACTTAAAATACCCTCTATTTTTTTTTGGTAAGTACCCGCAGAGCGTTGAAGTCAGTTCTTAACCGGCTGTATGTAAATTACTTAGGTTGATAGGGAAAAATTATCAGGATTGGAGCATAACACCGCCGGAAAAAGTCCGTTATCAAGCAAAATTACTTAGATGTTTACCTCATGATCAAACCGCCGCTTCTTTTGCCTATTCTGCTTGTAGCTGCATTGTTTTTCCCTGCCCCCCTTTGCGCACAGGATACTGATGAGACCCGCAACCTGAGGTTAAAATTCGCTTATACAGGGACATTGATCGCTCCCGGTCTGCGGATGGGAACAGAAATACCGATGGTGACCGTGATGAAAACCAGGCAAAGGAGAAGCGGCATCAGCAGCATGATAGAGAAGCAGCGAATGCTGGATGTCGGCCTGGGCTGGTACCACCATCCTGACTTTCACGATAACCTCTACCTGACCCTGGGCTGGACCTGGCGCAGGATCAGTGAGCGTGGCTGGTTTGTGGAGGCTACGCCAGCGCTGGGCTTTAGCCGTACATTCAACGGAGGTACTACTTACCGCTTTGAAAATAATGAAGTAAGCCGGGGAAGAGCGGTCGGTTACAATTACCTGGTGGCCGATCTTGGCGCGGGAGCAGGATACGATTTCTCCAGGGTCAGTGGCTCCCCGCTGGCAGTGTATGCCAAAGTGCATTCCCTGTTCATGCTGCCCTACAATAGTTTTTTTCTCCTGAAGCCACTGCTGCAGCTGGGTGTCATCTATACGCCCGCACAGTTTCTTTCCGTCAAAACAAAAGTCATCAGTAAATGAAAGCTTCCTTCCTCTTGCCATCACTTCTGTTGCCATTTTTTCTGTTGCTGATATCGGCCTGCCAGCGGGAAGAAATCACCATTGCTAACGATGTATCCGAAACCTTTTATGTGGAGCGAAACAAGGCATCCATGCGGGTACTGGTAGAAGGTAATACCGCCAGCCAGGCCTTCCTGCTGTTCATTCATGGCGGACCCGGAGCCAGTGCGTATCTGTTTAACACTGACTATATCAGCCGGAACCTGGAAGATAAATACGCACTCGTGTATTTTGATCAACGCAATGCCGGTGCTTCCCAGGGTGGTGCCAACGGTGAATTCCTGAACCTTGAGGAAATGACCGAGGATATCAAAGCGGTGATTGCTACCCTGAAACATCGTTATGGCGATGAAATTGACGTTTTTATGCTGGGGCACAGCTTCGGTGGTTTACTCAGTGCTTCGTTTGTGACGCAGGAAGAAAACCAGTCTTTGCTGAGCGGGTGGATCGTAGCCTGTGGTGCCCACAACTACCGCCTCAGTGACTCGCTGGCCCGCGAGATGCTCATTCGCCGGGGGCAGGAGCAGATAGACAACAACATCCAGGTGGGCAAGTGGCAGGAAATAATTGATTTTGCTGAGCCATTGCCATATGACATGAGCCTGGAGGAATCCAACCGGCTGAATGGCTATTCGCATCAGGTAGAAACACAGTTTGTAGACAGGCGAAACAGCATACAAACGGTCATGAAATATCCCATTCCTACTACTTCGGTGCTGCTCAACAGTGTGTATGCCGCATCAGCGCCATTCAACGAAGATCTGCTGGACACAGAGTTTAGTTCCTCGCTCAACCGGGTTACACTGCCTACCCTGCTGCTGTTTGGTGAGCATGATTTTGTATGTCCGCAGGGGCTGGGCGAAGATATCTATGCGCGGGTGGAAACACCGGAAGCAGACAAAAAGCTGGTAGTTTCTCCAGTTAGTGGTCATGATATCTTTTACCAGGATGAAGTGCTTTTCTGTAACGAAATTTCTGCCTTTATTGACCGGAACCGAGAGTAGTGGCGGTTTTACGGGATCTCCTTCATCTCCGCCCGGCCTATGAACAAATCCGTGGCACATCATGCAGCAGATAAATGTCCATGAGCTTTTCTGGTGATGAAAATTCTACTGGTCAGGCTGGTTTTTTTATTTCTATCCACCATGCCGTTTCAACAACTTTCAAAAGCAGCTTACGTTTTTAATAGTAATGCTATTAAGTAGTATAGTTTTAATGCACTAAGCTGGTTTGCGCTACCCATATGGGTACGAAAAGACTATCTCAGCCTGTTACCTTCACCATTTTTATCATTAACATTATGAAAGCCAAGCGCTCAATGACCGCATTTATCAGTATGATAGCCCTATTCTTTGCCCTTTCTGCCTGTGGTGACCTTGACCAGAAAATAAACGATAAAATGGATGCCATCAACCGCACAGTAGAGGGCCTGGATTCACTGGCCAACGACAAAATTGACCGTGTACAGCAATTTGATACCCTGCTCAATACCAAAATGGAGAAACTGGAGAAAATGGATTCTCTCGTCAACCGTAGCAGGGCAAGGCTGGACTCTCTGCAGATTCTGAACTGACCATACCTGCCGCCGGTTTCGGCCTGCTAATGTTCGTTGGTTTCTCTGCTTCTTCTGTTTCCTTTCCTGCTTAGCCGGTAAATACCATAAAAGATGAGTCCGATGAAGGTAGTGATGAGTACGCTGCCTAGTTGCCCCAGATCGGCGCTGAACAGCAGCCAGATACAGGCCGCTATTCCGATGATCGCCCAGGCATAGCCGAACTTTAGCCTGAAGTAGTTTTCCTGGGCCTTTTTTTCCTGTTTGCGCAGCTTGATCAGGGCAGCACAGACGGTCAGCAGGATGAGGATCTTGCTGATCACTGAGATAGAAGCTGCGTAGATGAATGACCCGCTCACTGAAGCCAGCAATGATACGCCCGAGAAAATAATCAATGAATAGACCGGAGTACGAAAGCCGGGATGCAGCTTTGACAGGAAAGCGGGAAACTGCCCCTCTGCACTGAGCGCATAGGGCACCCGTGAGCCTACCAGCATCACCGCATTGAGCGTTCCGCTGATGGAGATCACTGCTCCCAGTGTGATGAATACCGCGCCCATCGGGCCCATAAACACTTCGGCAGCATCAGTCAGCGGCTTGTCAGAAGTGGCCAGCCCGGGCAGCGTACCAATGCTGACTATCTGAATCATGCCATAAAAGAAGGCGATAAAGAGTATGGCAACGATCAGGGCAAAGGGAATATCCCTT
This sequence comes from uncultured Porifericola sp., assembly GCA_964518125.1. Lineage (GTDB taxonomy): Bacteria > Bacteroidota > Bacteroidia > Cytophagales > Cyclobacteriaceae > Catalinimonas. Next base: position 3,459 of record CAZFFW010000307.1, read on the forward strand.
GCCGGATTTTTGACCTCCCCCGTATTGACCAGGGTAGCCTCAAAGCCGGTAAAAGCAAATACCAGGATGAAAACTGCCGCCGAAAAGTCGCTCCAGGAGGGCAGGGGTTGATCGGTCTGTATAAGATCGGGATTGATGAAAAACATACCTGCCACGATGAATACCAGCAGCGGCAGCAGCTTGATCACGCCCAGGCTATTGTTGAGCAGGGTGGAATTGCGAACGCCCCGGTAGTTTACCAGTGTCAGCAGAACCGTTATCCCGATGATAATTCCGAAGCGGTACACTGCAGTCTCCTGCAATGCCGGGCTGAAGTAAGCCAGGTAGGTAACCAGCAGATTCAGTAATGCGGCATAGGTAGCCAGGCGGGTGATGAGGATGAGCCAGCCGATGACGAAGGCGGGCCAGCGGCCAAAAGCATCCAGTGTGTAGAGGTAGGGTCCGCCGGTACGTTGAAAACGACTGGCCACCTCAGCAAAGTTGAGCACCAGCACAAAAATGACCCCGGCACATACTAGAAGTGCCGGAATACTATAGAAACCAGTGAGACTGAAGATCCGGGAAGGCAGGCCAAAGATACCGGCCCCGATAATGTTGTTGATCAGCAGGAGTACGAGGTCCCAGCGACGGATTTCACGTTTGAGCTGCAATAGTAGATAAGGTTAGACTGTATACGAAGAATCAATATACAAATCTAAGCGCTTTATCAACTAAGTCATTACCGCTTTGGGGCAAATGCTGTCTGGCTTTCCAATTGATCAGGCAACAGTAGTGCCCAGGTGATGGAGAATTCTCCTGTGCGACCTGAATGCATCAATCATCGTAGGCTTGACATTGTAGGGCAGGGCAAACTCAGCGGCTGTTTTCTCTACAATCTTGGAAATTTCACGATAGTGGACATGGCATATATTGGGGAACAGATGGTGTTCAATCTGGTAGTTCAATCCGCCAATGTACCAGTTGAGCAGGCGGCTGTTCCTGGCAAAATTAGCCGTGGTATTCAGCTGATGGATTGCCCACTCGTTTTCAATATTACCCTCTTCGTTGGGTAGGGGTTGTTCAGCTCCTTCTACAATATGCGCCAGCTGGAAAATGGTAGCCAAAATAAAGCCTGCTACCATGTGCATGAGCACAAAGCCTATGATCACCTGCCACCAGAGTAGCGGCGTAAGCAGTACGGGCAACACCAGCACAAAAAACAGGTACAACAGCTTATGGCCGAACATGTGGGTAAACTCTCTGCCTGCATTTTTCTTCTGCCGGATGAGTAGCCCATCTTTGTGGTATTTTAACATCTTAAAAAAGTCGTTGATCAGCAGGTTGATGGTCAGGAAGCCGTATAAAAAGAAGGCATAAATATGCTGGTAGGCGTGAAATCTTTTCAAAGGGGCCTGCAGGGATAACCTGATGACTGCCTTGGACTGTATATCCTCATCCATGCCATGGATATTGGTGTAGGTATGGTGATGTTGGTTGTGCTGAATTTTCCACACCGAAGGATTGGCCCCTACCAGGTAAATGCTGCTGCCCATCAGCCGGTTGATAAAGCCCTTTTTGGAATAGGACCCGTGTAAGGCATCGTGCATGATGGTCATGCCAATGCCGGCTTTGGTGATCCCCATGATAATGACAAAAGGAATCAGCATCACCGCCGACCAGGGCACAAAGAGAATACTCAAATATGCAGCAATATAGGTGAAGATCAGGATAAGGGATTTGGAGAACATTTCCCGATTACCATAGCGGGTGATATCATTGTCTTTAAAATACTGGTTGACCCTGCTTCTCAGGGTTGAAAAGAAAATAGAATTGTCCTGGTTGATGAATTTCATATAAAGTTGATCAAAAGGGCTTTATGCAAAGCCAGGTAGTATAATGAATAAAGGACGCTAATCTAACTTTACATGCTTTCAGATGGTTTGACTAAGTTTCAGAAAAGCAATCAAACATAATGAGGGAGAATGGTAAAAAAGATCACTACCTGCCGGGTTTTTCTACTCATGCAGGATTAGTCAAACATCACTAGTGCGCCTAAAGTTCAGTATTTAGCGAAAAGTATTCGGCCAATGCCCGCCTAACTGCCGTTTGGCAGACCATCCTGCTGGTGAAAAACCTTCGTATTCTGATAAATTAGTTGACAAGGAGTTACAACTTACTTTCAATCCACTAATAGCATTTACAGTAATTGCTCGGACCCGGATCTTGTCATTTTGCATGTATG
>CAZFFW010000308.1:0-5634 GCA_964518125.1 uncultured Porifericola sp.
AGAATATTATGGTTTATCCTTGGTTTTGCTCCTGCTTTTTTCACTTTCACAGGTGAAAAAAAAAGGTTAGGAAGAGGGCAATAGAAAGCATCTCAAAGGACGCGTATGTATCCTGTCTAAGTAAGAAGAAAAAAAGGAATGCCAGAAATGGAGGTTTTCTGCACACGATAAAAATAAAAAGGGCTAAGCCTTGCCTTTTCAAAATACCCATCGTTATTTTACGATAAGATAAGTTCATTATGGGAATCAGTAAAACAGCCGTATTCAACGAGCAGCAGAATAAGATTGCGCAGTACGCCAAAGCTTTGGGCCATCCGGCCAGAGTGGCGATTATTGAGTTTTTGCTCAAGCACGAAAGCTGCTTTTGCGGTGAACTGGTCGAGGAGTTGCCGCTTTCGCAGTCTACCATTTCGCAGCATTTGCGGGAACTGAAGAACGCCGGTATCATCAAAGGAGAGATAGAAGGCCCCAGGATTGGGTACTGCATCCATGAGGAAAACTGGGCAGAAGCGCGGGATATGATGCTCAATCTATATGCTTCTTTTGCCCCTAAGAAAAACTGCTGTTAAAAAAATTTGCCCTTACTTATCGTCATATTACAATAATACAATCAGCACAAACAAACCAATCAGATCATGAAAACTTTTTCCCTGAGCCTATTAATGCTTATAATCTTAACAGCCATGAACCTCAAAGAAACCAAACCCGGAAAGCTGAATACTTCCCTGCAGTCTTATGTGCAAAAAGTAACTTCAGAATTTGATCAGATACCGGAAGAACGCAAAAGAGCGCTTACCGAACTGGCGCTCTATGTTTCTACTAAACAAAAGTCCGGAGAGCCTGCCAACCTCACTTTTATCTGTACCCACAACTCCCGCCGCAGCCATATGTCGCAGCTCTGGACACAGGCCGCTGCGCATTACTATGGTGTTGAAGGGGTGAAAACTTTTTCGGGAGGCACGGAAGCTACTGCTTTCAATCCGCGTGCTGTGAAGGCCATGAAGAAAGCCGGTTTTGAGATCAGCACCGCTAAAGATGGCACTAATCCTGTGTATGCGGTTGCTTTTGCTGAAGATGTCCCAAGCGTAGAAGCCTTTTCCAAAAAGTACGATGACGCTGCAAATCCGCAGAAAGACTTTGCCGCCATTATGACCTGCTCAGATGCCGATAAGAATTGCCCTTTTATTCCCGGTGCATCGCTGCGCATTCCCATTCCTTACGATGACCCTAAAGACTTTGACGGCACTGCCCAGGAAGAGGCCAAATATGATGAGCGTTGCCATCAGATCGCCCGGGAGATGTTCTTTATGATGTCTAAAGTGAAGTCATAGTAGTATGCTCAAAAAGCTAAGCTGGTATCTGGATAAAGACTTCGCCAATCAGCAGGCAGCTCAAAGCGGTAAGCTGTTGTTCGTAGATTTTCATGGCGACTGGTGTACCAACTGCAAAGCCTTTCAGCAGATGACGCAGGAAGATGCACTGCTAAACCAAGCCCTGCAGAATGCGGTACTCTATAAAGTGTATAACAGTAAATAAACACGAGTATGAAGACCACGGAAGCATTTATACAAAACTGGGCAGAAAGCCGCAGCAGGTTCAGCCATCAGTTGGAGCATATTAACGAAACTGACCTAATCAAGAAGCTGGGGAACAGCCCTAATTCGGCTGGATTTTTAATTCGCCATATTGCAGATGTAGAGCTCCTGTTTGCCAAAAACATCTTCGGAGACAAAACACTGAAAGTAGCTGCCAAGACCGTGATGGCTGGCAAAGATACCGGAGAGTGGATACAGCTGCAGGAACTACTGGATTATCAGCAGTATGCCTATGATAGTCTGCGTGCTGTGATTGAAAAACAAGAGGAAGAGGACTGGGCAACGGAAGTCAGCACCAAAGAATTTGGTACCAAAACCAAAGCAGCAGCGCTCGGCAGGATTACTTCTCACACCGCTTATCATGCCGGACAGCTGGCAATTGTACTCAAATATGGAAATTAAATTAAGCTCAGTCATCAGTTGCCCTTACTGCCATACCAGCAGTGAAGAGGTAATGCCAGTAAACGCCTGCCAGTATTTTTACGAATGTAAATATTGTAAAACACTGCTTAAGCCTAAAAATGGTGATTGCTGTGTCTACTGTAGTTATGGTTCTATTCCTTGTCCACCGAAGCAGCAAAATACAGGATGTTGCACATGATAAAACATATCCTCAAAGTAAAGATTGAACTACATGCAAATCACTAAAAAAGTAGAACCACAACCGAAAAAACTCTCCCTGCTGGATAGATTCCTCACGCTGTGGATCTTCCTGGCGATGGCTATAGGGGTAGCGCTGGGCAACCTGATCCCAGATGTTGAAGGTTTTTTTAGTCAGTTCCAGGCTGGTACTACCAACATTCCTATCGCAATAGGCTTGATTATCATGATGTACCCGCCCCTGGCCAAGGTGCGCTATGAGCACCTGGGCAAAGTCTTCAAGAACCTGAAAGTAGTCACCTTGTCTTTAGTGCTCAACTGGATCATTGGCCCGGTACTGATGTTTCTGCTGGCTATCACTTTTTTAAGGGACTATCCTGAATACATGATCGGGCTGATCCTCATTGGCCTGGCCCGCTGTATCGCCATGGTGCTGGTATGGAATGACCTGGCGCAGGGCGACAAGGAATATGCCGCCGGTTTGGTAGCCCTGAACAGCATCTTCCAGGTCATTTTCTATAGTTTCTTTGCCTGGCTCTTCATCACTGTGCTACCTCCTTACTTTGGCATAGAAGGCTCCATTGTGGATATCAGCATGGGTGCAGTGGCCGAAAGTGTATTGCTCTACCTGGGTGTGCCGTTTGCCGCCGGTTTCCTGACGCGCTATTTCTTTGTCAAAACCAAAGGCGAAAAGTGGTATGTAGAAAATGTCATTCCCCGGATCAGTCCGCTCACGCTGATTGCGCTGCTCTTTACCATCGTGGTGATGTTTAGTTTTAAGGGACAGACCATTGTGGACATTCCGCTGGATGTGCTGCGGATCGCTGTTCCGCTGGTCATTTACTTCGGGCTGATGTTCGTGTTGAGCTTTCTGCTGGCCAAAAAGCTGGGTGCCAATTACGCGGAGAACACTTCTGTATCTTTCACGGCTACCGGCAATAATTTTGAGCTGGCCATAGCTGTGGCAGTGGGTGTCTACGGAATAGAATCCGGACAGGCTTTTGCCGGGGTGGTAGGGCCGCTCATAGAAGTGCCAGCCCTCATCCTGCTGGTTAACCTTGCCTTCTGGTTTAAAAAACGCCTGTACGGGGAAAAACAGGCTAAAGCATAAAACCATGCAGACCTATGATGTAATCGTGATTGGTGGTGGACAGAGTGCCCTCTCAGTAGGCTACTACCTGCGAAGGGCGGGGCTGTCATACCTCTCCCATTGATGGTCTTCTAATTCATAGCGTCTCATACCATTTTAACCACTAACACGTAGAGTCGTTTTCAATAATCAGACACAGCCTGGTATTCCATTCATCCTTCTGGGGGTGATGATGCTTGTTCTAAGTTTTCAGAGGGTAAGAAGCTAATTACCCTTTATAGTCAAGCTCTTTCCAGACGGATATCTTTCACTATGAGGCGCTATGTTCTTTTTGCCTTCTCCTGCATAGAAAAAGACCTATATTCTTACCGACACTCCATGTGAAAAAGGGCCTTCAGGGCAGTTATAGCGGGAATTTCTTCTGACCATGACTGAGCTTAGGCTCCTTTTTTTCACATTTAACAATCGTGTACCGTCATACTTACTGAAACTAAGCACTGATTTCACCTCTTCCTGGCACCTTTACATACAGTGATTTTGCCGAATCCGGCATAATTTACCCCATAGTTGTCCTGATCTTTTGATTCAAGATAAGCTACAGGCTCGACTTCGGAACTTAGTAAAGCAATATCAGCGTACTGCCATGCTGCCTTAAATCTTTCCTGAATGGCTGCTGCTACGTTCCACTTCTGCTGCTTCTCCAGACTCAGCAATAATCCATGTAATGCCCAACCATTTTCTGGAAACATTTGCAGATCTTCCTGGTAGACCTTTTCTGCTTCGGCAAATTGTTCATCATCCAGCAATACCGCACCAAGCGTGTGTCTGACAGAAAAAAACCAGTCGGGGGGTTCGTTATAATTGAGGCTGTCTTCAATTTCTACTGCCTCTCGCAGTAAGCGGATGGCCTCTTTAGGTTTACCTGCTTTTCTGTAAATTTCTGATTCCAGGCAGCGCCTGGCGATATCTACCAGGTCTACCGCAGTGTTCAAATCCCAGATAGTAATTTCCTGTAATTCCGGTTTTTGGGCCAGCCCCTGAAGTAAAGATAGCGCTTCTTCTGCTTTTGCGGTCTGGTTTTTACCAGCAAATGCCATTCCTCTGGCATAATGCCAGATTGCTGTGGGATACAGTAAGTCCTCATCCGGTTTTTCTAGTTGAAGAATCTCATCCCACTGGGCAAACTTTACAAGTACATAATAGGGGATAATCCAGTAATGCTGTAGTGTTTTCCAGCCATCCTCCCGCATCATCGTGGTATCGGTATATGCCGATACCCGCCATGCTGCCTTGATAGAAGTACTGCCTCGCCCTTCCAGGGCAGCAGTTGCCGCAAGAAAATGGATATTGTGCGGAAAAAGCATCAGCGGATAAACACCCTGGGCGGCACAGGCATCCAGGTAAAGACTGTCTACTTCAATAGCTTTTTCGTTGACTAATGATCCTTCATGGTAGCGCCCTGTCCGGATATAAATGTGTGATGGCATATGAACCATATGGCCTGCTCCTGGCATTAGTTGACCTAGCCGGTCGGCACTGCTCATGGCACGCTCCGGACGATCAGAAGCCTCCATAGCATGTATATAAAGATGGTTGGCACCGGGATGGTCAGGAGCAGTATCTAAAATTCTCTCTATAAGACCGATGATCTCAGGCGTCCATGCTTTTGGCTTACCCTGTTTGTCATAAAGGTCCCAGGGATGCAAAATCATGAGTGCTTCGGCGTAGAGTACGGCAATGTCTATCTTATCAGGAAACTGCCGGTGAGCAGCTGACAATGCCGATGCATAATCCTGGTCTAGAACAGCCTGTTCCTGTGTCTTTTCGTAGCGATAGCGCGAGGCAGTCGCTTCAATCAGCGCCTTTTCCCATGGCTGGCATTGCTGAGCCTTATCCTGGGCAGATTTGATCAGACGAAGGGCTTCCTGTCTTGCTTCCTCCGGCATGGCCACATTATAGTTGCTTCCCAAAACCTGAGCAGCTCCCCAATAACACATGGCACAATCAGGATCCTGGCGGATTGCCTCGCGGTACGAACGTTCCGCTTCTCCGTGATTGAAAGCATAGGTTAGCTTAAAACCCTGATTAAAGAACTTTTCTGCCAGTTCGGATTCAGTAGTGATATCCAGTGTATGACTACCCAATCCCTCCAGGAGAGGCGCAGAGAAGGGCACTGTTCTGTTTTTTGATTGACAGGCTGCTGCCAGCAAACCCACTAGCATCAATAAATGTGATATAGAGAAAAAAGCTTTTTTCATAAACGATTAACTTATTTAACAATAAATTTTGCATTAACCAGCACTAGCTGGCTGAGTGTGTTGTGATTTCAGTTTACTTCCGAATTTTAAA
>CAZFFW010000309.1:0-5622 GCA_964518125.1 uncultured Porifericola sp.
ACCGCATGCAGGGGCAGGCCAGCCTGGAGCGGCAGCTCCACCATGATATACAGACGGAATTTTCCGACAGTGAAACCTATGAACTCCGTCGCAGCGATACCCATGCTGCGATCAGCATGGCCCAGTGGTATGACCTGCAGCTGGCTTATGCCCGCATCCTGGGCAGGAGCGGCAGCGGGCAGTGGCAGATGGGGTGGAGTGGGCACCTGCTGCTGGGCAATGGTGCCATGCAGGTGGAAGTGCCCCAACTGAGCTACCTGCTGGCCGCTTCCAATGTGCTGTTTGTAGAATCTTATCGCTGGCATGCCCGCTACAGCCCTGGTTATGCTGCCCATGAGCAGGGTAGTGCCTACTGGCGTCCCCGGGCAGTGGGGGTGGGGCTGGACATGGGCCTGCTATGGCAGCGGAAGCCAAAGGCGGCGGACCCCGACCGCTGGCAGCTGGAGATGGCAGGCCTGAGCCTGCTGGACCTGGGGAGTATCCGCTTTGGCAAAGGCTCACTGCAGTACCAGGAAATCAGCCGCGGGCTCCACGAAAGGGTGGAACTAGACCAGCTGATGGAACAGCCCGCCGGTCTGCTCGGCATACAGGATAGCCTGGCCCAGCGGCTGGGCATCAGTGCCCGGCAGGAAAAGATGCGCCTGAGCCTGCCCTTTCGGGCCAGGGCGGAAGTCATGCTGGCTTACCAGGACTGGCAGCTGATGGGTGTAGCCGAACTGGACCTGCATGCCTGGATGCAGGGAGATATCCGCCTGCAGCAGTTCGGCAGGATCCAACTCAGCCCGGTATACCGGCTGCAGGATTGGACCTTTGCCTTTCCCCAGCAGTGGTCTGCCGCCTACGGTATGCAGCACGGACTGTCACTCAGCCGGGGTGGACTCAGCCTGGGATTTTCAGATATCAAAGCTCTGATCAGCCAGGAGCAGGCACCGGAAAGGATGGGACTTTGGCTGAGCTGGCATAAGTCCTTTCGCCAGTCCGACGAGGTGCTGTGTCCCTGAATCCCGCTATGATCAAGGGAGGCTAGGGTGCAGCTAGCGGAGGCAGCCAGAATTGATGACCGCTAGTTTTCAGCCGGTATTCCAGCCCGACGGAAAGGCCAAAGTTACTGCTCAGGCTGCCCAGGTCGCAGCCTGCTGCGGTGTACAAGCGCCAGCGAGCAGCCTGCCAGACAAACTCCTGTAAGAGGTACCACTGCTGCGGGGCGGACGAAAACTGCCCTTTGTTGAAGTAATTTCCATGATTTTCGGTCCAGGTGATCAGGCTGCGGTACTCCAGGAAAGGAAGGGGTCGAAGCAGCACACCCAGGTGCAGGGCCCTGATGCGGTTGTTGATGATGCGCCAGCGGTCGGCGCCCGCGATACGCTCCTGCAGGTAAAGGGCCGCGCGTTCCCGGTCTAGGAAAAGGGGAGTACCCAGGTTACGTCCCTGGTAGGACCAGCCCTGTCCATAGAGGCGGTTATTATAGTAGTTGTCATGGCCGGAACGGCGGTTACCGCTCTGGTGACGGGTGTCCAGGTACTCCAGGCTAAGGGCCCGCCAGGGTGAGGCAGCATCCCTGTGGCTGAAGGTGATGCCCAGCAACTGATCGGGATTGGCCAGCGGCTTCAGGCCGGAACGGTCCTCGAAGGGAACCTGCCGGTACAGGCTGACTTTCACCTGCGGAAGGTTCAGGTAAAATCCCATGTCAAGGAAGCCCAGGTGGTTACCCAGGCGCGTGGCATCGCGGGCGCGGTAGGGCCGGGCATCGTCTACAGGGCGGCCGAACACCACCGTGCCAAAGGCCTGCCAGTCGGCCTGCAGTTGTCCATAGTCGGGATGCTTACCACCCCAGAGCGCGAAGCGGTTCAGCCCTCCGTACAACCTGAATCGCTCCGGGCCGATACGGAGATAGAGGTTCCTTTCGTGCAGCAGGGCCCCCTTTACCTCAGATGCCTTACCCATCCATCCGTGGCTGAAGCGCCCTTTGACCTGCAGCCAGTCGGCGGTGAAGGGCAGGCTGACATAATCTCTGAGGGAGATGCTCACTTTGGGAACAGGCGGGGCATTGCCGCTCAGGCCCAGCGAACCACTTGAAAGGCGGGGGTTAAGTTCACCGATGGTTTCTTCCGTACGCCCGATGCTGAGCTGCCAGGCACCGGCTTGCAGCTTCAGATAAGCTTCCTGCAGGAAAGTTCTGCCGAACTGCTGGTGGTTATACACCTGCAATCCGTAGGACAGGGAGACAGGGAGGGGCTTCTGTCGCCGGGGATGGTAGGGATAGGCGGGGCTTCGTTCATGGAAATCATGGCGGTTAGCCAAACGTATCTGGGTCAGCAGGTCTGCCTGCCGGTCAGCGATGATGCCATGGCGGTTGGCCAGGAGCCATAAGGGCTGGTAGGCCTGGGTGGCTACGTTCAGCTGGTACCCAGCGCTGATCTGCAGCGAATCCAGCTGCTGTCCACTGATAGGGTAGGAAAGGAGCAGCAGGTAAAGGCAGAGAAAGGGGCAGGGGCTTGTGCGCTTCATAGGCATCACATTTTCAACGACCAAAAAATGTTCAGCGATCTTTTGATACAACGCTTAAGTTAAGAATTTATCGCTCCTGACACCAGACCGGCAAGGCCACTTTGGGCGGGGAATCGGGCGCAAGGCTGGGGTCGTCATCCTGGCATGTAGGCTGGATTAGGCAGGAGAAGCCACTACAATACCCAAAGACACAGATATCAATAGGTAAGTGAAAAAGTAAAAATGGGTATATTATCTGAAATAAATAGTGCTATATGACTAGAACTAGTAGGGGTTTTTAAGGTGGAACAATGGAGAAGTTCCGGCTGTGTAAGAATAGGTAGTATTTTCAGGTAAAAAAAGAAGCTCTGCACCGTATATATGCTTATTGAATACATCATGAGCGTTTTTTACTGTATTATGTATTTAAAAATCATGTAAGTTTAGGTTAATTTTTTTGTTAAAGGGTATACTTTCTCAATATTTTGTTTTATTATAGTAGAGAATTCACAGTGATCAAGCAAATAAGCATAGTCTATTTTTGTAAGTCAGAATACACTTTTTGACATCAGTCTAGCAGGCATAATTTTACTTTACGAAGAAAACCTATAACTAATTTTCCAACAGGTCAAAATGTCCTGTTGATCGTCAAAAGTATGCCCTTTTCTTAACCAACTATGAACCGATTTAGTAAGCGGCTGACCGAACCTTACTCGAGAGTGCTTTTGCTGGCCCTGAGCCTGCCCGAAATACTGGCCCTGCTGCTGGCTTTCTGGCTCAGCCTACCCTACATGTCAGAACCCTGGCACGAGACTAGCGGGATATTGTATGTGGGTTGCCTGTTATGGCTGAGTCTACTGCTGTTGACGGGAGCGATGAGTGCCAAAGTGCTGCCGGCCATTGAGCAGTGGCTGAAGCGGAGCTTGCTGGCCATGCTGAACTTCGGCTGGATCTTCCTGCTGCTGAGCAGCAGTATGCACCTTAGCGCTGGTATGTACCAGCCATTGGCACTTTTCTGGGCAATTTTCTTTTTTTTCTCTTTCAGCAGTAAGCTGCTTATTGTGGGCTTTTTTCAATACGGACGCCATCATATGTCTAAACACTACAGTTATTGTATAGTCGGCTATAACCCTGAAGCCCGGGCTATCCATCGCTATCTGCAACAGCAGTATCCTGCTGCCCGCTTCATGGGCTTTTATGAAGAGGACTCAAATCTCTGTCCGATGGCAGATACGCTACAAAGGCTGCTGAGCCAGAATAATCCCAAAAAAATAAAACACGTTTATTTTACATTACAAGATCGTTTGACAGCGCTGCAGCTGGTAAAAAAGTGGGCTGATAACCACTATGTGTACTTTCATTATGTTTTGCCCGTCTGGCATGAGCGGCAACTGCTACTACAGCGGCAACTGGCGATTCAGGATTTGGTCATTTGTGCCTGTGCATACCCGGAGAAAAAAGGCCTAGGCCAGGTATTCAGCCTGGAGCAGGTAAAGCGACAGTGGTTGCTGGGTACTGCCTGATCAATACTTATGGCCAAGGCTGCTGCCGGGATACTATTCTATTAGCTGTATCAGGCTGAAATGCCCGCCAATCCGGGTATTCAGCCTGGTTTTACTGCCACGTCGGTATAGGGTGTGTAGCTGCAGTTTCATTTTTATGCTGCTCCGGCAGGTTTTACAGGGCCTGCCTGAGCGTTATTCTAAGCTTTAGGGAATACATGTTCCGTAACACATACATTTCTCACTTACACTGTTTTAACTTTTTTATCATGAAAATTCTCCAGATCGGCAAGTACTTTCCTCCCTATACCGGTGGCATAGAAAACAACACCTACCATTGTTGTAAAACCTTGGCAAGAGATCATGAAGTGACAGCTTTGGTGTTTAACCAGGGACGAAAGACCAGGAATGAAAACTACGAAAACTTTCAGGTAATCAGGGTAGGGGTGATGGGTACACTCTTCTCCCAGGCACTGAGCCTGGACCTCTTCACCTACATGAGAAAGTTAAAGCCGGACCTGATCCACCTGCATGCGCCCAACCCACTGGCAGTGGCTTCCATACTGCTGGCATCCCCCGGTGTACCGCTAACCATTACCCACCATACCGATATTGTCAGGCAGCACATGCTCAGGCCCTTTGTGCTGCCGATGTATCACCTGCTGCTGAAGCGGGCCCTTTCGGTGATCCTCTACACAAAAATATATGGCGATACCTCACGGGAACTGCGTCGCTACCAGGATAAATTTGTCATCATCCCCCACGGAACGGACCAGCGCCCCTTTGCCGCTTCTGAAGGCAGGGCACGGATGGTCAGGGACTTTCGCCGCATGTGTGGCGGAGCGCCAACGGTCAGTTTTATCGGCCGACAGGTACAATACAAAGGGGTAGACAATCTGCTGAGAGCCCTGCACCTGCTCCCCGGTGTGCATGCATTGATCGGTGGCAGGGGGCCGCACCTGCACCATTCCGTACAATTGTGCCAGGACCTGGGACTGACTGAGCGCGTTCATTTCATTGAACAGGTAGACCACCGCAATAAGGCCGCCCTGCTGGAAGCCAGTGATATCTATGTGCTGCCCTGTACCAACCGTACCGAATCCTTTGGGCAAAGCCTGGTAGAAGCACAGTTATGCCGTCTGCCGACCATCACCTGTGATGTCAGAAGTGGGGTATGTGAGGTCACCCAGCATCAGAAAACCGGCCTGATGGTTCCTCCCGATCATATAAGTGCTTTAAAAAATGCCATACTACAACTGGTCAACAACCCGGCCCAGCGCGCGCAGATGGGGGAAGCCGGCTATGCCCGGGCAACAGAACGCTATACCGAAGAAGTTACCGGGCCACTCCTGACCGCACATTTTGCCCACCTGCAGGAACTCATCTCCCAGGACCAGCGGGTATACCAATTGGCGGGAAAGTCTGATGATGTTCCGGCTTATGCTGGTTTCAGAGAGGAATCATAAAGGCGGTCCAGGGGCTTCCGAATGCTGTCGCAATGGCGATTTTCCAGGTAAAAGCATGTCCGTTCTCCCGGTCAGGTGCTGGGTAGAGGTATAGCTTTGGGGAGTAAGCACCCTGAGGTCTGACTGAAAGCAAACTTCAGTCAGCAAACAGCGGGAGACGGCAGGAA
>CAZFFW010000310.1:0-5613 GCA_964518125.1 uncultured Porifericola sp.
AACTTTTAACCTTCAACTATTTTACCTCCAAATCCATCTCTTCAAAAGCCTTGAGCTGCGCGATAGCTTTTCGGATCAGGTCTATATCCATTTCGTGTACTTCTACACCTTTGCCGATTTTTTCCAGCAGCATGATGGTCAGCTCACCGCCCAGATGTTCCTGAAACTCCTGCAGTCCCCGGATCACTTCCTCTTTTTCCAGTTCCGGCACGTAAAGGTTAAAGCCAAGCGTCTTGAAAAGCTTCATGACCCGCTGTGCTTCTGCTTCGCTGAGCATGCCCTTCATCTGAGAGTAAGCGGTGTCCAGGGCGATGCCGATAGCCACTGCCTCTCCATGACGCAGTTCGTAATTGGTCAGTTGCTCCAGTTTGTGCGCGGCCCAGTGTCCGAAGTCCAGCGGACGGGAAGATCCCATCTCAAAGGGGTCGCCACTGGAGATGTGCTCCATATGCATTTCCGCGCAGCGGTAGATCTGCCGCTGCATGGGCGGCATTTCCCTATTGGCCAGGGCCTCCGCATCCTGTTCCAGCTGTTCAAAAAAAGCGGCATCCTTGATCAGCGCCACCTTGATGGCTTCGGAAATGCCGGAGCGCCAATCGCGATCGTCCAAAGTATGTAAAAATGTAAAATCGTTGATGACGGCAAAGGGCGGAGCGAAGGTGCCGAGATAGTTTTTTTTCCCAAAATAATTGATGCTGTTCTTCACGCCCACGCCTGAGTCGTTTTGTGACAAAACAGTGGTGGGTATGCGGATATGGCGTATACCCCGGTGGGAGACTGCCGCCGCAAATCCGGCCATATCCAGCACCGCGCCGCCACCAATGGCGATGATGTAAGAGTGGCGGTCAATGCCGTAAAGATGGGTAGCCTCTACAATTTTCTGCAAATGCTCAGTTTCGTTCTTGGACTGTTCGCCGCCCGCTACCATCAGAGGCTCATTGCAGAGGGTAAAAACATCCTTGTGCCGTTCAGCATAATCTTCCATCTGCTCTACTAAACGGGGGTGCGCCTCGGCCACTCCGGCATCCAGCACGAAAAAAACTTTGGGTTTTCGCTCTCCTCTGATCAAATCCACCAAAGTCGTGTTGCTGCTGTCAAAAAGGTTTTCTGTAAAGAATACCTGGTACTGAAAAGGGACGCTAAAAGACTGCTGAATGGGCTTCATAAGTTAGGCTTACGCTTTGAGTCAAGCATGCAAGATAATTTTCTACACTAAAAATAACTATCATTCTGCACGAAAAGTGCCTCAGGTGACGGCAAAGGCTTTCGCTACAAAGCGTGAGACAGGAAAGAGCAGTAAGACCAATAACCCGTAGAGCCAGCCGGCGAAGGCCGTAGCCAGGGCCGCATCCATGATAATGAGCGCCAGCACGCCCGCTTTCACCGCCAGGCCTATTAATTTAGGCGCAGGCTCACGGATGGCCCGGAAGAGCGGTGGCAGAATGAAATAAGCCAGCAACGCCAGGAAGGGCAGCACCTGCCAGAAGTCGGTACTGAAAAAGACTGCCATCAAAACAATGCTTAGGATTACCAGTCCGTACATCAGGCCCGCAGCACGGATTATCCCTTTATCACCGCCATGCACCTCGCCCCGGCTGATCATGGTAATGGCCGCAATATAGACGATGGGGATAAGGCTGATATACCAGACTTCAGCCAGTGCAGCCGGTACGGCGCTAACGCCCAGCAACAGGTTGCCGCCCCGGCACATGCCCATGTTGATTGGCCCAAACCAGCTTTGATGCTTGCCCCAGGCATCGTACAGCAGTGCACAGGCAGCTACCAGCACCGCTACGATCAGGCTGGCTATGGAAACCCGCCAGGCAGCCAGTATGCCCAAAATTAGCAACAGTGAACCAAACAGGCTGGCCGAAACTACGCTTGCCTGTCCGCTGGGGATGGGGCGCTCCGGACGCTCGGTTCGGTCCAGTTCGGCATCAAAAACATCATTGAACACTACACCACCAGCATAGAGACCGATGGTCGCCAACACCAGCCAGAGCAGGCTTATGTTATACTCCCTGCTTTCCAGCCACTGTAGCGCCAAACCGGAAGCGGCAAAACCAGCCAGGATATCGGCGATAGCGGTAACGACGTTAGCAGGGCGCATGAGCTTGATGTGGGCGATGAGTTTTTCCATAAAAATCAGGTTGTGGATTTTGGTTTAAAAAATATGGCTGGTGAGGGCACGGAGTGCCTCGCACCAGCCATGGTTTTCAGATAAAGGTCAACTCCACTAATTCTCCACAATCCCTGATGCGCCTTTAATTTTGGGCTCCTGTCCTCCACGGAGTACGCTGTTGCCAGAGTACTTCTGCCGCTGGTCAATGGCCATATCCTGCCAGTCGCTTTCTTTCATCTGCCCGCTTTGTCCGTATGCCGCCAGCGCATTCTGGTAGCAGACCTGCTTCACGTGTTCTTCGGGCACGCCTTTTTCCAGCATCAGGTTAGCAGTTTTGGGCACCGCCAGCGGATCGCTTACGCCCCAGTCGGCAGCACTGTTGACGATGAGGCGGTCGGGACCGTATTGCTTCACGATTTCTACCATACGTTCACTGCCCATTTTGGTGTGAGGGTAGATAGAAAATGCTGCCCAGAATCCACGGTCCAGCGTTTCTTTCACGGTTTCCTCATTGTTGTGATCCACGACGACCATACCCGGTTCCAGGCCATGCTCAAGGCAGACATCCATGCTGCGGGAGGTGCCGCGCTTTTTGTCACGGTGGGGCGTATGAATCATCACCGGCATATTGACTTCTCTGGCTAGTTCCAGCTGTGCCCGAAAATACTTGTCTTCGGCGGGTGTCTGGTCGTCATAGCCGATCTCGCCAACGGCTACTACGCCTTCTTTGCCTACGTAGAGCGGCAGCAGTTCCATCACCTGCTCCGCCAGGGGCTCATTGTTGGCCTCGCGGGAGTTGAGCCCGATGGTGCAGTAGTGGCGAATCCCGAACTGACTGGCCCGGAAGCGCTCAAAACCGACCAGGCTGTTAAAATAGTCCTGGAAGCTGCCCACCCGGGTACGGGGCTGCCCCAGCCAGAAAGCCGGCTCAATGATAGCGACGATTCCGGCGGCCTGCATGGCTTCGTAATCATCGGTAGTGCGGGAAGTAACGTGTATGTGTGGATCTATGAATTGCATAATCAGTCAAAGGTTAAAAGTTACAGGTTAAAGGTTTTAGCTTCTTTCAGACCGTGATGAATCACGGTGGTACGAGATCAGGCATTATGATAGCGTTCGCCGATGCCGTCCCAGCTTAGCTGCTCGCTGATGATGCGGTTTTTGATCTCGGGATTCTGGTCCAGAATCTGCCGCCCGCCGGTATAGGTGCTAACGGCGCAGGCCAGCAGCACTGCCTCCACTTCCAGCGGCTTGCCTTGCTTTACGGTTTTTTCCAGGTCGGGCAGGTATTCCTCGCTGAGGTAAGGAGCAACAAAGCGCCAGATTTCCGGTGTCACCTCCCGGTGAGCCGCCCAACGCTCGTGGGCGAAGTAAATCAGCATACGCGCCAGTTCAGGATTGGCACGCTGGTCAGCACCGTATATTTTGTACAGCGGCCGACCCATGAATACCGCCTTCAGCACCAGTTGGTTCCAGGCCTCCTGTTCCAGATAATCAGCCGGATAGGGGTTATGCAGGGCGATGGCGTCAAAGACATTGGTCATATTGGTACGTACACCTTCTGCCGCGCGGCCGGTCAGTTCCTGGGGGTGGGGCAGCAGCGGCAGGGCCGCGTAGATGGTCTGCTGCTCGTACATATCGGCCGTTTCGCACATGCGGTTGATGGTAAGCAGGTATTCTTTGCTATCCTCATGGGGAAGAAAAAGCAGGATGTAAGTGCGCGCCAGTTGCGTCAGGTCCCAGCCCTGCGGACGAAAACCTTTGCGAAGCTGATCGGCCTGCTGTAGCGTTTCCTCTGAATAGTCTACCGAAGCTTTCCCCATAAATCGCGGGACTGAGCTAAAAGAGAAGTAAAAGGTGCGCTGGTTCCATTCTTTGCTGAGTTTGTCCGTCTGCTGGTCGAGCCATTTGATGCCGTCCGGGCTGGCTTGCTGCCGAATCAGGCTGTACAAAAATTCTCTGGCCTGGGTAAGATCGGTCTGATAAGTTGTTGTCTGCATGTCAAAAAATTTAAAGGCTCGTAAGTTAAGGTTTATTTAGGATTAATGCACATCACCATCCATCTGTTGTCACTCTTTATCGTTAGCTGAAAACAACATGCTTTACTCAAAATAGCCTGTGTGATTTAGAATTTCCTTTCCTTTTTACCCAGCTTTAAAATAGTAAACGCAGCTTGTTAATTTCTGCAAGAACCAAAAAAAAAGCGCTGCCCACCTAAGCGAGCAGCGCCAATTTTTAATTTGTTAATTTAATATTTACCTATCGCGCATCTTGAACAGAAGGTAGCTTGTTCCGAAGGCAGATGTCAAGCCAAAAAATATTGAAGTCAACAATGTAACCCAAAACTCAAGCTCAGTTGGTGAATGGTACCCATATAATACGAAGTTAAAAACTAGCCATACGAATGTTAGCACAACAGTTGAAACAATAGTTCTTTTCTTAAATTTTTGGTTGATCCACATATGAGTAGCTTAATATAAGAAACACATATTTTTTTGCTTACTCCAAACCCCTCCTTCGTCCCTACAAGCAACTTCACTAGCACGAAAGCACGATCCTAAAAGTTCTGCTGCCATCGTCGATAGACCACCGCTAACAAAGCCCACAGCAGCACCTGCAACCGCTCCAGACACAGCTCCCGTAACAGTACCTATTACCGGTGCAGTAAAAGTACCCGCTGTTGCACCTACCCATCCTCCTGTAGCAGCCCCTGAGAAGAAACCTATAATTGACCCTAGCAAAACATTTCTAAAACTTACGTAACACCTGGCAGAATTTCCATAAATTTCATCTGCTAATGCATTATACATTTTATCAACACCTCCATTCTCAAGGAAATGTGAAAACGCCCACAAACCGGCACTGATTGCCATCATTTCTGTTTTATGTGAGCTTGATACTCTTAACCTTGCAGACTCTATCTCAATTGCTCTTTCAAGGCTCTCAGTCACTGCTTTTGCTTCAAATGGATTTGATGTGTTTTGAATTTCATCTATATATGGTTTAATGATTGTTTTTTGAGTTGATGTTAAATAACTGAGAGAATTTACATCAAATAAAGTCCTTGTACGAGAGTTGCTTGAACTTCTGTAATAAGAAATATCTTTCTTAAATGAATTTAGCATCTCGGTTCCATAACTAGAATCACTTTGTAGTGGTGCAGAAAAATAATTTGTTTTTAAAAAGACAGCGGTTTCATTCGTAGCTTTTGAAATATTAAAAGCTAGACCATCAGGGTAGTTTTTTACGTAGCTTACAAAACGAGCTTCAGCATTTTGAAATGCTAATAAATACATTTTTTTCATGCCATCCATCAACAAATAATACTCATCTGTTGTCATTTTTTCAGTGTTTGTACTCAAATTTGTATTCATAGCAACATCGTCTTCTGAACACGAAAGAGGTACGAGAAACAACATCGCTAGTAGTGTTTTAAAAAAAACCCTTTTCATAGTGTGTTATAGTTTGGTTAGAATGTGAACTAAATATAA
>CAZFFW010000311.1:0-5609 GCA_964518125.1 uncultured Porifericola sp.
GCCTGGTAGTAGAAGCAGCCAGCCTGGCGCAGGCCGCAGCGGATTACATCACGCATAGCCACTAACACCTGAGGAGCTTCGGCTCCTCTTTTTTTTGCTTTAGCCAATGCTATCTATAAAGATCGTCAGCGTCAGTGTCAGTAAGCCCATAGCTCCCCACCCTCTAGCGGTGGACAGAAGAAAAGTAATAGGTAGATGATAGCTTAGTTTCTTCTGTCGGGCATTTACCCACCCGCCATGAAGAGGTCAAAAACAATACTAAACCAACATTCTGGACCTACCCAAACCTGGTTGAGGAGACAAGACCTCATGATTTCTTGCTTAGGTAACATAATTGATGACCAATCCGCAATATTCTAAGCTAACTTTAATCTCACACTAATCTGCTTCTAATACATGAAGAATAGCTTGCCAAAAGCAGGTAGCAGAATGAATCACTTATAGAAAGGAAGATGAAAAAAATTGCCGTCGCCACAGATTTTTCTTTTAAATCATTAAGCGCTATTCAGTTAGCCATTCATATGTATCCAGAGGAGACTATAGCGTTTTGTCTGTTTTCATGTACACCTCCGCCCACTGATACACAGGACCTACTGTTCTTACCATCAGAGGAAGAGATGATAGATATCAAAATTAAGGATGATTTTTACCATGGTCTTGAGCTTATCAGGAAAAACTATGCATGCCATATCAGTCAGATATACTATAACCACTATTGGGGTAGTCTTCTCTCAACTGCTGAACACCTTGTAGAAACTAAAGAAATTGACCTGTTGGTGATTTCATTGTCCAAAGAAAACAATACTAAGCATAACATCGAATTAACCAGGATCATAGAAGATCCTCCCTGTCCTCTGCTTTTGATTCCCGGTTCTTTTTCGGGTTTTGTTTTTGACAGGATTGGTTTTGTGGTTGAACTTTCCGGTTATGATGGTATATCTGATTATGAAAGAGAGTTAGAAGCCATTTTCCCTCACGATAAACCCGACATAGTTTTTATTACGCTGCACGAAGGGGCTCTCACGAAAAGTGAAATCAACAACCTTTCTAAGGCCTGGGAAGAGGCAGTTTTATACGATGCTTCTTTCCTGCTTATCAAAACAAACGATAAGGAGCCTGGCGCCTATCCCTCAGAACTAAAAAAGTGTACCATTGATCTTTTACTATTTAAAAACAGCAGGGAAACTATTCCCTTTTTTCGGAAAGATCATTTCCTACAAAAAGTAGGACAAACTATTGAAGTCCCCGTGATGGTAATACCCAGTGAAAAAAAACATTTCTGGTAGTCAAGTCATTTACTTTGTCTCCATTGTCAGTAGCAGGTTAACCAGAAAATGATCTTCATCCTCGAAATAGGCCAACAAATCGTTTCTTGGTAAATTTTCTACCAAAGCAGCGGAAGAAGCATTGATGTTCTTCAACTCACGTACAAGCAAATTTTTGCTAAACCAGTGTATTTCAGCATCCAGATCAGTGCTAAAAAACACTGCATGTTTTCTTTGCATAACACCCCTATAGATGACAATTGGACCATGATCTATAATACGGTAAAGGCTACTTTCATGGGCCCTATAAACCACATTACCTATCATAAACCCCCATACCTCCTTAACTGCATATGCTTGTTCTTTGTAGAGAAGCTTGTTGTGAGAAAGAACGCCTTTCAATTTTACAGCCTCTTCAGAGGAAGTTTGACAATTAGATTGACGGAAGGTTTGATAATCCTTGGAGGAGGAAAAAATAGGGAAACAATCCTGAGAATCTGTAGCATTCAACGATGAAAGTACTGTCACAATTAGAATTTGAAGGAATGTATGCACCATAACTTTTTTTATTTTCCAATAAATGCCTGGGAAAAATCTCTTCTTAGCCAGGCTGTTTTTTCTAAGTCAGCTAAATTCACTCAAAGGATAGCTCCCACCAAAAGAGATAGATATGGATTAAAATTGTCTAAGAACCTGATTAGAATAATATTAGATTAATGGTAAAAGGCCGCTATTCCTGGATATTCCACAAAATTTTAATCTGTTTCTAATCTGATCCTGAGAGTATTATCCGTTATTTGATCTTAGTATGCAGGCAGAGAATTTCAATGAAAAACATCTTATTAATAGAAGACGAGCAAAATGTATCTTCCTTTATCAAAAAGGGGCTGGAAGAGGAAAATTACTCCGTGTATGTAGTATACGATGGTCAGACGGGACTTGAAGTACTATACCAAAATTTGATTGATGTCATTATCCTGGATATCATCTTACCTGGAATCAATGGATTTGAGGTTTGCCACAATATCCGACAAAAAGGTTACCAGGAAGTACCTATCCTGATGCTTACTGCCCTTGGCTCTACGGAAAATGTGGTTCGTGGTCTGGACATGGGAGCAGATGATTACCTGGTAAAACCTTTTAAGTTCAAAGAACTACTGGCACGGGTTAAGGCGCTTGGTAGAAGAAAGAACCTTACCATACCAGTGCATAGGCAGATAAGGATTTCAGATCTTGTCCTTGATCTTGATGCAAAAATGGTGAGTAGAGCTGGTCTGGAAATTAAACTGACCTCTACTGAATATCGTCTGCTGGAGTACCTTTTAATAAATCAACGTAGGGTTGTATCCAGGGTAGACATTCTGGAAAATGTGTGGGATATCAATTTTGACATGGGAACGAACGTGGTAGATGTATATGTCAACTACCTACGAAATAAAATAGATAAAGGCTTTGAACCAAAGCTAATCCAAACGGTCATCGGTATGGGGTATGTACTAAAAGAAGGCTAAAGTATTATGCAGATTAGAAGAAAAATTGCGCTTACCTTTACTGCACTTACTGCCTGCCTCTTGCTGGTTACATTCGTTTTTATCTATTTTTTTGCCTACCAGTACACTCGTAAAGAATTTTTTGTCCGTATGCAGGAAAGGGTCAATGTAGCCGCACAGTCTTACCTGGAACAGGATGAAGTGAGCACCAATATTTACAATGAAATTCGTAAGAAGTATCTGCAGAAATTGCCTGCTGAAACCGAAATTTTTATTAAAGTCAACATAGCAGAACAGCAAATACTTGAAGTCAACACCTTCAATTTGTCTCAGGATTTTTTTGATGAGATTTTTGAAAAACAATCTGCTACCCGCATTTTTGAGAACACCTCCTATGCAGGTCTATTATATCAGGATAATCAGGGTGACTTTTTGGTAGTTCTTTCGGCGATAGATCGGTATGGCCAGACAAAAATGAGCAACCTGAGAAATATATTGGTTGTAGCCTTCCTGATCAGCCTGGTCATCATTTACCTATTAGGACATTATTATGCAGGGCAGGTTTTGGCGCCGATCAGCGAAATCACCACTAAAGTAAACTCTATTAGCGCTGCCAGTTTGCATCTGCGCCTGAGAGGCAAAGGGAATGCTGATGAACTGGATCAACTCACAAATACATTCAATGATATGTTGAACCGACTGGAGACTTCCTTTGAGATACAGAATAATTTTATCAACAACGCTTCCCACGAGCTCCGCAATCCTTTAACAGCTATTCTGGGTGAGTCAGAAATCAGTTTGAACAGAGAAAGATCTAAGGATGAGTATCAGGAATCGCTAGGCAAGATTTACAATGAAGCCATAAGACTGGATTTGCTGATCAATAGCCTGTTGAAACTAGCCCAGACTGCCGCAGATAAAAAAGGGCTTACAGTTGAGCCAGTTTTTGTATTGGAGCTCTTGTACAGTATCAAAAAAAGTATTGATCTGTTTAACCCTGATAATAGTGTCAGAATCAAATGTCTGATAAGCCCGGAAATGCATGATCAGCTCATAATATTTGGTAATGAAGGTTTGTTGGAGGTTGCTTTAAAAAATATAATTGAAAACGCTAACAAGTTTTCGGAAAATCAGGAAGTACTGGTCAGTTTATCTATTTCCGGCGATCATCTTCAAATCCTGGTCAAGGATCGGGGAGTAGGCATTCCTGCAATTGAGCTGAAAAATATATTTGAGCCATTCTATCGGGCAAGTAATGTGAGAAAATTTAAGGGGTTTGGTGTTGGGCTATCCCTAGCGCATAAAATTATCAAAATGCATGGAGGTATTTTACATTTTAATTCTACTGAGGGTATGGGCACGGAAATAAAAGCCTGCTTTCCATTGAAAGCTAAAGCTCATTGAGAACCACCTATTTTAATTCACTTCTAATTTAGTTCTAAGCTGCCTTTAATGTCTGCCATCTAAGTTTGTAAAGAAATTAATTGTTACAATTTCTTAATAAAGGTAGTAGATGAAAGTTATCTTTTTATTCTGGCTGTGTTTATTGCCAGTCCGCATTTATGCTCTACAGGATAGTACGGCGAATCCACAGGAAGAGAAAAGGCCCCTTAAGTTATTACATGCTGAACCATTATATATTGACCTGATTCGGGACCTGGGGGCTCATAAAGGAGAACGCGAATGGAACGTAGGTATGGGCATGACCGATAAAACTAACTTTGATAGTTATGAATTTCTGGTGGAGTATGAATGGGCGGTGATTGATCGTTTGGGGCTGGAGATTGAATTACCCGTGACGATCTATACAAATGGGCCTGCTAACAGGATGAACAGTTTATCAGACCTGACAAAGCCTTCCAATCGGGTAGAAAGCCTCAAGATGGCTGCTCAATATACTTTTCTTGTTTCAGAACGCCTGCGTACCTCTATGGCCATTGGTGGAATCACCGAACTTGAGTTTACCGATCTAAATACCATAGGAAGAGAACAGGTTTTTCAGGGAATACTATATAACCCTTTCCTGATAGCTGCCAAAAACTGGGGGAGTAGCTTTCATACTTTGTTGTACACTGGTCCCAGAATTACCACTCATTTTGATTCTGATAAAGTGGATTTTGCCTACGAGATTAATTCTAACTTCCATTATATGATACCGGGCACCCGGAACTTCGTAGGTATAGAATTCAATAAAATTGTGCGGGACGGAAAGTTTGACATGGTCATTCGCCCACAGATGCGACTTACGATCAGTGACGGCCTGCTGGTTGGTATAGTGCCTAGTATTCCAGTAGCCAGGGACAACGAACGTCTGGGGGCATTTATGCGATTGATTTACGAACCAAGACATCACAAGCACTGATTTGTCATCCCTCGCTCTTATATCATCTAAGCAATTGGCTTGTCAAGGTAATTACCTGAATAAACATGGAAAAACTAGCTATTGGTATGACGGTTATTTCCTTACTTTTCGTAGTATATCTTGTATTGGATAACACCTGGGATCATATAAAAAAAAGTGTCAACAAGAAGTTTGCATATACTCGAAGAACTGTAGCGGCATGGGTAACAAAAGCCTTTAGTCAAGTTAAAAAGCCACTTCTTCCTTTGAGGCATGCATACCACGCAGTTCTTACTTTCTTATACAATACCTTTTAGTACTTGTGAGAGGTACAAATATGAATTTACATAATGATACACCAGTTCTCTCTACTACTACTCGTCCAATCTGCCAAAAAACCCATATAAACATTTCTTCAGCACTAAGCTTTGGGTAGGATACATAGATAGAGAAAAACCTGCTTAGCTATTAGGGTGGGAGGGGAGGAGCCGAAAATGAGCGCCCATGGCATTC
>CAZFFW010000312.1:0-5581 GCA_964518125.1 uncultured Porifericola sp.
ACTGAGCAGGTTGCTTTTGGTTGGTCAAACCATCAGCCACCAAAAGCAACCTGCTGTGGCAACCAAAAGAGGACCGTTCTCGGGAATAGCTCCACGGCAGAGTACTGACCGTGTATAACTTGGATTATATTAAATTAACCAAAAAAATGTGCCCAGCTAATAAGTCGGGTAAGAGTGCGATGTTACCATCGTGCTCTTACCCGACACTATAAGCCCGACGGATTAGAAACCAGAGCCGCTTCTGGCAATGAACGTGCCCATGACATCAAACTGCCCCCACCCGGAAATGCTGTACGGGTAGGTCCCTCGAACCGAAACATCGTCTCATTATGTCCATACTGGCCTCTTAAACCGGCAGTTACCGGCACTCCCCAGGTATCAGACAACATTTGCAACAACCTTCTTCCGCGGTAGCCGCCTCCGGTGTGGCATCCGTGAAGTTCGGCGCTTCCAAAACGACAAAATAAGCGGGCTAATGGGGCGAGAAACCGGCTCAGGTAATCGGCATGTTCTATACCCAGCCTAGAGCTATAATATGCCCCAGCCTCTAAATCCCCTCCTCTTCCAATGCCAATGCCCATAGACCCTTGATTGCCATGCCCGTGAAACTGTAATAACATTACTCTACCGGTTTGCCCTGTTCCTAGTAAACTTTGGCGAACAGAACGCACTCCATCACTCATTCCGGAATTATATATCATTTGCCTTCGGTTGGTGATCTGTTGCATCTGGTCAGGTTGGTATATAGCCCGGTCGCTTGCTTCAGTGATATCAATAGCCTCCAGAGTTTGCCACTGGTTACTATTATTTTCCAGCAACTTACGCCAACAGCGGGCATCAATCTGACCCGTTGGAGACAACCTTCGGTGCTGCTGAAATTTTCTTACTGCTGTTTCTGTTTGACTACCGTAAATTCCATCTACACCAATAGACTCACCGGAGATGAAATTTTGGTTCAATAATATTTGAGCAGAGACTACTGCTGGTAAACGATCACCTTGTTTTAGAAATGGAATCATAACATGAAAAAGAATGAAATTTTCAAAAATTAAAAACTAGAGCAGCTTATAATGCATATCCCTTGATATGTGAAAGTTTATAACTTACTGATAACAGTTAATAATTCAAGGTGTGCCGTTCCGGCCACACGAATCCCTAGATGTTGAACTAAAACCGGGATAGCCTTTACATGATATTCTTAACTTGATGCAGATAATTTAAACCTTTATTTCAAGAAAAAAAACATACCGCGCCAAAGGGCGAAACACTCATTGAAAGCCGCAATGGAATTGAACCTGTCGTGAGGTTCCTGATTTCCTTCCTCTTTATCAAAAGTTAGAGAGAAGCTTTTCTGTAGCAGGCTAAAGCCAAAGTACACTGACAAATTACTCTCAATGCCTGGCCCAAATGGCACAGTTGCTGGCTAAAGTTTGCTCTTGGTTGCTCGAGCCACCAACCACGTGGTGGCTACCGAGATTAACCATAGATGATTGAGCGAAATACAGTGCAGCCATCTCCCTCTGAGGACTCCTAAAAAGGCCCCTTTCTCAAACCACTAACTTTTAGACTTTACTTGTAGGGAAAACGGGCACTATAACTATTTTCTAATAGGTTATTTGAAGTTACTGAAAATAATGGTAAAGCAGACAGAGCAATTTCTTCTCTAAAATGTGCAGTTTTTCATTTAATTTTATGCCCCTCTGATTCCGTACAATACCTGTTGAATAGCTCAGTTAGCATATTCATTTTACCATTCTTGGCCATCTATAGTTTTATTGTTTAATCTCTTCCAGTAATTCGTTTATCTTGGCCAGTTTATTAGCATAAAATCGACTAATGAAGTACCAAATAATCGGAATTAACAGTAAGCAAGGGATAAGAGATTCCCGATATTCTTCCAAATCATAGAGCAAACTTTTGTCAAACCATGTAGCTGCCAAAGTGGGAAGGATTGAAAATGCCAAGACAGGAGCTAAACATGCACTGATCCAATTTGCAGAATACTGATTTTTTTTAATGCTGTTCACATCCAAGAGCGTTTGTCGGTAATTATTTTTGACAATATCAATATTCTGAACGTTCTTGATAAGAACCACCGATATCACCAAACCTACAGTAAGAATAATTACGGTACAGATAGCCCCTGCGATGGAAAGCCAATCGTTTAGTTTTTCAATATTTGTAAAGATATAGAGTAGTATAGCAGATGTTACGACCATTCCCAATTTTTCTAAAACTATGATGGGCTGAAATATTGAATTTGATCTTTGAGCTGCCATTTTCATAATCAATTCATTGGTTAGTTTTTTTTGTTTTTCAAGTTGCTGGCTCATTTCGCTCCAGTTTGATTTTAATTCTTCCAATTCCATGACTTTAATTTTAAGGTTTTATGACTTTTGATTTGAGTTTTTGTTTTATCCTAGATATCCTGGTTCCGATATTGCTCTCGCTCATTCCGATTACTTCCGACATTTCACTGTAACTTTTATTCTCCAGATAAAGCAGAATGATTCCCCTATCCAGTTCATTAAGTTCCTTAATGCATTGGTATAGAAATGCAAACTTATCTTCCTGTTCGTGACATTGTGCTTCTGAATAGTTTAGCTCGGATTTACCAATTGGCAACCAGTTAATCTTTTTTTTTCGCTTCCTCAATCCAGTAATTGCTGTATTCAGAGCAATCCGATAAACCCATGTACTGATTTTGGAGTTATTTTTGAATTGTGAGAATGACTTCCATATCTGGATTATTATTTCCTGAAATAAATCGTCTTGATCCTCCCTGTTATCGGCATAAAGACTTACTACCTTGTAAATTAAGCTTTCATTTTCTTTTATTACTTCAGTAAATGCTTCCTCCAGGGCCATAAAACTGTTTTATCTTATTAGTCGCATCTAGATAAAAAAAATCACACTTCCTCAGATTCCTTAATTGTAAAATAAGAAATTGAGGGTGGTATCTTTCCATTAATGTATAGAGTGCACAATAACATGTTCTCCTAAAAAGGACCGTTTTTAACACTCTTTAGTTTTTAATTACTTAAAAATGGAAAGGTAGTACCTTTATTCATACCTCAGGCTATCCACCGGGTTCTTATGGGCGGCTTTCCAGGTGATCCTACCCACTGAAAAGATTGCGATCAAGAATATTAAGACACCTGGTATAGCAAAAAGCCACCATTGGATTTCAATCCGATAAGCAAAATTCTGCAACCACTCGCTGATAAAGTAATTAGCAACAGGAATCCCGATGAGGAAGGCAATCAGGATAAGTTTGATATAATCCCTGCCCAAAAGCAAAAGCAGATTACTTACTGAAGCCCCTAATACTTTTCTGATGCCAATCTCTTTGGTGCGTCCTGCTACGGTCATGCCCATCACCCCAATGAGGCCCATGCAGGCGATGAGTATAGCAAGTCCGGTAATCCACTGTAAAATCTGCATCCAACGAGCATCTTCTTCGTAAAGCGCCTGCATATCTTCATCCAGAAAGCTGTACTGAAATGGTAGTTCGGTGTTCATTGACGCCCAGACCTGTTCTAGGTTATCCAGCGTACGGCCAATGTCCGCTGTGCTGAGCTTTACCAAAATATTCTTTAGCTTAGTCCGCTCTCCAGGTAAGTAAAAGGTTACTGGTTCTACTTCTCCCTTGAGCGACTGAAAATTAAAATCCTCTACTACACCGATGATACGATGTTTTTCCACTTTCTTACCTATCGGATCCTGTAAGTCCCAGTCTTTCACAAAAGCTTGGTTTACAATGACTGCTTCGGTAGAATCAGATGCGATCTGTTCATCAAAAGCCCTACCTTCCTCAAATTGTATATCCAACAAGTCAAAGAAGTTAGGCTCTACCTGATAAGCCCATGTCATACGCATCTCTTCTTCCTCACTTTTTCGCATGTAGAAGACAGTGCTTGATCTGGTGAATGCAGCATCAGTAGCACTAATGTCTATTACACCTGTTTGAAATCTGGCGGCTTGCCTAAAACGTTCAAATGCCTGCTTCTGATCAGTAGCAGTATTCTCTACTACCAGTACCAGTTCCGGTTCAAAGCCCAGGTCTTTCTGTCGAATATGACGAAGCTGAAGAATCATGACCAAAGTGATTGACAAGAAAATGATGGGAAGTATAAACTGGAACGATAGCAGCATTTGTGGAACTACTTTTTTCCTGCCCAGGCTTAGCTTATTTCTAAAAACAGACAACACATTCAGACCCGCCATCACAAGAGAAGGATAGGTTCCAGCAAGGCTACCGGAAACTAGTGTGATACCCAACATGACCAGGATTCCTTCCGGTGAAAAGAGTTGGTCAAATGAGAGTGACTTTTGCGCCAGGTCATTGAATAATGGCAACACCAATCCACTTAGCAAAAAGGCCAATAATAAAGCTAGGAAGTAGGTCAGAATCCCTTCGCTCCAAAATTGTAAGATTAGCTGGCTTTTTCTGGCACCCATTACTTTCCGGATGCCTACTTCCCTTGCCCTGCGGTTTGAGCGACTAATAGACAGCAGCATAAAGTTGACTGAGGCAAGCAGTAGTACGCAGATTGCCACTGCGGCTAACATGTAGGAATATACCGGATTGCTGCCAATTCCTTTAGTACTAATTTGGGTATTTAGATGAATGTCGGCTATGGGCTGGAGCAGGTAGGTTCTATAGAAGTTTCTTCCTTCTCCCCCATGTATATCCAGCAATGCTTCTTTATCATCTGTAAAGTATTGTTGCCTGAATGATATTAACTTCTCATCCATACTCTCTACGACTGCTTTTTCCTTAAGCAGTACGATAGTCTGGTATGATGACACATACCATAGATTAACCTCGGGATTTTTAATGTAATTTCTGTCTTTGCCCAAGGTTTCTTTAAGCATGGGCAGAAAGAAATCAGAGCGGATGGTAGAGTTAGAGGGGATTTCTTCAAACACCGCAGTTATTTCATAGCCTTCGAATGCATCGCCAAGCCTGATATCCAAAGTCTGTCCCAGTGGATTTGTATCCCCAAAGTACTTCCTTGCCATTTGCTCACTGATGGCTACTGTATTGGGGCGAGTAAGCACCTGATCAGGATTACCGTAAAGAAGTGGAAAGCTAAATACCCGAAAGAGAGAAGAATCAGCAAAGAGAAATGATTCTTCGTTTACGACGTCTCTGCTTTTAACAAACTTAGTTACTGGAAAAGAAAGTCTCACGAACGCTTCTATTTCGGGCAGGTCCTCATTCATAGCCGGTCCCAGCGGATAAGGGTGCGTTACTTGGTATTCGTTTGCGTTACGCTTTGCATTATTTTCTACCAGTACCGTACGAAAAATTCTATCCTTTTTGGTATGGAAGCTATCAAAATTAAACTCTTCATCAACGAAAAGGTAGGTCAGCATAGCACAGGCAAGTGCTATGGAAAGTCCCAGTAAATTGATGAAGGTAAAGCTTTTGTGCCTAAGAAAGTTTCTTAACGCGATGGTGAGGTAGTTTCTGATCATGAGAACTGGCCAGTAGTGAATAATGCCAAAATGTACAGACTCCTGATCCAAGACCCCAGAAATTTGCAGCGAAATGCAGGAATTTTGCAGGGAAAGG
>CAZFFW010000313.1:0-5578 GCA_964518125.1 uncultured Porifericola sp.
CAAGTTGAAAGATTGGCCCTTTCATCATCGTCCGGATATAAAAAATCCCCGCCACTGATGACGGGGATTAGTTAAACAAACAACGTATAACGATATAAAGCTTTACTTACGAATCTGCTTATTAATGATCAGCCTTGCTGATAGGTAAAGCTAGTAAGTCTAAGCTGCATACTGTTAGTCTGTATGTATCATAATTTGGTAAATTTGTTACATTTCGGAATAAGCGGGGTAAAAAGTGAGCATAAATAATATAATATTAGCTTGAAAGCTGGCTTGCACATTTTGCCACAGCCCTATACCTGGCTAATCCAGGAGCAGTGGCCTGAGGGTTTCCAGTACGTATTCCTGGCCCTGCCAGTACATCGTCACCGGGCGGTCAGCTTCGGCAGCTATGATACTGCCATTTTCCAGCCGGAGCATAAACTGGCATTTTTGGCTGAAACGGACATCATCTGCTCCGTCGCCGTCCAGGTCTGCCGCCTGCCCTTCGCCTCCGGCCGCTCTTTCGTCTACATAGAGGTTTCCCCGGACGCTGCCCACCAGGGATTGGTAGCCATTTTCTAATGTTACAAAACTGCTGCTGACTTCCCGGGCTTCTGTTTCGCCTGCCTTGTGCGGGTAGATGAACATAAGACTGGTATCGGCATTGGACTCGTACCTCAGCGGCTGCAGGTATCCGTAGGTGCTGAGTAGCGCATCGCCATCTTCTACAATCTTTCCGTCATCATTCAGCCCAATGAAGTACTGCGTATCCTCTGAACCAGGGTAAGTAGTACTGACGATATTTTTCCCGATTTCAGTCTGCAGTGCCCGTCCATCATTTTCCAGTAGCGGAATGGTCTGGCCAAAAGGCACTTCCTGCGGCGCGTGTAGCTGGCTCAGTATACCCCGGGGCGTAACGATGAAATCCTGACGAAAATAGGGCCCGCCCGCCCCGGTAATGTAGTGATAGGTAAGGCTGAAGCGCACCAGCAGCGGGTGGGCAAAGTGGACGGTGGGCGTAGCCCGATAGTGCTCCGGCACATCGGCCATCCGTATCCACAGCCCGTCGTCCTGCCAGCTAGGTGCAAAGCTGACACCCCGTCCGGCTATGCCGTAAGGGTTGGCCTGTACGATCGCCTGATCATTCGGACTCAGGTCATCACGCTGGTGCTCACCATCGGAAGGACCGAGCCGGTCGTCCCAGCCCAGTCGGCTGAACCTGACCGCACCCAGGGGAGTCCATGAAAGGCCATACTTGGGTTCAGCTGCTCCCCGCAGGTTGACCATCACCTGCATACCCCCGGCATTGGCCACAAAGCTGGAAAAACGAGCGTCCGTACTGAAGGCATAGCCCCCAATCTCTGCAGGGGCAGGCTGTTCGGTGATTGTTTCATCGGCAGTGAGGTAAGCCTCAGCCAGGTGATACATCATTGCCCCGCTGTAATTTCCCCACTGGCTGGCCGGCTGGTAGCCAATGCGTTTGCCGGGTTCAAAATGGTTTTTGGTGATATACAATGACCCTGCCCAGGGCGCATCAGTACGTTGCCAGCGCCGGATGCTCTCAAAGGCCAGCATCGCTGCCCGGCGGTACTGTCCGGCCAGGCGTTCATTTCCCCGCAGCCTGGCATCCCCAGCCATGGCCTCAAAAATGAGCTGGTAAAGTATATCGTTGAAGACATGGTTATCAGTACGTCCGTTGGGTGGGCACTGTCCTGCCGGACTTTGCAGCAGCAGGCTGGTTTGACTGCCGGTACGGACGCTTTCCCACATCTCATCTGCCGAGGGGCCATCGTAGCCTTCGCTCATCAAGCCTGCCAGATTGCCGCGGCCTACCGCCTCTACTGCATGCGACTGCGGATCGCTGCTCCAGTCCTGGTAGAGCTTCCATTTGTCCAGTAAGGTTCTTTCCCGCTGGGTAGCGTGCAGCCATGCGTGTTCTATAAATGCTACTGCTTCCTGTTTAGGCACCAGGCCGGCATTTGCCCGCATCCATTCGCCTTTCATGGCATAAGTACGCCAGTTGTTAAGCCGGCCACTAAAATTGCTCATCACCACCGACAGGGGGGCCTGCAGGCGATGGTGCCATCGCTGGTATGTCTGTTCATCTACATGGGCGCGGTACAGTTCCAGCGCGCCGGTGAGGGCTGCGATATAAAACTCTCCGTGCGCATCAGGGATGGCACTACTGCCTTCGGCAAAATCGCTGGTGGCATGTTCCATGGCCCGTATCCCGGATGCCAGCAGGTCATTGGCTTCTCCGGAATGGATGAGTGTACCTAGCGCAAAGGCATAGTAAGGGGTGGAATACTGATGCTCCCGCTGCAGGTAAGGATCTATGATCGCTCCCTCCTCGCTTTGATGTTGCCTGGCCACCCGGCAAATGCCTTCTACCAATTTGAGATAGTCCGTCCTGGGGATATTCTTTTCCTGCCAGTCATGATAGGTCAGGTGAAAGCCCAGGGAAGGAAGCGTGGACGGTAAATCCTGTGCCTTACAGGGGAGCACGAATAGCCGTAGAAGAAGTAGTATCAGTGCAATATCGCAGGCACGCATTTTTGGTTAGATTAAATGTAACTGACCAGTTGATCCTTTTCTATAACTTATTTCTTAGCGCTTCTAAAAAAGAAAGCGGGACCTTAAACGCCGTTCCGTGGCGAATACCCTCCGGCATGCTGAGCTGCTCCGACTGCTCCTCCCAGTTTTCCAGGTCATCCGATACCAGCAGGCCAAACTCGTCCTTACGGTACTTGTCAAAATACAGATGCCACTGTCCGTCAATCTGCAGGGCGGTAGGGCCTTCCGCCCAGTAGTCACCGGTGATGGGCGGGCCGGCTACAGAATAAGGCCCGGTGATCTTATCAGCATACGCCAGGCGGAGGTTCTTTTCTGCTTCGGGTAATTCTGTTTCATTTTTAATAAACATAGCATAACGCCCGTCTGCCAGCGGGTAAATGCTGGCGTCTATCACATTAAAGCCCGGCTCGTAGAGCAGTTCGGTAGGGGTAAAGTCTACGAAGTCCGAGGTCAGAGTGTAGTAGATACGATGGTTTCTCCGGCTCCCGTTGTCAGTGCTGTTGGCGGTTTCGGGAAATTGATCGGTGATGGTGGATGACCAGTATATGATAAACTGTTCTTCCTGCGGAATATAGTTGATCTCCGGCGCCCAGCAGTTAACTACGCTGTCTTCATGGGCCATCACCGGGATAGCTTTTTGCTCCGACCAGTTTACCAGGTCTTTAGAATTAGCATAGCCGATGGTCTGGCCATTCCAGGAAGTTGTCCAGACCATGTGGAAAGTGCCGTCGGGCGTTTGCGTGATGCAGGGGTCGCGCATCAACTGGCTTTCGCCCACCTTGGGTGGCAAAAAAGACTGACCGTCCTTGAGCGCCTGCCAGGTTTTTCCGTCTTCGCTCCATGCCAGGTGCAGGCCATCCTCGCCATTACCCATGAAGTAAGAGAACAGATAAGCCTCACCCTCATCTTCAGCGGGATTACAGGCGGTAAATAAAACAGCGGATAAAAAAAGCAGCAGCAGGCATGTCCGGGAAGCGGTAGTTTTCAGGCTCATTGAAAATAGGTGGTTGCGTAATAATGAATCAAGCAAAAATATAGTGATATCAGCTTTCAGAAGAAAGCGCTGTCTAAATATCCTTCATATATTCCAGGCCAAAATTTTTGATAGGTTCTATCAGTTCCAGCGCCTTCTTGCCCTTGTGGGTCAGTGAGTATTCCACCCGGGGCGGTACTTCACCGAAGTTTTTGCGATCAACCAGTTCGTTTTCCATCAGGTTCTTGAGTTCCTGCACCAGCATCTTCTCGCTGATATCAGGAATAGCCCGTTTTAGTTCGCCATAGCGTACATGGCCTCGGCCGATCTCTCCGATGATCAGCAGCCGCCACTTGCCGCCCAGCATTTCCAGGGTGGTGCGGATGGGGCAGCGGGGGGTGATTTTGCTTTCTTTACGCATACTTACTTAAAGGTAGGTACATAACTGAATCTATTGTAGCTTAAAGATAGTTAGATTTGTTAAAAACAATAGATCTATGAAGAAAATAGCATTATTTGGCGCAAGTGGGCAGACCGGACAGGAATTTCTGGATCAGGCCCTGAAAGAAGGTTATTCCATCAAAGCGCTGGTCAGAACCCCTGCCAAGATCAGTCAGCAGTCACCCAACCTGGAAATCATACAGGGGGATGTGCTGAACAATGGTGATGTGGAAAAAACTGTGGCCGATACCGAAATTGTGGTTAGCCTCTTCGGACATGTCAAAGGTTCACCGGAATGGCTGCAGACCAACGGCACTGAGAATATTATCAAAGCGATGAAAAAGCACCAGGTGGAGCGTATCATTTCACTCTCGGGAGGAGGGCTGCCTTTTGAGAAGGACCAGCCTAAATTTCCCGACAAGATGATCCGTTTCATCATGAAGGTAGCCGTGCCCAAAGTGCTCAAAGACGCTGAACGCCACGCAGAAGTATTGGAAAAGAGCGGCCTGAAGTGGACCATCGTGCGCGGACCTCGTCTTACCAACGATCCCAAAAAAGGCGAATACCGTGTCGGATGGGTAGGCGTTAATGCCAGCACCAAAGTAGGCCGCGCTGACCTGGCCGACTTCATCCTGGATGAAGTGGAGAAAGAAGCTTACAACAAGCAGATGCCCTTTGTAAGCTATTAGTGGTGACACCAACTCTTTGTCCGCGGCTTGTCCCCCGACAAGCCGCTTTTTTTCTTTTTGTCAAAATAGCTTCGTGCTCGCTTAATTATCCGGATTTCCTGTTCAATAAATACGGGCAACGGCAGCGGACTTTTTCGTATATTAGCGTATGGAACAGACTCGCGAAAATCACCTGACACTAGAGGATTACAATCGCCTGGAAGAGGAGCAGCAGCAACGCTATGAGTATCATGATGGTGAAGTTTTTGCAATGGCAGGGGGGGATCCTAAGCATAGTGCCATTGCCAACAATGTTGGCACACTCATCACCATGGGTATTCGCGAAAAAGATTGTGTGCCCTTCAACAGTGATGCTAAGGTATATATTGAAAAGCTAAATAAGTCTTTATATCCTGATTTCTCGGTGGTATGCGGAAGTGTTCGTCGTTCTGCCAAAGACAGTAAAGCAATTGAAAACCCGACTCTTCTTGTAGAGGTACTTTCCGAAAGCACGCGCAAATATGACCTGGGAGAAAAATTTATTTTCTACAGCCATCTAAGCTCTCTGAAAGAATACGTACTGGTGGAACAGGATCAGCATATCGTGCAGGTTTACTACCGAGCTAACGTTAGCGAGAACTGGCAGATGCGCTGGTTTATTGGTGCTGACGCTGTAGTTGAGCTGTGGTCAGTGGCTTTGGAAATTCCGGTTAAAGACATTTACTACAAAACAGATATTTGAAACAACAGCTAGTCAGTCTTACCGCCCTAGCGGGGTGGCCTATATCTGGAAATGGATCCGGCATGGCTCCGCAAATGCTTCTATCAGCTCAGTTCCTTCTGGTAATCTCTTACAAATTCGGCAAAGCTGATTGGGTTCTTACCGGTAATCTGGCGGACATGCTCTGTCCTTACCGGGGGCTTACTGAATCGGGGAAGG
>CAZFFW010000314.1:0-5552 GCA_964518125.1 uncultured Porifericola sp.
GGGTACCAGCAGGAACTTAACCCATTAATCGACGCATCGCACTGAATACCCATTTGTTGATAATGTATTTTTATACTTTGCTATTTTGACCACCAAAGTCAAAAGCAACCTTATCCGAGTTTAGTAAGCTATTTCTTCAACTTCTGAAGAAAAATGGTAGTCCTGTTTCTGGTCATAATCAACAAAGAGGTTTACTGATAACTGCACAGAGTCTCCCGGAGCAAGATTTTCAATGTAAGCTTCATTGGGATGCATACCATTTTTGAATCCAAGAAGGAGTAAGCTGATCTTGGCTGACTTTATCGTTTGATCATTGTTGTTCTTTACAAAAAATGCGTAATGCGCATAACCATTTTCATCTTCGAATAAACTTTTATGGGCTACTTCCAGCCCTTCCTTAAGTTTTGCCCTTTCCGGATCTTGGATAGGCTCGCAGCTCATCAGGCTGGCTAACATCATGAAGGCCCAAATCCCGTAAGGATGATTTATCATCTTTGGCATAAGTTTCACATTAACGCTTAGGAAGTCACCATATCATTCTAAAATAGCTTGTGATGTCCTTTTATAAAAAAACTCTCTCAGGTGAATCAATGTTCACGATATCCATTTTCTATCTATCCTGATGCATAGGAATGTAAAAAAGGGCCAATCTTTCAAGCTACTTCATTTTTAAAATCTGGGGGAATCAATTGAGAACAGAAGATTTTCAGAATGCCTGATAAAAAAATTCTTGAAGATTTCAACCCATGCTAACAGCCTTGGCAGATGTAGAGAGATATTCATCCATCGCTGTCAATTCACTTGTGGAGGATATTCACATGATTTCTGGCCGATATCAGTAGATTATGTAAACATAACATAGCCTGCCCCAACACTTCAATAAAATGCAAAAGCCACTCCAAAAAGAAGTGGCTATTTTTCACTGAGATCAGTTTATGCTTTTTAGAAGCTCATGAAGAAGGACATCTTATAAAAGTCGCTCAGAGAGAAAGAATCCTCATCCTCGGTCAGGTCGCCACCCAGGGAGAATCTCAGACCGGCATCATCTTTGGCAAACTGCAGGTAAGGGCCTATCCAGCGATAACCATCGACACGCTCCAGGTCACCCCCACCGTTGACGGACCCTCCAGAGAGGAAGAGTTCTTCAAAATGAACACCGACAGACATAAAGCTGGCCGCTTTCACTCCGGCGTTGACCCAGTAGTGGATATAATTGTTGGTAGCATCGCCTGTGGTAGTCTCATCGCGCAAAGCACCGTAGTAGCCGGCGTAGATTTGCCCCTCAAATTTATCATCACCGTAGTTCATGGTGAGGTTGGGAACGATACCATCGCCGATCACCCCGGGCTGGGATGCGCCGCTAGACAACAGAGAGCCCATCGTAAATCCCAGTTGGGGATTGATATCCAGATTGCCAGCCGAAAAGTTAACGCCTACACCAAACTCCGTCCAGTTGCCCCAGGCAGAAGCAGTACCGGCTCCCCACTGTATGCCGTAGAAGGTAAAGTCCAGACCATCATTAATTGGGTAAGCTCCGGTGAGCATAGGGTTAAAACCAAAAAAAGCGTCCAGGTTCAATGATACGCCTATATCCAGTTTGTCTTCTTCTTCCTGGGCAAAAGCGCCAAAAGGAAGGGCCATGAAAGCAAATAAGCATAGGAAGTTTGTAAAGAATGATTTGGTCATCATTTGTACGATTTGGTTTAAGTGAATAAAAAGGTTAGCGGTTCAGAATAGATGCGCGATACCAGACGGCATAACAGCACCCTAATCCTGGAAAGAGATAGTCAGTTGCCAGTAAGCATTCAGCAAGTCAGCAACAGTAATTTTTATAAAATCCCGAATGCTATAGAAGAACGGTGAAGGCAAAAGCCAGATAGTGTAGTCTGCCTGAATTTGAGAAATACCACACCTGAATTAAGGCCTGCCAGGACTGACAGTAAATAAAAACAAAATCTGAAAGCAGAGTGAATTGATAGCTGGTAGATTATAGTGTAGTCATAGGCATGGATTTTTGATTTTTTAAAGTCAAAACATATTTTTTACAATACATTTAACAATCCCGGAATTCTATTAATATTTTTTTAACTACCAGCTAAATAATATAAAAAACTGCATTTTAAAAAGTTAACGGAAAAATATTCTGTATATGAAAAATTAACATCTTTTTCAGGTTGTTTTTTAGATATAATTCAGATTATTTGCCATTTTTTTAAATTTCTTTATTCCTTTCAGGGTAATGTCTGCCTTTTCGTACATCACGGTCAGGAAAAAACAAAAAGCCGGGCAAAATTACCCGGCCTTAAAAACTACTTTATCCTACGCGCTTCCTTTATATTGATACTGCCAAACCCGTCAGTCGTGATGCCCACACCAGTCTTCCAGACTACTGCCGATCAGGTAGCGCTCATCCTGCCCGATGGGTGAGCCGTCGGGCGCATCCAGCGGATCAGTTACTTT
The DNA here is from genome assembly GCA_964518125.1 of uncultured Porifericola sp. GTDB lineage: Bacteria > Bacteroidota > Bacteroidia > Cytophagales > Cyclobacteriaceae > Catalinimonas. The sequence goes on from CAZFFW010000314.1 coordinate 2,461, forward strand.
TACATCTTCCGGATTATCCTCAAAGCGACGAATCTGGGCCAATCCAAAAGTATAGTGGGCCTTCCAGTTTTCGTCAGCAGCATTAGCCAAACGGGCTTCCATCAGCTGCTTGATGTCGTTTACCTTGAGCGTGGCCAACGCTCTTGCCTGTCCGGAAGCATTGGCATTAGCCGCCAGCTTGATCATATGATCCAGCAGCAGGCGGTCGGTGAGCCGTTGCAACTCCCCATGGTAGCCGTCTTTTTTTGGCGCAGCAATGGTCGCCTGAATCAGGTCGTTGGCCATCTCGGTGAAGCCCGGCACATCGCGGTAGCGGGAAGAGAGGTCAATCATGCGGGTCACCCGCTCATGGTGGAGCATAAAGTCCAGCGTAAAATTAGCCGCTGCCTCAGCCGCTGCAATAGGGTCAAAGGTGAGGCCGGTGCGCGATTTGAACACCTCGCGGGGATTTTCATCATAGCCCAGCGGATAGGGCGGAATCATTTCCAGCAACTTCTCCGGAATCGCCAGGGCCTCCGGGCTGAGGGTGGTCAGCATGGCATCGATAGCCGCCCGCTGCCGTTTTCCATCCAATACTTTGAGCGGCGTCTGTCCGTCGCCGCGCAGGGCGTAGGTATATTCCAGACCACCGATGAGCTTGGCGGTAGCCTCCGCCTGATAGCGGTGAAACATGTACATGGGCACCAGCACTTCTTCCAGCGTAGCCATCGGCTGGCCGAATGGGATTTTTTTCTCAGAAAGGTTATTCAGGGCAATCTCCCTTACTTTCATCACCCTGGCCAGTTCTTCTTCCACATTGGTACCATTGTCCCACAGGTGGGCGTAGGCATGGGCACCACCGGTAGCCCGGGCATCGCGGTCGGAGATGAACATCAGGCCGTCTTCTATGGAGTTTTGCAGTATCTCGTTCAAGCCTTCTTCTTCGTCCACGCCTTCCGGAAAATCCTGGTAGCCGTAGGTGATGGCTACCTTGTCCCAGGGACCGATCTCGTTGGTATAAGCATCCGAAAGGTCCAGTTCGTTCTTATTCTTGATCTTTACCAGTGGGTGAGGATAATCCATCACCGAGTTACGGCCCTCATAGGTAGAGGCATAGTTATGCGAAAGGCCGAGCGTATGGCCCACCTCATGGGCGCCCAGCTGACGGATGCGCTGCAGGGCCATTTTCATCATTTCTTCTGACACCGGCTCGCCTTTTTCGTAGGCGGCCACCAGGCCGGAGGCGATCAGGAAATCCTGACGAACGCGCAGCGAACCCAGGGTCACCTTGCCTTTGATGATCTCTCCGGTGCGCGGATCATAAATGCTTGCCCCGTACGACCAGCCACGGGTAGAGCGGTGTACCCACTGCACATAATTGTAGCGGATGTCCATGGGGTCGGCATCTTCGGGCAGCAGTTCTACCTGGAAGGCATTTTGGTAGCCAGCGGCTTCATAGGCCTGGTCCCACCAGCGGATGCCGTCCATGAGGGCTGAGCGGATGGGTTCGGGCGTGCCGGGGTCCAGATAGTAGACGATAGGTTCTACGGCTTCGCTGACCGCTGCATCGGGGTTCTTCTTTTTGAGCCGGTGGCGGCGGATGAAGCGCTGCATGATCGGCTGGTCTACTGCGGTGGCATAGTCCATGTACTGGATAGCGCCATAACCCGCACGTGGGTCATGTTTGCGGGGCTCATAATCATCATCGGGCAGCTCTACAAACGAATGATGCTGCCGCACGGTAAAGGCATCCGGGTTGGGGCTGACCGAGCGTAAGTAACTGCCGGCATCATCTCCGGTGAAGGTCAGCGTCACTTCAAATTCGGTATTTTTGGGAAAGCTTTTGGTCAGCGGCAGGTAAAAGGCCGAGCGGGATTTATCCAGCTTGAAGCTGCCCTGCTTGGTGCGCTTGATCATGTCGGTGACGCCTACGGCATCGCTCATAAAAAAGTCGCTGGCATCCACCAGCACTTTGTCGTCTTCTTCGGCGGCTACCTCAAAACCAAACATCACCGATTCGGCAAAGGAGTCCCTGACGGCTTTCTTTTCGTTGGGATCGTCGGTGACGGCACGATAATCCAGGTTAGGCTCCACAAAAAGAATTTTGTTTCCGCTGCGTCGAAACTGCATCACCTGCGAGCGGTTAAGGCGGCCCCGGTCCAGGCCGATATCGTTGGAACCGGCCCCGGCAGCCAGGGCATTGTAGTAAAGAAAATCCTGGTCAAATTTGTCAATCTCCAGCCATATCTTGCCTTTTTCTTTGTCCCAGTAGAAGGTAAAGTAGCCTTCGTACTTTTTCATATCCTTGGTTTTCTCGCTGATGGTGTCTAACGCAGAGGCAGAAAAAGTAAGGCAAAATACGGCTATACAAAGCAGTAGGTAGTGTTTCATAGGTCAGGTGTCTTTCGGCTTGTTTTTTGAATAAATATAATTGTATCCCATTTAAACCCTTTCACATTTTTCTGTGTCTAATAAAAGGAGGGGAAGGGAAAGATTGTAAATATAAAGTTCTGAGTGAAGGAATGTCAAACACTACACTTAATTTTCATGAAGCACCTATACAAAATATATTATTCTGCAATATTAGGCTGTTGCTTATGGATTGTTCCTGAAATAAGCCAGGCCACCCATCTGTTGGGCGGTGAGATCATAGCAACTGCCACCAACTGCCAGTCATATACTTACGATATTGAGATCAGACTCTTTCGGGATTCAGGTTCTGATGTAGAACTTCCCGGAAATGAGTTTTATGTAGGTCACGGTGAATCTGTATTATTAAGTACTGGTAATTTTGGCCTAAAAGAACCTGTAAGCTATGCTAATGGGCAGTATCAGGTAGATGTCTTTACGCTTAGACATACCTATCCTGGTCCGGGAGTTTACACGCTTTATGCCCGGATGTTTAACCGCACATCAGAGGTTGCTAATATGAGTAACTCGGTACAGACCCCATTCTACATAGAGACTCAAATTACCATAGATCCGCTCCTGGGCTGTAGCAGTACACCAGAACTTACTGGCTTGCCGATACCCCAGGCCTATGCTGGTTCCACTTATTCACAGTTGCTTCTAGCCGAAGATGTCGATGGAGACAGCCTGAGCTACGAACTGGT
>CAZFFW010000315.1:0-5546 GCA_964518125.1 uncultured Porifericola sp.
GCTCTACCTGGTGAATGGAGTAAACTGGCATCGCCCTCCGGACAGATAAAGCGGGCATGTCTAATGAAGGAATGGTGATTTTGTTTAATGTTCAGATTTCACTGAACGTTTTTTTATAAGATCCAACTCCATTTTAACATTGGCCCTTTTGTAGAGCCCCTTTTCCAGGGTAATCTCCCTGAAGCCAAATTTTCTATAGAGATGAAGGGCAGATTGTAATTGGGTGTTTGAGTACAAAATGAGTTTTTCTATGCCCTGATGACGCGCAAAACGAATACTGTACTCGAGTAGGCTGGTGCCTATCCCACCGCCCCGGGCAGAAGTGACAACCGCCATTTTTCCCAGTTCATAGACGACCTGACTTTTTTTGATCAGGGATACCGTACCTAGAATAGAGTCTCCACTTCTGGCGAAAAAGATGAAACCTCCTTTGTCAATAATTTCCTCCCGCGGGTTTGAAAGCGCGATACGGTCACCTTCTTCTATCCTGAAATATTTTTCTAGCCATTCGTAATTCAGCAACTTAATATGATCTTTTAGTTCTTCAGCATAGCTGATGATTTCCAGCTGATCAGCTGCTGAAGGATTTTTGGGTTCAGGCACTTTTTCTGTCATGATAAATTTTTACCTATCGTTATTTTTAGCCCATTCTCTTTAAGGTTTGGAGGGAAAATTAAGCGTCCTTTTGGTCCGTCAGCGGCTTTTCTATTGCTTCATGCCAGGCTTTCGCGGGTCTGTCTATCGGATAGCCATTCTCAAGCCGGTACTTTTTCCTTTCTTCAGTAAAATCCCACCACACTTTGGTCATGTCATTTGTTTTGGCCACGTGTACAATCAATCTGAATTGGTCTTCCACACATGGGTCAATCCAGTACCCCTTTTTCTGCTCATACTCGTCTGTCAGCCAGGCTCCATCTTCATTTTTCAAGTCATTGATAGAATAATATCCCAAAAAGAGCAAGTCTTCTGCAAACTTAAGCCCGATAGAAGGTACGGTCTGAAATTCGGCTAAAGCGTAGATTTCTGTAGCCCTTCTGGCTGTTGCGTTTAGCAAAACTTTCAGTTCGTCAACCGCATAGTCTAGAATTTCTGTTGTTTTGACTTTGTTTTTTTTCAGATTTGCTTTCTCAAAATCTGTAAGAGGTAGTTTTATATTTTTTTTATTTTTCATCTTCAGCAAAAGTTAACAAATAGCATTGTTATCCTCATTTGATCCTTTAAAATATTCCAGCAGTACAGCTTAACTATCGGCAATCTAGTTGAACCTGAGTTTAAAACACTTTGACAATTATCAAAAAAATCAGCTGGGAGTAAGCATGCTCTGCCTGTATCAACTGTATGCTAACTTTTACGTATCCTGGTTCATGATCGTAGCGCTGACCCAGAATAATAGCTGCTTAGTTTGCTTAACATATTCTATATTTCTCTGACCTTTGTCATTCCCTGCAAAATCCCTGCATTTCACTGCAAATATCTAGTCGTAAAAGCAGCGATTGAGTACTTTGATACATCTTCTACAATAAGATGCACTCATGATCAGAAACTACCTCATGATCGCCTTGAGAAATCTATTTCAACACAAGGCTTGTTCGCTTATCAATTTGCCGGGCCTGACTGTAGGTTCGGGCTGTATCATTCAGTTGGATCCTTCCAAGCACCTGGTTCTTTATGTGAAAGCTCAAAGCGGACAAACACAGGAGGCTTTAAGTGGATTAGAAAAGGTGCATCAGCAACTCAGTAGCTATGCGCTGGCTTTCCACTTTCTGGATAAAACCCTGGAAACGATGTACGCCGGTGAAAAGCTTAGCAGCCGCATCTCACGTATCTTTGCTGCTATGGCCATTTTCATCAGTGGATTAGGGCTGGGCGGATTGGTCCTTTTCAGCACAGCTCAACGAACCCAAGAGATTGGTATCCGCAAAGTGATGGGAGCCTTTGTGAAAAGCATTCTGCTGCTGCTGTCCCGGGATTTTATCAAGCTCATCCTGGTAGCATTTTTCATCGGCATTCCTGTTGCCAACTACTTCATCAGCGATTGGCTCCAAAGCTTTGCTTACCGCATAGAAATTCAATGGTGGTTTTTTGCCCTAGCCGGCATGGTGGTGTTTCTCCTCTCTATCCTGTTGATAAGCAGGTTGAGCCTGAGCGTTGCCCGGCAGAACCCTGTGGATAGCCTGAGGTATGAGTAATCATTGAGTAGAATTGAGTAAAGAAGCTATCCCCATTGTTCATTTTCAATAATCTTTAGAAACCATGCTTAGAAACTACTGGAAAACAAGCTTGCGTAAACTGCTCAGAGACAAACGGCTGGCGCTCATCAAAATCCTGGGGCTAAGCATTGGGATGACCTGCTGTATGGTGATGTACGTCTTTGTCAGCTACGAATTCAGCTTTGACAGCCACCATGAGAAAGCCGATCAGATCTACCGAGTCGTGCAGCATACGAAGTTTGCCGAGGAGACCTATCACTGGAGTTCTACGGCTTATCCGATGGCAGAAGCGCTGCGCCAGGATTTTTCTGAATTATCCCTGCTTACCCAAACGGCAGGGCCGCTCAGCCGGAACTTCAGTATCCGCGATTCGGACAGCGATCTGAGCTTATTTGAAGAAGAACTGGTGCTTTTTACCGACCCCTATTTCTGGCAGGTGTTTGATATCCAATGGCTGCAGGGTAATCCTGAAGCGGCTTATCCCAATCCTAATTCAGCCTTACTAACCCGCAGCCTGGCAGTCAAACTTTTTGGTGAAGAATGGGAAACCCTTGATGTGCGGGGGAAAATCATTCAACTCAACAGCAAAGATGCTTTGCAGATCACCGGTGTGGTGGAAGACCCACCGGCCACTTCATCTATTTTGTATCGTATGCTCGTGCCTTATGCATTTTACAAGATGCACAATCCTTATTTTGCCCAAAACTGGTCGGGCAATTATCAGGGAACGACCTACGTCATTCCGCAGAACAATGGAAATATTCATGCGCTGGAGCAGCAAATCAATGCCTGGAAAAGCAGGTACCTCAATGAGCATGACAATCAGACAATCAGCTATGCACTACAGCCGCTTACAGAAATTCATACCGAGACATTGTACAGCACCAGTATCGGGAGCTATACCATGCCCATGAAAACATTGCAGGCTGCAACCTGGATAGGCATTTTTGTGCTTTTGATTGCCTGTATCAACTTTATCAACCTGGCTACCGCTCAGGCTGCCGGACAGGCCAGGGAGGTAGGGGTGAGAAAAGTATTGGGAGGCAGCCGCTTCCAGCTTTTTGTTCAATACCTGGGAGAAAACAGCCTCATTATTCTCTTTGCTGTACTGCTGTCAGTCTTGCTTACGCATCTCTGCCTGGGCCAACTCAATGACTTATTGGCTTTCTTTCACCTGCAACTTACTCTTGGCAGCGACATGATAGGTTTTACCATCGCGATTGCGTTGCTGGTCAGTGCACTGGCTACGGTCTATCCGGCTTTGGTGCTCTCGGCATTTGAACCGGTAAAAGCCTTGAAAAACGACATCAAAACTGCCCATAACCGGGGTTTTGGATTACGAAAATCACTTATCGTGGTGCAGTTTGCCATTGTGCTCATGTTGGGCATGGGAGCTTTGGTGGTGTATCAACAGCTACGTTTTTTCCAAAATATTGACCTGGGCTTTGTCAGGGAAGCTGTCGTAACTACGCCAGTGCCTAATGAACAAAAAGCGGAGACGCTGCGTCAACGTTTGCTCAGCCAGCCGGGAATAGAAGCCGTGGCAATGGCTACCGGAGCACCTACTTCCCTGGATGTACGGATGGGCACCAACTTCCGGCTTCCTCACCAGGCAGAAACTGAGGGGCAGGAAGCGGAGATGAAAAGCATAGACCTGGACTATCTGGATTTCTACGATCTCAAACTGATAGCAGGAAGGAATTTTACCCGAACCACCGAGCAGTTTGATGAGTTCATCGTCAACGAAAAGCTGGTAAGATCGCTGGGTATGACACCCGAAGAGGTGCTGGGTAAGGAACTGCAAATCAATGAAGGGAAAGCAACCATCGTTGGCGTAGTCAAAGACTATAACAACAATTCGCTACAGGAGGAAATCAGCCCTTGCGTACTGATCAACTGGGAATATGGCATTTTTGAAGCCGCCGTAAAAGTAAGCGGGCAGTCTGATATACAGTCATCTCTGGCACAACTCAAAGGGAGTTGGGAAGCGGTATTTCCTAAAGATATCTATCAGTATCATTTCCTGGATGAGCAGTTGGAGAGTAGTTACCAGATGGAGCAATTGATTTTGAAGGGCTTCAATACTTTTGCACTCCTGACCCTGCTGATCGCCTGCCTGGGACTCATTGGCCTGACTACATTTAGTCTGCAGCAAAGAATCAAAGAAATAGGCGTGCGCAAGGTGCTGGGAGCCTCCGCAAAAAGCCTTTTTGTTTTGCTTGCCCAACAATACCTTAAGCTGATTTTGTTTGCTTTGGTCATCGCCATACCAGTAGCCAATTACTTTATGGATGAATGGCTCTCTGGCTTTGCCAACCACATTTTTATAAGCTGGTGGTTTTTTGCCTTACCGGCACTGCTGATACTGCTTATCGCGCTGCTCTCCATCGGTTCTCAAACCCTGAATGCAGCAAGGCAGAATCCTGTTGAGAGTCTAAGGAATGAATAGTTAATTCAATGGATAATGAATTAATTTGATCCATTTTACCATAAAAATAGTCGCCCTTACCCGGCAGATAGCCACATTTGTGGTAAACCATTCCATGTAATTTGAGCAACACTACCACCCTTCTCAATATCGCTTGATCCCAACAAGGTTTATACAGCGATGGCGGGCTTCGTTCAGATGCAAATGGGCCCGCTCATTGAAGGTACCGATTGCCATATCAGCATACACTTTCAAAACGCCAGGATATGTACCGTTGGCAGTGGTGGAGGGACGGCCAATCCCAGATACTGCTATCTGTGAAATATTGTAAAAGATATCCTTTGGTGGTTTCATCTGTAGCATAAAAAGGAATGGAGCTTGTTTCTTAGGGCGTAGGACAACCAACAATTTGCACTTTTGGCAACTTCAAGTTGTGAACAAGCGAAAAAACGTTAAGCAAAATGATGCCAAAAAATTAAAAAAAGCAGCTTGTATCAAGGTGTTTCATAAAAGGAGCCTGGGTAGTTATTGACTCATCAAAACTAAAATGAACTGATGCTCAACTCCAGCTCATTGACTCCCGGCGACAAGCGTATACTGCCAAAAGAAGTATCAACTGGCTCGCCATTCAGCATGATACTGTCCCCTGGCTTGTAGTTGAGCTTCAGTTCAGCCGACATATTAGCAGGTAATTCAAAAACATAGCGCTGCAAACGGGCATTAGCTTTCTGATAAGAGGCTTTTACCACACCATTTAAAAAGGGCACGGCTATTTCTGATGACGTCAGACTACCCAACTGAGGATGTATGTTCACCAGCGAAGCGCCTGGGGTCTTGGGTTCTATGCCCCACATTTTCCGGGCAATGATATTGCCGGGTACCGCGCCCCAGGCGTGGTTCCAGTCAGC
>CAZFFW010000316.1:0-5497 GCA_964518125.1 uncultured Porifericola sp.
ACAGGTTTACCGTCTCTTCCGTACTGAATGAGCCGGGTACGACCTCTGGGGTCTTTTGCTGAGATTTCCGGAAACAACAGTTTCAGATTATGCTGTTTAGCTCCCTGTATTTTAGTTTTGGTGAAATATATTGACTTGGCAGCGTGTTCGGGGGTTATCCAGCTTCCTCCCGCGTTCCAGCTGCTGGCGGTATTCAATCCCACTTCCATACCTAAGCTGCCGGCCAGATCAACCGCAAATTTTATGTTCTCTAGGGATTCTTCACCAAGAAAGGCCGGGCCATTTTTGATCATGTCAGTATCCCTGGATCCTATTTCAAATATGGTAAAGCCCGCTAGCCCTGCATCTTTAAAAGATAAAATTTCTTCCTTAAGCCTGGTAGTATCTACATTTCCACCCAACCACCAGTGATAGACAATGGGTTGTGCAGTAGGAGGTGGGTTTTTAAAGCCTTGTGCAAGTTTTTCATAAGTGACCGGGCTTTGCCCAAAAGCAGACAATGCTAAAAATAAGGAAGTAAAGAAAACTAGCAGTCTTACTGGCAACTTCTTTTTCATCTGTTTCGAGGGCTTTAGTCTTGGGGATAAAAATCACATTTTGTGACACCAGACCAAATATAAGTTCCTGAATATTGGCGATAAATAAAGATATTGGCAAATATGAGGCATTTTTTGATAAAAAAAGAGGCGTTATAAAGCATGCTTTGGCGGGTCCTGAACAAATTATCCCTGACAAGTGAGGTTTAGCATCCATTTCCTCTGACCTTGTATTTTTTTAAATGAGACTGATCAGGTACTAGAACGACATTTGAAGCTGTATGAAAAACTTGAAAATGAATTTATTGCACAGGAGAATACAATTGGTGCGTTAGTAGCAAATTCAGGTGGATTTCAAGTAGCATCTATCAAAAATATCGGCATGATATTTTTCATTTCTGACAAAGCTGAACTGTTGGACTTTGATCTTATCTCACAAGTATTAGATATTGAGTTGAAGACAAATCTACTCTCAAAAAACAAGCGGTTTTCCGAATCTGTCAAACCACATAGCGTACCTACGGCACGCTGGCATTGCTTCAACTGTTTTTTCTCCCCAGAAAAGGTTCCTGACTAGCTACCTATTGAAAAGGATCAATAACAAATGGATAAACCACCCCCTATAGGTTTTACAGTCAAATCAATTCCATATTACCCGATGATCAAGCCAGCAACTCTTTGATCACATTACCACCTACCTGCGACAGCTGTTTGTAGCGGCCGCCGTGGAAGTAGGTAAGCTTATTGTCATCAAGTCCCATCAGGCGAAGCAGGGTGACGTGCACATCCTTGAGCGGATGCACCACTTCTATGGCACTGCCGCCCATCTCATCGGTCGCGCCAATGGTATGCCCAGCTTTGACGCCGCCCCCGGCAAACCACATCGTCATAGCATTGGGGTTATGGTCACGGCCGTAGGCTACCCCGCCCCCACGTACGCCGTTGTCCGGGCTGCGCCCGAATTCTCCGCACCAGACGATGAGAGTCTCTTCCAGCATACCTCTTCTTTTCAGGTCTTTGATCAGTCCTGCGATAGGCTTGTCAATACTGTGAATGAGGGTGCCGTGGGCCCTGGCCAGGTAGTCATGAGAATCCCAGCCCCCGGAGTAGATCTGTACGCAGCGTACGCCTTGCTCCACCAGTTTTCGGGCCAGCAGGCATTTTCTGCCGAATGCGTCGGTTTCCTCTTCGCCCACACCGTAGAGTTCTTTCGTCTTTTCGTCTTCCTTCTCAATGTTAATGATATCGGGAATTTCCATTTGCATGCGGAACGCCAGTTCGTAGTTTTCCATGCGGGCGCTGAGTTCTTCGTGCTCCGGATGTTTCTGTTGATGCTGCTGGTTAAACTCCGAAAGCAGGTCCAGGCTTTGCCGCTGGTGGTAGCGGCTCACACCCTCAGGAGGCTCTATGTCCAGGATGGGCGATCCGACAGAGCGCAGGGGCGTTCCCTGGTAGTAAGCCGGCAAAAAGCCATTAGTCCAGTTGCCTGCGCCTCCCTGCGGATAGGCTACCTCCGGCAGCACGATGAATGCCGGCAGGTTCTGGTTGAGCGTACCCAGCCCGTAAGTCATCCAGGAACCAATGCCGGGATCGCCGCCAAATTTGTTGCCGGTATTGATGTGGTACATGGCGGTAGGATGGTTGACCGATTCGGCCTGCGCACCCCGGTAAAAACAGAGGTCGTCGGCTACGTCGGCCAGATGGACAAAATGCTCACACATATCCGCACCAGACTGCCCTACTTTGCGGGTTTTGAAGGGGCTTTCCACAAAATAACGCTTGCCCGATGACATGGCCGATAGGTTCTCACCACCCTGCTGGAATTCAGTCAGATGATATTTACTCAACTCGGGCTTAGGGTCAAAAGTATCAATATGGCTGGGGCCACCCTCCATCATCAGGAAGATGCAGGCTTTGGCCTTGGCGGGCAGCATAGGAGCTTTAGGCGCTAACGGACCTCCACCTGACTTCGTAGCGGCAAAAGCATTATCAGCCGAAATCATACTGCTAAAAGCCAGCGCTCCCAGGCTGGAACCCAGTCCGTAGAGAAAGTCCCGCCGGTTAAGTCGGCCAGCCGCTTCCCGGTTGGCCATTCTTTGTAAGTCGCTGGGTCGGTAGTTTCTCTTCTTCATATCAATAGATGTAAATGAATTCGTTACTGTTATAAAGCACCAGGCAGAGATCGGCCAGTGCGCGGGTAGGTGCATCTACTTCCCAGGCTTTGGTATCTGATTCAAAATTTTCGTAGATATCCAGTTTCTCGGTATAGGAAAATTCCTCGCCGGTCATTTCCTCAAACATGGTCCTTTCCACCATTACCGGGTATTCCTGCGGTACCGGATCGTTTTCCTGGTGATAGTCCAGCATTTTCTCCACATGGGCCTGCGACTTTGCTATCTCTTCCCCGGTAGGTGCCCGGTTCCAGGCCAGCCACATGGCACGACTGATCTGTGCTTCACGATCGCGCTCTTCCTGCTGCAGCCTGATGGCCAACGCCAGGGCCCGGTCGTAGGTATGCTGGCTGTTAAAGAGGGTAAAAGCCTGCGGGGTCACGGTAGAAGCAATGCGGCCCTCGCAGGAAATATCTGCATTCGGTTTGTTGAATACTTCCAGCATAGGATTGGGTAGTCCCCTCAGCTGGTAAGCATAGATACTACGGCTGTGGCGCTCTTCTGGTGTGGGTGAGGGTTGGTAGGCCGGGGCAATAGAACCCATCACATGGCGGGGCTGCAGCGCCACCTCCCGGTTGATCTCCGGCCTGATGGGCAGCCCGCCCATTTTCAGATTGATTTCTCCAGATACCTGCAGCATGGCATCCCGGAGTTCCTCGGCCCGCAGGCGTCGTGGGCTGAAGTAGGAGAGCAGCTTGTTGTCAGGGTCCAGGTCTTTGACCTCACCAAAGTCAGGGTGCTGACTGCTGCGCTGGTAGGCTTCTGATGTGAGAATAAGACGATGCAATTGCTTGATGGACCAGCCGTTTTCCAGGAAATAGCCGGTGAGCCAGTCCAGCAGTTCAGGATGGGTGGGCTTTTTGCCCATTACGCCGAAATTATTAGGATTTCCGGCGATACCACTACCAAAATGATGCTGCCAGATACGGTTGACGATAGAGCGTGTCGTCAGGGGATTTTCCGGACTGGCCAGCCATCGGGCCAGCGCCAGCCGACGACCGTCACGTTGAAGAGGTATAGAATCTGAAAATGATATTTCGGCTTGTTCGGTAAAAGTACGTACCGCACTGAGCACCCCCGGTGTGACTTCTTCGTCGGGCGAATAGACCGAGCCACCGGAGAGGATGAAAGTAGACTGAACTTCCTCTCCCAAACTATCAGGCATGTTGAAGGTGAGGCCGCTCTGCAGATTTTCTTTCAACGCCCCATTGTAGACCGAAAAGGCCAGCGGCTCATAACGATCCATCCAGCGGTCTAGGATCTGGAAACGTTTCTGCAGCACCTTCTGGTAGCCCAGGTCCTGGTTACTCAAGCCGTAAAAGCGGGGCGGTTGCTGATTTTCGGGCAGTTTCCTGCGTTCACCGCGAGGGATATATTGCAGGCCTTGTTCCTGCATCCATCGTTTGGCGGCAGCTTCTTCTTTTTCCCTGATCTTACGGTATTCCTGACCAGTTTCTTCCTGCAACCTTATTACCCTTGTCCGGCCTTTTTCAAAGCCTTGCTGGTTTTCTTGCGGAAGGTAAGGCGCCACCCGGTCAGCAAACTGCACCGGTGCCAGGCTGGCCTGTATGCGGTAATAATCGCGGGTAGGGATGGGGTCAAACTTATGGTCGTGGCAACTGGCACATCGCAGGGGTATGGATAGGAAGGTTTCGCCAATGCTGTTGGTGGCATCGTCCAGGAAAAGCTGCCTGGTTTCGGCAGCCACACTCATGGCGGTATGCTCCCAGGGGCCCATGCGCAGATAGCCCACCGCCACCAGCATCTCAGGGTCTTCGGGGTCTATCTCATCCCCGGCAATCTGCTCCATGATGAACTGGTCGTAGGGCTTGTCTTCGTTGAAGGAGCGGATCACATAGTCGCGATAACGCCAGGCATTGGGGCGCTCATAATCGTTGGAAAAGCCGTCAGTATCAGCATAGCGCACCACATCCAGCCAGTGACGGCCCCACTGCTCGCCGTAGCGGGGTGAATCCAGCAGGCGGTCAATCAACTTTTCGTAGGCATCGGGGGTGTCATCTTCTACAAAAGCCCGCACTTCTTCAGGCGTGGGGGGCAGGCCGGTAAGGTCAAACGTAAGGCGGCGAATGAGGGTTTGCTTATCCGCCCTGGGTGCGGGAGCAATAGCCTGTTCCTCTAAATTCCGGTTGATGAAGGCATCAATGGGGTTTCCGCTTTCGCTCCTATATTCCTGCGGTATTTCCGGGTCACCTACCGGCTTAAAAGCCCAGAGGTCTTCTGGCTTGTAGCGGCGGTTCTGCCAGGTAGCAGAAAGGGCCTTACTAGTTTTGACCTTGATGCCGTCGGAGTAATTCCATTCGGTATTTTCTACCAGAAATGCACGGCGTTCATCATCCGGCCAGGGAGCGCCGGCGTCTATCCATTGCTTGACCAATTGGATTTGATTTTCATTGAGCCTGTCATTTTCTTTGGGCGGCATTTCAAATTCGGGCTCGCTCCAGGTGATAGCACGGTACATGAGGCTACCCTCGGCATCGCCAGGTAGCAGGGCAGGTATGCCGGACTCACCACCTGCCAGGGCTGACTCCAGGTTGTGGATCACAAAACCTCCTTCAATTTTATCAGGTTTATCCCCGTGGCAGGCGAAGCATTTTTCCTGTAAAATTGGATACACTTCATGGGCAAAGAGTAGCTCAGCCTGTTCTTCGCTCAGTGATTTTTCCGAAAAAGACAGCACAAATACAAGAAAGAAAGTAAAGAGCGTGATCACCAGCAACAGGGCTCGCTTATGTTGTTGGAAGTAGGCTTTCATCTTGTGGTTGGTCTTTA
>CAZFFW010000317.1:0-5462 GCA_964518125.1 uncultured Porifericola sp.
ACGGTGGGTGGTATTCCGGTCACCGAACTGATTGAAAAAGACAAGCTGGATGCCATTGTAGAGCGAACCAAATCCGGTGGTGGAGAACTCGTAAAACTGATGGGTACCTCTGCCTGGTATGCTCCCGGTTCGGCAGCTGCCCAGATGGTAGAAGCCATTGTCAGGGATCAGCGCAGGGTTTTCCCTGTCTGTGTTAAGCTTGAGGGAGAATACGGTATAGACAACTGCTACCTTGGCGCTCCTGTGATTCTGGGCAAAAATGGTATAGAGAAGATCATTGAACTTGAACTTACCGATGAGGAAATGCAACTGCTCAAGACCTCAGAAGGCCATGTACGTGAAGTAATGCAGGTACTGGAGAAAATGTCATAAATACTTCATATGAAGTTTTCTTCATAAAAGGTTTCAGCAATGAAACCTTTTTTTTATGCGCTTTCGTTTTAGTACAAGATATCAGAATAGTATCGCGTTTAATCTTTGAACTACCACCAAGTATCAGCCTGATGAAATATATTCCCTTATTGTTGTTTTTTACCCTAATTGCCTGTTCCAGTCCCGAGCGTAACGACAATTCTGACAATAGCCTCGCCACTGACATGGGGCCTGAAGAAGCCGCCCAGGATTCACTCTTCAAAGCCGTTATGGCCATACACGACGAGGTGATGCCGGAAATGGATAGGATCTACCGCCTGCGTCGGCGGGCTACTGATCTGGCCGACAGCCTACAAAACCAAACGGCAGTTCCGCTGCCTGCCGACTCACTACGTGCCATTGCCCGACGCCTGGAAGAAGCCGATGAAGCCATGATGAACTGGATGCGCTCTAATGACTTTCAGTTTGAAGATATGAGCCACGAAGAAATCATGCAGGAACTGGAAGCAGAAAGAGAAAAGATCATCATAGTCAAAGAAACAATGCTCAACAGCATAAAAGAAGCCGAGGCTACATTAACTCAGTTTGATGGAGCGTAAAACCGCTTACATATTGCTATATGGCTGGATATCGGCACTGCTTTTCTTTTCCTCCTGTGAGGATGAAATAGTGCAGAACCCTCCTGTTGTGTATGATCCACAGCCTTATCCGCTGCAGCCACCCTGGTATTTTCCTGACTCTTTGCAACTTTCGGCAGATAATCCCCTCACAGAGGAAGGGGTAGACCTGGGCAGAATGTTATTCTACGAAAAGCAGCTTTCAGCAGATAATTCTGTTTCCTGTGCTTCCTGTCATCAGCAGGAGCGGGCATTCAGCGATGGTCAGCAGTTTGCCACAGGGGTAGGAGGAGCTATTTTTCGCCGAAACAGCATGTCGCTGCATAACCTGCTGTGGGTGAGCCGACTAAACTGGAATGGTTCGGCATCTTCCCTTGAAGAGCAGGCCATCATGCCGCTGACCAATCCGCTGGAGATGGGCCTTACCTCGGTTGATGAAGCTGTCGTCCGGCTGCAATCTACTGACAATTACCCGGAACACTTTTTTCGTGCCTTCGGCTCTGATAGCATTACTGATGAAAATCTGCTGAAGGCTCTCGCCCAGTTTCAGCGCACACTGATCAGCGATGATTCCCGGCTGGACCGCTACTGGCGCGGTGAGTATGAGCCTACCGAACTGGAAGCACGCGGCATTGATCTTTTTTATACCCATCCCGACCCCTCACAGGGAATCAGGGGTGGCAACTGTGGCGACTGTCACCTGGGGCCTTTTACCGGAGGGGCGATAGAGGCTTTCAACGGATTTCATAATAATGGCCTGGATCGTGATGAATCCCTGAAGGAAGGGCTGGCTGAGAGTACCGCCAATGCCTTTGACAGAGGTAAATTTCGGGCGCCCTCGCTCCGCAATATCGCCCTGACGGCGCCATATATGCACGACGGTCGTTTTCAGTCGCTGGAAGAAGTGCTGGCGCATTATGACGAACATATACAGATGAGCCAGACACTGGACCCGCTGATCCGGCAGGCAAGTAATGAACCCCTGGTAGCGGGTGAGCCGGTTAAGCTGCATCTCAGGGAAGATGAAAAGGAGGCACTGCTGGCTTTTCTGCATATGCTAACTGATAGTACTTTTATTGAGGATGAACGTTTTTCCAACCCCTTTGCACCATGAAGCAGCTGATCATACTATTGGTAATTTCTATTTTGTTCACCGCCTGCCAGGATGAACCGGAACCGGAAGAAGCAGCAAGCCTACGGCTGAAATTCGCCCATCTGGTGGATGATGCTCCCCTGCAGCTCAATACCGCAAGGTATACCAATGCTGCCGGTCAGGAGTACAACATCAGCAAGTTCAGGTATTATATCAGTAATATCCGCCTGAGAAATACCCGCAGCGGTGAAGTATATGTAGAGCCCGAAAGTTACCACCTGGTAGGTACTGAGTCGGCGACTACTTTTGAAATTACACTCCCTGCTATACCGCCTGGAAACTATAATCAACTGGAATTTGCCATAGGAGTTGATAACAGTACCAATACATCTACTGATCGGCTGGGAGCCCTGGATCCCAGCAACGACATGGCCTGGGACTGGAATACCGGCTATAAGTTCATTTTGCTGGAAGGAAACTATTTTCCTGCCGGTGCTGAAAGTGAGCCGCTGGTGTATCATATTGGCGGAGACCAGAACTACCGCATTCTCACCTATTCGCTGGGGCAGTCAGACCTGGAAGAACTGGAGCTTCAGGTAGGCGGCCAAAGCAGTGTAAACTTTGAGGTAAACATCGCAGAACTCTTCAGAACGCCTAACCTGGTAAGCTTTGCAGAACACCCGGTGGTTATGTTTGATCCTTTTTCCCAGAAAGTAGCTGACAATTATGCTTCTAATATGTTTACAATACAGCAAATAGAGTAACCATCCCTGGCTCAACGAGGCAGGATGATTTGTTGAGCGTATAATTTGAGTGTATGAATCCACATATTGACAGAATAGAAAAAGGACTGGAACCCCTCAGGCAGCAGCTTATCCACCATCCGCTTTACCAGAAGATTGGCAGCCCGGAGCATCTGCAGCTATTTATGGAGCAGCATGTATTTGCGGTATGGGATTTTATGTCATTGTTAAAATACCTGCAGCGTAGACTTACCTGCGTTACCATCCCCTGGACCCCGGCGGCACATCCGGCGACTGCCCGGATGATCAACGAAATTGTGTGGGCCGAAGAAAGCGACATAGATCGCTTTGGTCAGCCCGCCAGTCATTTTGAATTGTACCTCAAAGCCATGGAACAGGCCGGTGCCGACACTGCCAAAATCAGGAGTTTTATGCGCCGGATTAGTCAGGGAGAGCATGTTCGGCAAAGTGCTGCTTTACTATCCTTACCCGCTGCTTTACAGGCTTTTCTGGATTTTACGTTTAACACCATAGAGCGTGATCAGTTGCATGAAGTAGCCGCCGTATTTACCTGGGGGCGGGAAGACCTGATTCCTGCTATGTTTACCGCCATTGTGCAGGATCTGCATCAGCAGGGCTCAGCCCAACTGGACGATTTTATGTATTACCTGCAACGGCATATTGCGCTGGACGCAGATGAACACGGCCCTTTGGCGATGCAAATGATGGAGATGCTCTGCGGAGACAATCAGCAAAAGTGGAACCAGTGCTACAAAGTAGCTCAGAAGGCACTTAAAGCCAGGATTACGCTATGGGATAGCATCGTCCGACAATTAAACTGAGTATCATTTTTTTAACACAAGTGTATGAATCTTTTACAGACTTTTTTGACAAAAATATTTCTGATTTCGTTGCTTTTGACTTGTCTTTCCTGCCGGGAAACTAACGAAGTTGACTTTCCAGTAGGTTCGGGAGATGCAGAACTGACATTTGATCCCTTGTTTAGCGGAGAACAACTGGTACTGGGAGAAGAATACACTACGCCCCAGGAAGAAACAGTGCGCTTCAGTCGCTTTGAGTACATTATCAGCAACATCCGGCTTACCCGGGCCAATGCGGAAATCTATGACGTACCCGATGCTTATTATTTTATGGGGCAGCGTACACCCGCTGATGCTATGAGAGAAACGATCGTGCTGGAAGATGTGCCGGCAGGCGACTATACCGCCATTACTTTTTCAGTGGGTGTAGACCCTGAAACCAACAGTAGTACCGATGATTTTCTGGCAGGTGAGCTGGAAATTGGCGTTGGGATGGATTGGAGCTGGAATACCGGCTACAAGTTTATCAACTGGGAAGGTGAATATTTTAATGCCACTGAGCGGGACACTATCCCTTTCGTATTGCATGTTGGTACCAACGACAACTTTGTGACGATCACCCGTACCTTTAACACACCGCTGGTGGTCAGTGAAACCATTACTGCCGATGCCTATATTGAGGTACAGGCGGATAAGGTTTTTGAGGTTGTAGACCTGAATGAACTGGGACTTAACTTTACAGATTTTACCGGCGTTATGCTCAGCCCTGAGGAAAAAGCGGCGGATATTGCCGAGCAGTGGCCACTTATGTTTGAAGTAGTGGATAATTATGTACCGGATGGTGACCAGAATTAGTAACATCTGGATAATTGTTATTTTTCTATGTGGCTCAGCCTGCAGCAGAGAACATCCCGCAGTTCCGGCTGCCTATGACCTTCAGGTTCCCGCTAACCTTGCGCGGCCTATGCCGCAGCCCGAACATAACCCTATGACGGAAGCAGGGGTGCTGCTGGGCAGAAAACTATTTTACGACCGGAGGCTTTCAGCCAGTAATACCATTTCCTGTGCTACTTGTCATCAGCCGGAAAAGGCATTTTCCGATGGGCTGGCACTGAGTAGTGGTGGTGAAAGCGGCAATAAACTCCACCGGCATGTGCCTCAGCTCACCAATGTGGGATGGTACGAAGGCTACTTCTGGGATGGAGGTGCCAAAAACATGGAATCGCTGGTTTTTGGTCCCCTCACGCACCCTGATGAAATGGGGCAGAACCTGCGGGAACTGGTTAAAGAACTTCAGTCAGATCAGGTATACCCTACTTTATTTGCCGAAGCCTTTGGCAGGGATACCGTTCATGTGGCATTTGTTGCAAGGGCGCTGGCCCAGTACCTCCGTACCCTGATCAGCGCTGATAGCCGCTATGATCGTTTTGTTCGGGCAGAAGCGGGAGGCGAGCTAAGTCCTCTGGAGAAGCAGGGGATGCAGCTAGCGCAGGAAAAATGTGCTGCCTGCCACGCCTTCACTCCCGGTGAAAGCGACTTTTTTACAGACTATTCCTACCACAACAATGGACTGGACAGCCTCTATGCAGCAGGGGAGGAGGGTTTGTTCCTGGGACGTTTTCGCATCACCGCTGATTCATCAGATATGGGGGCTTACAAAACCCCTAGTCTACGTAATCTGCCTCAGTCGGCACCTTATATGCACGATGGCCGGTTTGCCAGCCTGGAGGAGGTACTGGCCCACTACAGCAGCGGAGTGCATACTTCAGCTTACCTTGACCCTCTGTTGGTCGGTCCGGATGGAAAGCCGGGCATA
>CAZFFW010000318.1:0-5430 GCA_964518125.1 uncultured Porifericola sp.
ATGGCAAGTGGTACGCCGACTATAAGCGGCTGCGGGTGGTGGCGGTGAAGGAAGACAATACTTTAAGCATGGACTACTGAAGGCTTCATTTGTTATTAGCGTTAGAATGATTTGCGTTTGCTTCCTTATAGTGCTTAAGCCTTCTGTTTTTCTGCCAAAGCGGTTGTCTCGCTAATTTCACCAAAACCCCTCACGTATTTACAACCGCATCATTGGCGCTTACATCTACATAAAGTACCAATTTCACCAGAAAAAGCTTCAAAGCATTGCTACTGCTAGATGAATAGGTTAAATTAATGTTAAGCTTTTATTATTTTTTTAAGGCCATAGGGCCTTTTTAGCAGGGCATCAGGCGCTGCTTTTTTTCAATCACTCAACGTATGATTCAAACAGTTACCGATGAACAGAAGCCGTCTGCTTCAAAAGCCTCCACTCAAATTTCATTGCGCCCCACCCGGATTTTCCGCTTCCTGATAGGGTCTGTTCTGCTACTTTCGGCCATCAGTCTGTCAGCATCCTATGTCCGCTATGAAATACCACTGGAGAGAACCAATGTGGTGAATATACTGCTCAGGATTTTTTCTCTTGACAGGGAAATGAACATACCCACCTACTTCTCATCGGTGATGTTGCTGAGTGCCTCCATGCTGCTGCTATATATTTTAGTCCTTAAATGGAATACCGGGCAAAGCAACAAGAAATACTGGGGCCTGCTGGCGATACTGTTTGTACTCCTCTCCCTGGAAGAATACATCGCACTGCATGAGCTGACAAGCGACCCCCTGAAGGAATATATCCCTGCTACCAACAGTTGGCTCTATTTCACATGGGTGGTGCCGGCCGGGGCTTTGGTATTATTGCTGGGCCTTTTTTTTATCAGATTCCTGATCAGTCTGCCAGCACAAACCCGCAACAGGTTTATGTTGGCAGGGTTCCTTTATGTGGGTGGGGCGCTGGGAATTGAAATGTTGGGGGCCCACCTGACGGCTACTATTGGTGTACAGAATTTCACCTATGCATTGAGCGCCCACCTGGAAGAAATACTGGAGATGTCGGGTATTGCCTACTTTATCTTTGCATTGACAGACTACATCCGGCAGCAATACCCATCAGGGATTCATATTGCCCTGAGAAAGTAAGCTTTTCCTTTTCATTCGTTGCCGCTATGCCCCCTAGCCGGGTATGCATCTACCTGCCTGATGATTCCCCAATCCCCCTAAGCATACGATATGCTCAAGTTCGCATACTGGCGTAACTTTACTGTCAGCTACCCCCTTACGCCTGCAGCGGCGATATCCAGTATAGAAAAGGCGATTTATCAATCTATTAAAAGCCAATAGTATGTAGAAATTGCCCCCAATACGAGTAGATTTCATAGAGGAAAGTTCCCAATATTCCCGGAATCATTCAGAAGACAAAGAGCATAATTTGCTGTAAACCAGCATTTTACCACTATTTTACGCTGCTGGCACTAAAATGGAAATAGTTGTCACAGAATTACACATACACAATTTTTTCAACTAATATTTTTTTTATGGAAACGAATAAGAGAGCCATTTATATCCTCAATGATTTGCTGGAAAAGAACTATGATGCTGAACTGGGCTATCGTAGCATTGCCGAAGACATCAGTGAAAGCCACCTGAAAGCGCTGATTTTGCAAAATGCAGAAATCAGACAAGGCTTTGCCATTGATCTGGCCGAAGAAATCATTGACATGGGTGGGAAACCCGTTTCGGAAGGAAGTTCTCTGATCAACCTGCAGCTGGCATGGATCAACTTCAAAGCGATCATCTCTTTCATTGATGAAAAAGACATCATCAGAGAGTGTATCAAAGGAGAGGAAGCCTCGCTCAAGGATTATCACAAAGCCCTGAAGAGCAATAAGCTGGATGACTCTACCGAAATGCTGCTGGAAGAACACCGGGAGGAGATCCTGGAATCCATCAAAGCATTAGAGAGTCTGGAGAGCACCGGGGAGTATTTTTAGTATCAGCCCGTCGCAAGGCCCGCAGATACCTTTTTATTATCAACTTTTTAAACTTTAATGTCATGAACAATCCAACTTATGCTGCCAGGGCAGCTGGTAACAAAGCAATGAACAGCCTACCCGAAACGGACAAATGGGTAGAGAATTTTGCCAGGTTTGGCTATGCTGCCAAGGGAGCCATTTACATATTGATTGGCATACTTGCCGCAATGGCTGCTTTTGGGGCTGGAGGACAAACTACCGGTACCAAAGGAATATTCCAGGTTATTCTACAGCAACCTTTTGGTAAGATACTGCTCGGCCTGGTGGCCCTGGGCTTCCTGGGATATGCTGTCTGGCGCTTTATTCAGGCGATCAAAGACGCAGAGAACAAAGGAAATGATACCAAAGGGATGCTCATAAGGGCTGGTTATATCGCCAGTGGACTTATTTACGCTTTCTTTTCCTATTCTGCTATCAAAATGATCGTAGGTGCAGGCTCAGGTGGTAGTAGCCAGAAGACTGTTATTGCCAAGTTGCTGCAACAGCCGGCAGGTGAGTGGCTGGTAGGGATACTGGCGCTGGCCGCTATTGCCAAAGGTGTTTACCAGATTTATAAAGGGTACACCAACAAGTTTGGACAGGAAGTACGTGACGGCCATGTCAAAAAAGAAATCAAAAGTACTTATATGAAACTGGGCAAACTGGGCTATATCGCCAGGGGAGTGGTATTCTGTATCGTAGGATATTTTCTGCTCCAGGCAGCTTTATCTTCTAATGCCTCTCAGGCAGGAGGTACCGGGGAGGCATTTAGCTTTCTCAGCGCTACCGGCGGCCCCTGGCTTATGGGAATCATCGCCATCGGGCTGGCAGGCTATGGTGCATTTCAGGTGGTGAAGGCTAAGTACAAACCTTTCAACACCCACTGATCAGGTGGGTGCAGACAAAGCTGTATGATTAAAGTACATACAGTATCTAATTTTTTGAACTAAAACTTAATCGTTATGAGTGGTCTATTGTATATCATCGCAATCATTTTACTGATCGGCTGGCTCCTGGGCTTCTTTATTTTTAACCTGGGAAGCCTGATACATATCCTGCTGGTCATTGCAGTTGTGGCAGTACTGTTTCGTCTGATCAGAGGAAGTAGAATATAAACAATTCATCTTCTGTCTCTTATCAGAAGCTGCGCAGTCAGACTATGTCATCAGTGCTGAAAACAGGAAAGCGATTCTGAAGCCTGGCCCATTTGGTGACGTATGCTTACGGTGGGCTTATCAATCGTATTCAATTTTTTTAACTACTTAATTTCAATCATTATGGCAGAGTTACATGTAGAAAAAAAATCCAGAAAACCCATATGGCCCTGGATACTAATTATCCTGCTGGTAGTGGGCCTGTTGGTCTGGTGGTTTTTAGACCAGAGCAACCCTGAACTGATCATTGAGCAGCAGGAAATCAATATGGTATGGCCGGATGCCATCAAGTATCCGGAAGCTTCCCTGGAGCAATTTACCAGGGCGTAAGCCATTCACTTTTTTTACCTTAAATTTTACGAACATGGAAGATAATAATCATTTGAAAAAACTCAGTCAGACCAAGGAGTACCGTATCGCCAAGAGTGAGCCGGATGTAAGAGGCTGGCATGTGACCGGCGCTGACCAGCAGCGGCTGGGCCGCATCACCGACCTGATACTGGACCCGGAAATGCACAGGGTGCGCTACCTGGAAGTGATGCTGGAGCCTAGTCTGCACAACAGCAAAGAGGACCGCTATATCCTCCTGCCGATAGGCAAAGCCCGCATCCTTAGGGATAGCGACGAGGTGCTGGTAGACACGCTGGACAGCCGACAGGTTAACTTCTATCCTGTTTACGGTGGCGAGCCCATCACCCGGCATTACGAGCACCTGCTGAGAGATGCGCTGCGCCGGGATACGCCCCGCAAGGAACATCATGAAGGGGATGAGGAACCGCTGATCAAAATGCGCAACGAACGCGACATAGCCCGGGCTGAACGGGATATCCTGCGCTCGGAGATAGAGATGCTGAAAACACAGCTCCGCAAAGCCCGTCAGGTACTGGACGACAAGTTCTACGAGCACGAAAGCTTTGATGAGCGCCAGTTTTACGAACAAAGACACGCTGAAACACAGGCAAACCACCTGTAGTGATAGCTTAGATGTTTCAGCAGATAGCACCAAAAGGTCCGGCTCATACCCGGGCCTTTTTTGGTGATTTTGGTCCAAATGAAAGGCAGTATTCCCCCAATCTCCCTCTGCCGCAAAGCCGCCGCCTGATGGCCGGCTTATGTGCATGTATAAATTTCGCAGAACTTGACGCCCATCATGTGGGCCTTTTCTTTTTACCCGAAGTAGGCATGGTAAACGACTGCCCCTCTATCTCAGGATGGGCTAAAGCTGGATTCCGTTTTACCGAGTTTGCCACTGCTTCCTGCAACATGGCAGCCATGGCTTCCGCCGGAAAATCTTCCTGTCGCTTCAGGCTGATGTGCCGGACTAGGCTACCTGTCCCACTCAATAGCCCTTCCTGATCTGTGATTTCCGTGCCACGATTAAACCCAAAGTTTACGTGATTTTTGTACAAAGCAATGTGGCAGAATGCATCTCCGAGCTTATCCGACTTTGAGAAGGCCAGGGAAACCGCATTGTAGCTGTCATAAATAAGTTCATTGGCTCCGGGTACGGCATTGAGCACAAAATCTCTCAATACAAAGCAAAGCTCCTGTATATGCCCGGCATAAGGGGACACAAAAGTCTGCAAATCGCCTGGTATGGTTCGCTTACGCATCATGATTTCTGTTTTGCCTGCATGGCTACTACGCTCTCTACCTGACATTTCAACTTTTCAGGTAGTATGGAGCTGCGCGCCATGGGTAGAAAAGGAGAAACCCGCAGGATAGCACAGGCTGCTGTATACTATTTCCGTTTAAGATAGGCAATGATTCCGTATCCTCATAACGACCCTCTAACGCTAAAAAAATCTTCGTCAGCCTGCACTTCCCGCTGATGCAATTTACCAGTAACGCACCACTAATTCATTTTCACTGCTCAGCGATCTGTTCAACTGCTTTACAGGCAGTCAGGGGCGTATCGGCTTCACTTGTATTGCGGTCAGTACCAGCAAAGTGGTGACGAAAAACAATTTTTTATTACTCCTTACCAACAAATCCATGTCAAAACATACGCTTTCCTTACTGCCCAACAGCTAAGTACTGTCAAAACTTACTGTTTTATTACCCCTTAGCGGCTTGGGAATGATGAAAAACGATCATTGAACACCACTTAGCTACTAAACGGTGGCGCATAGCGATTTTTGTTTATCGCCCCCGGCCGCTATGCGAGCCATACATGCAAAATGACGAGGTCCGGGCCCGAACAATTAATGTAAATGCTAATAGTAGGTTGTAAGTAAGTTGAAACTCCTTGTCAACTAATTTATC
>CAZFFW010000319.1:0-5395 GCA_964518125.1 uncultured Porifericola sp.
CTGCGCCCGGATGGAGAATTACGCCATATCAGCGCATCCGCCCAGCCGATCTTTAATGATGAAGGCAAAATAGTGCGCCTGCTGGGAGTCAACCTGGATGTCACCAGCATTAAGCGCAACGAGGAAGCCATACGTACCTACACCGAACGCCTGACCCTGGCTGTGAAAACGGCAGAAATGGGTATCTGGGAAATGGATCTGGAAACGCAGCAATTACAATGGAATGAAGAAATTACCAATTTGTATGGTATCAGCAGCACTGAGCTGGAGGAAAACCCCGGCTTACTAAGGTCTATGATACATCCCGATGATATAGAGCAGGCAGAAGCGCGGCTCAAGGATGCTGCCCAGGGAAAAGAAGTACAGGATGTAGAATTCCGGGTAATCAGACCAAATGGAGATATCCGTTTTATCAGTGCTTCAGCCCGGACTATTAAAAATAACCAGCACAGACCTGTTTACCTGGTTGGGACCAACCTGGACATAACCAACATCCGCCAAAGCCAGCAGGCCCTCCGAGAGTATACTGAGCGACTAAAACTGGCCACCGAGTCCGCGCAGATCGGGGTGTGGGATATTGACCTGGCAAGCGGACAGCTTATCTGGGATGAACATACCTGCGAGCTGTTTGGGGTGGAGCCGGAAAAATTCAGCGGCAGGTATGAAGCCTGGCGCGAAAGGGTCCATGCTGATGATATTGAGGCAGCCGAAGAGCAGTTCAATCATTCGCTGAAAACGCTGGAGGACTATGATGTGGTGTACAGGGTCATACGTGCCAATGACCAGCAGGTAAGGCACCTCAAGGTTTCGGCCCGCGTGATCACCGACGAGCAGCAGCGTCCTGTCCGGATGATCGGTATCAACTGGGATATTACCAAGCTGAAAGAGAACGAAGAACGCCTGCTGGAGCAGAATGAAGCGCTGAAAAAAGCCAATACCGAACTGGATCATTTTGTCTACAGCACTTCTCATAACCTGAGAGCACCACTCACCTCAGTGATGGGAATCGTACAGATTCTGCGGGAAGTGCCGTCAGAAGACGAGCGTAACCGCTTCATCGGCCTGATAGAAAAAAGTATCCATAAGCTGGACGAAACCATACAGGAAATCAACGACTACTCAAAAAACACCAGGGTAGAGGTGCAGCGGAAACCCATAGACTTCAACGTGCTGATCTGGGAAATTGCCGACAGCCTGACTTATATGGAAAATGCCAACCGCCTGAAGCTGACCACCAGCATCCCTGAAGACCTGGACTTTTATTCTGATAGCAACCGGATCAAAATCATTTTTAACAACCTGCTTTCCAATGCCGTAAAGTATTTTAACCCCCGACAGGAACACCCCTTTCTGCGAATTGTCATGCAGAAAAAGGATGGAGGAGTAGCCATTACCGTAGAAGATAACGGGATAGGCATCAAGCAGGAGTACCTCGACAAGATATTCAATATGTTTTTCCGGGCTACCAATAAAGCCAGCGGCTCGGGGCTGGGGCTTTATATCGTCAGGGAAGCCGTTCAAAAGTTGGGAGGGAAAATTGAAATTACTTCAAAACTCGGAGAAGGCAGCCATTTCGACATCTGGTTACCTAACCTGAAGTAAGCCTCCCGGCCGGGTGTCGGCCAGGAGGACTTCAGGCATATATATTTTACTGGTAACCTTCCTGCAGCGAAAAAATGAAGGCCTTGATAGAGCCGGTCTGCTTATCATTGAGAAAATCCCAGGGGGGCATGGCCGTTCCGTCGCGGCCATCCTTCATCACGGTATTAAACACCGTTTCGGCATCATTGCCATAGCGTTTTACCA
This sequence comes from uncultured Porifericola sp., assembly GCA_964518125.1. Lineage (GTDB taxonomy): Bacteria > Bacteroidota > Bacteroidia > Cytophagales > Cyclobacteriaceae > Catalinimonas. The sequence goes on from CAZFFW010000319.1 coordinate 1,807, forward strand.
GGTTGCGCAGGTTACGGTTATCCGTATGGCCTTTGGCATTAGTGCCGTGGCAGTGGGCACAGCCATAAATAGCATTGAACATCTGAGCACCTTTCTTCACATCTCCGCCCGCTACCAGTGCCTCAATATCCAGGGTCAGCGGTTCAGCAGAAGCAACAGCAGCACTACCGCTTTCCGGGTTGGGGCCTACCACGATACCCCAGGGTGAAGCGCCTGCCGGAATTTTTTCTACCACCTCAAAGCTACGGGTATCCACTACGGTAATATCGTCAGAAGGGCCATTGGCGGTATAGATCCGCTGCCCGTCGGTTGATAGCGTAATACCCCAGGGGCGTACACCCACCTCTACCGAGCGTGTCACCTGCTGGGTAGACAGGTCAATCTCCAGTACTGTTTTGGCCCTGCCGTTGGCAACATACAGCTTGCGGTTATCACGCGAAAGCACCTGGCCCATCGGCCGGGAACCTTCGGGCAGAGGAATGATAGAGATGCGTTCGTTTTTGGCTACATCAATGACTGAGATCGTGCCGTCAGTCTCTCCCGACACAAAGGCATAGTTGCCCTCTTCATTGAAGATCACATCGCGAGGCCGTTTGCCTACGCTGATATCAGCTTTGACCTCCCCGCTTTCGGCATCCACTACGGTAATGTTATGGTCCGTTTCCCCGGTGACATAAAACACACTGCCATCAGGACTGATCTTTACCCCTTCCGGCTCTCTGCCTACCTCCACCGATCTGACCACCTCTCCTGAGGGAATATCCACGATAGTAGCCATATCGGCATCTTCATTGGAGACATACAGGCGCGTACCATCCGGGCTGATGTCAAACTGCTCAGGGTCAGAACCTCCGGGTAGTACGCGCAGCAGCTTACGGCTGGCGATGTCCACCTCGGCGATACCATCCTGGCTTTTATCTGCCTGCTGCTTTTCGCACTCCTCATCCGGCATGCTGGGCGGGCATTTGGGTGAGCCGCTCAGCGCCACATATACTTTGCTGCCATCCGGGCTTACCCGTATGCCTCTGGGCCGGCGGCCTACCGGGATAGTAGCCAGTACCTCATGCCCGTCGGCTGACAGTATGCTCAGTTCACCGGAATCCTCATTACTGGCGAAGAGCCACTCGTTGGCCGGTGCACGATAGACTTTTCCCTGGGGAGCCTTGGCGTTTTCAGGTTTGCTGCCTTTCAGGCTGACCACAAAACTGCTGACCTGCTGCATTTCTTCCGGGCTTAACTGATTTCCCCAGGGAGCCATCCCTTTCTCTGGCACACCGTTTTCCACGATATGGTAAATATTCCCGAGTTCAGGCCCGTGTATCCAGAAGTCGTCGGTCAGGTTGGGGCCTACCAGCCCTTCTCCGTTCTGTCCGTGACAGGCCACACAGTATTTTTCAAATACTGCCCTGCCAGCCTCTAATGCGGCTTCCTCGGTCAATAGGGCTACTTCAGGCATTTCCGGAGCGGGCTCCACCAGGCTGGCAAACTGTACGCTTACGCCCTCGCCATCCGGTGCTTCTTCCGCCTCGCTGCCGACCGGTATAAACAGATAAGCGAAATAGCCCAGGCCCAGCAGCAGCACTGCCGCTGCCACATACCGGAGCTTAGGCGACCAACTGACAGAAGCGGGCTCTTTTGCTCTTTTTTCCCCGGGCTGATCTGTCTGCTGCATTTTAAGTAGTACATATACGATCGCCCCCAGCGCCGCCAGTACCAGCAGCATCACCAGTGCAACAATGATCAATAAGACTGTGGTGTTCATGATAGAATAAGGTATTAGTGGTTAAAAGGTGATTTCCAGACCTGCCTGCACCAAGGCAGGGGCTCCGGGGGTGAGAAAAAGCGGGTTTTCAAAATCCGCGAACTGTTCTATTTCGTCCGGTTCTCCAAGCAGGCCGAAAGTGGCAAATTTCGTGTTGAGCACATTGCTGGCTCTTACGAACACATGCAAAAAACTGGTTGGCTGATAGCTGGCTCCCAGGCTCAGCAAAGTATATCCATCTACCGGACTCAGCTGGTTAGACTCATCCCCACGGATATAAAAGCGGCTGTTGTACATCAGGTCGCTACCAAAACTGATCTTAGGTGTAATGGCATAGTTGATCCCCATCTTGGCAATATGCTCCGGTATCAGTGGGATGCGGTTACCTTTGTTTACCATGATTTCTCCTGCCTGTCCCTCCGGATGAAAAGGGCTGTTGACCGCAAAATCTTCTTCAAAAGTAGCACGCAGATAAGTATAATGGGCATAGCCGGTCAGCCGACCCACACTGCGGCTCAGGCTTAGCTCAACACCCTGCCGGCGGGTATCCCCGATATTGGTAAAATAGCCGCTGTTACGAAACGGACCGGCACTGATGAAGTATATGTCATTGCGGACATTGGTCAGAAAGGCGCCGATATTCCACTGTATACCTGCTGCCAGGCTACCCCTGATGCCGCTTTCCAGGGTATGGGCGATCACCAGGTCCAGTGGAGGGTCGGCCAGGAAAGCATTGGGCAGGCGGCAGGGGGCGTCGGGATCGGCACAGGTAAACTCTACCGGCGTAGGGGTGCGGGCCGAGATGTTATAGCTCCCGTACAGGCTGATATTTTTCAGCTTATAAGTAAGCCCGGCAGCCGGGTTGAAGCGGTTGTAGTGGTGGTCACCGTTCAGCGCAGTGCCTATCTGATCCCTCAGCTGTATGCGGGAACGGTGAAACCGGCCCGAGAGCGAAAGCCCCAGCCGGTCTGTAGGGTAGTAGTACTCCGAAAAGTAGACGCTGGCATGTTCCGTCACCACATCCACCTCTGTAAAGCTGTTGCCGTCAATCACTCCGCTGCCTACGGTTCCTCTCTCTTCCGTCAGGCGCGCCAGTTCGGTACGGGAGTTGAACGAGGCTATCCCTCCGTCAAAGCTGACACCCGCCACGAAATGGCTTTTTTTGCCTTTAACCGGCTTGTTATAAGTCATCTGTACTGAAGCTCCGTAGGTACGTTCCAGGGTACGTGAGGTGTTGTTGGTAGCGGAAGCAACGGCTTCGGTGGCCGCTACCGGATTGCCGAACTGGTCAATTACCGGTTCGCCATCTTCCACTTCCTCTTCAGCATCTTCTTCATCTTCATCCTCTTCCAGTCCGCTTTCCAGGTAGAGAAAGCCATCTTCTTCTGCCTCATAGGGGGTATCATCTCCATTGAATGTACGGGTTTCTTTGAGCCGGAAGTAGGCGTTAGCATTGAGCTGCAGCTGGTTGCTCAGGCTGTGGGAACCCTGCAGGATGAACATTGCCTGCCGGTTACGGGTGTTATCGGGATGCGTAAAAACGGCCTCACGGCTTTGTTCCAGCAGTTCTACAGGAGTAGCACCATTTCCCCGGAGGTTACTACTGCCCAGCGTGCTGCTGAAGTCCAGGGTGGAACTACCTTTGGCCCAGCTACCCTTGAAGAATGCCTGACTGGCTTCGGAAGCGGAAAAGTCACGCCAGCCTTCTTCCCGGAAGTGGTTGACACTGGCAAAGTAAGCGATATTTTCGCGACTGCCACCGCTCGTTGCCTCGGCCTGTAGCCGTCCGTAGGAACCTCCCAGCAGTGCCAGCTGGTGCCCACTGTG
>CAZFFW010000320.1:0-5330 GCA_964518125.1 uncultured Porifericola sp.
CGGCTATGCCCCCGGCGCCGCTGTCCAGGTAGTAGCGGGTAAGTGCCCGCTGCCGCCTTTCATCCAGCTTTCGCTCAGCATTGAGGGCCAGCGGATGTGCCGGAATGACAGTTCCCTGCTGCAGTAATGCTTTGATAGGTTGTGGTAAGTTGTTCATTTAGTAGGTTCCTTTCCTTTCCTGAAAATGGGTTGGCTTGTTGATCGTTTCTCCACCGCTGCCCAGCCAGACCGACAGCAGGCGGATCATCTCCCGCAGGCTCACTTTAGGATAGCCCATCAGCTGATGGGCCAGCGTAGCATTGTTGAGCAAAGCCGTTGGCTGCTCTTCCCCGATAAAGTTTGGTTCTTTGTCAAACAGCCTTCCGAACTCCTGCGCTGCCCAGCGCACTGATACTGTCTCCGGCCCGGTGATGTTGAGCTTGCGGGCTGGGCTCTCGCACAGGTGCAGGCAGCGCAGCGCATACTCATTGGCATCGCCCTGCCAGATCACATTGACATGACCGGAGCTTAGGTCAATCTCTCTTTCTTCCAGCACACTCCTGCCAATTTCCAGCAGTACGCCGTAGCGAAAATCCACCGCATAGTTGAGGCGATAGATCAGGCAGGGTGTCTGGTATTTGTGCGAAAAGTGCTCAAACATACGTTCCCTTCCCAGGCAGGACTGGGCATACTCGCCGACAGGACCAGGAACTGTTTCTTCCGTTGCTCCACCGGAAAAGACCGGTACATAGGGATAGACATTGCCGGTAGAAAAGGCCACGATGCGGGAATTTCTGAACTTCTCGGCCACTCTTCCCGGCAGGTATGCATTCATGGCCCAGGTGAAAGACTCTCTGCCGGTAGTGCCAAACTTCGTTCCCGCCATAAAGAGCACGTTCTTCGCTTCGGGCAGGGCTGAGAGCTGTTTTTCATCCAGCAGATCGGCCTTGATCGTCTGCACTTCCTGTGCTTCCAGTTCCTCTACCAGAGAGGCATCTGAGAAGCGGGATACACCAATCACCGCATTGTCTTTACCGGCTTGCTGCAGGGCTTTTTTAGCCAGTAATGCCAGTGAGGGTCCCATTTTACCTCCAACTCCGAGTATGAGCAGATCACCGTCCAGGCGCTGCATATCCCTGATGAGGGCCGGGCTGGGAGCCAGGATTTCTTCTTCCAGTTTCTTCAGGTCAGTCATATGTTAACGAATAAATTGCAGGTACAACTGGCTGGCCGACAGGCCCAACAGCAGTAGCAGCCCCATGATACCAAAAATATTTTGTGTAAGGGTATTTTTCAGATCACCCATTCTCTTCCTGTCATTGGCTAAGACCAGGATGGACAGGCCTACCAGGGGGGCAATGATTACCGTGATGGCCTGGGCAAACACGATCAGTTCCAGCGGCAGCCTACCAAACCGCAGGGCGATAGCTGCACCGATGAGCATCACCAGCATGATCATGCCCCTTACTTTTGTGGAGCTTAACGAATTGCCCAAAGACAGCGCATCGGCCAGCAGGGAGCCGCCGATGGTCGCATTACCAATCAAAGAAGAGAAAGAGGCCCCGAACAGCCCCAGCATGAAAATAACGGTGGCGGTATTTCCGTACAGAGGCTCCAGGGCCAGGCCCATATCCGTGGCGGAATTTACCTGTATGCCCTGGGGATAGAGTATGGAGGCCGCATTGATGAGGATAAAAAGTGAGATCATACCCAGTACCAGCACCCCGGCCATGGCTTCTCTTCTGCCCTGCCTGGCTTCTGTTCTTTTCCAGCCCTTTTCCCTGACCAGGTAGCCCTGGTAAAAAGCCCCTACTGCCGAAAAGCTGGAGGCAATCAGGGCGATGCTTAAGACCTCGGAGCCTTCAGGAAGTGAGGGAATCAAGCCGGTAAATAATGTGGATAGATCAGGCCGGGCCAGCAGTAATGTGATTAGGAAAGAAAGCAGCATGACGGCCACCAGGCTGATCATGACTTTTTCCAGGACTTTGTAGAATGAGCGAAAAAAAAGCAGGCTGATACCGCCTAAGGTAAAAGCAACGATCCAGGCACTGGTATCGGTATGAAAAAGCTCCGCAAAGGCCAGGCTGGCTCCGATGGTGTTGCCCGCCTGGAAAGAGGCGGTAATGGCAAAAATGCCAAATCCTAACATGACTGAGGCTACTTTACCCCACTTCTGCTGTATGCTGCATAGCAGCGTATCGTTGGTAGCGATACCGATTCGCGCTCCCATCTCGGTAAAACTGAGCATAAACAGGATAGCCAGCAGGATCACCCAAATGTGCTGGTAGGCGTAGACTGAACCCAGTTTGGAGGTAATGGTGAGGCTGCCGGGGCCAAAGACGAGGGCCGCAGTAATAAGCCCGGGGCCTATGTATCGGAATAGCTTCCTCATAGTGCGCCCGGACTTTGATGAGTGTAGGTTGTTGTATAGTAGTAGCTCATCATAAAGTTTACTGCAGCATCAGCAGGCATTCGGCATGGCCGAGCCTTTGACGATACGCCTTACAGAAATTAAGTTCTTTTGTAGATAAAGAGCAGTTTTCCGTGTACGTACCCGAAGCTATAAATAATATTGGTGAAAGAAAACAATTCATTGATTTTTTGATGACTACCGACGGCAACATTGAGCTTATCGGCCACTATTCGTAGGTAGGTGTGAGCAGTTTTTCATAATGAGGGGATGCTGCAAAAATACCTCCGCTGTGGCGGTAGAAGGATTCGTCCAGTATGAATGAACCCTGCTGCGGTTTCAGCCAGGAAGCTCCCCCATAAGGGTGAAAAGCCAGCATCTGCTGCCAGTTACGGTAGTTTTCCCTGCCGTTGGTTTCTATGAGGCCGGTAGCTTCCATACCTGGCACAGCGGGCAGACGGGCCGCCAGGTTCTGGTGCCAGCTCAGCAGTATCGGATTGACTGTCAGGTCTGCACAGAGGCAGGGCAACGCTCGCTCAGCAGCAATTTTGGCAAGTTTGAGGGTCAGGCTGAGGGTTTTGGCAATGCTTTTCAGTACAAAAGCCCCATAACCCTGCTCCAGTCTTTTGAGGGCATAAGCTTCATTGTGCAGGCTCTCGTCGGCAGCGATCCTGATGCCCAGGTCGCCGACAAAGGCCTCGTTGTGTTCCTGCAGCGGTTCCTCAAATAAAAGTACCTGCCCGAGCATTCCTATGCGGTCAGCATGGGCTATCAGTTTCTGCACGCTTTCTTTACGAGCGTAGCGCCCATTGGCATCCAGGGTATAGCGTAGTTTGCCATCGGCTGTCTGCTCAGTACGCATATCCTGCAGGGCTGCGTGGATCTCGCTCAGCCGCTGCATGTCTTTCTGCAGCATTTCCGCTTCGCTACCCGCCTGCCCCAGCTTGATCTTGATGATGTAATAACCCTCCTTCACTGCCTGCTGTATCTCGGTCGGCGGCACACCATAGGCAACCTGGTACATGATGGCCAGGCGCTGCTGCCGGGAAGCCAATACCGACCGATAAGGCGGGGGAATCATTTCTTCAAAATGCTGCAGCCCGTGTTCGGCGGCATACAGCAGCCATGCGGCATGGTCTACAGCGATGAGGGCATTCAGGACAAAGTTAGGATGCACATCGGGCCTGCGGCATATGGCTGCGGCTGCAGCTGTCGCCTCGGGCAGCACATTTTCCAGCAGCTCTATTGGTGTGGTGAAAGGTGTACTCCTGACGATTTCCAGGCAGCGGGCAGTCAGCAGGTACATGAGCGCATTCGCCTCTGTTTCCGGGTAAGCAGCAAAGATAGCGGCATCCCCGTAGAGAACACTCTGGGTAGACAGCCCGATCTTCTGATGCTCGGATGCTGACTTCAGGGAAACAGCTGTCTGCCAGAGTTCGGACATCACGCCTCCTTTCAGCCCGAAGGGCCGTATAAGTTTTTCACGTTCAAAGTCAGCTACCGCGCTGACGACATGTATCCTGTGTGGCATGGAAACTTAGTTGCTGTAGAACTGGTAGTTTTCCCGGGTGATGATGTCAATCGGCATGTAATGGGTCTTCTCCACAGTAGCTGAAAGCACCAGGTGCCGGTACAGGGCCATGATCCCCCGATAGCCCTGCTCTTCGGGCTTCTGGCAGATCAGAAAGTCAATGTTATTTCTTTTGAGATGCTCGATATTTTCGCCCAGGAAATCATAGCCAATGAGTTGCATCCCCTGTTTTCCCCGGCCCTCCAGAAAACGGGCTACCGATGAGACCCTTGAATTGGTGGTAAAAACCCCTCTTATATCAGGATATGCGTCTAATATACCTTCCAGGCGGGCTTTGACCGAAGGGTAATCGGTCTGGTGAATGTCCAGTTTGAGGATGGTATCCGCTGCCTGCTGCGTTGCAAAATAACTTCTAAAACCTTCTTCTTTTCGCAGGAGGTGGTGATGATCATCAATTTCCCTGGAAATATTGACCACCAGCAGCCGGGCGTCGCTTGGCATGGCATAGCGCATCAGGTGGGCCGCCAGGTAGCCACTCTGCCTCAGGTCGGGGCCTATGTAACACAGGCTGTCCTGCTCAGGGATATCCGAGTTGATGAATACATAGGGCCAGTCATGCTCGCGGCATTCGTGCAGAAAGGCAACAGCCTCTGCATTGAAGGCCGGCGCGATCAGTACGGCATCCGTCTCTGCGGCATGCTCCAGTATACGACCGGCTTCTGCGCGGAAAGACTGCTTGCTGTTGAGGTCATAGCAGTAGTAGCTGATCCTGATGCCGTACTCGCTGATCTCGGCCGCCGCCCGCTGTATACCGTCCAGCGGCGCCTGCCAGTAGTCAGTCTCTTCCGATACCGCCGGGATGATGACGGCAATATTGAAAACCTTGCGGGAGGCCAGCCGGCTGGCCAGGATATTGGGCTGGTAATTTACATCTTTGATGATCTTCTGGATTTTCTTCCGGGTGCTGTCCGAAACACCACTGCGGTTATGGATAACCCGGTCAACGGTAGCGATGGAAACTTTGGCAAGCCTGGCTATTTCCTTTACGCCAAGCCTGTTACCTTCTCCGATATTTTTGTTCATATAAAACGAATGGAGGTCTGTACTAAACTCACATAGGTGTATAATCTACATGATTTCGTGCACGAACAATAATTTAGGCGGCAATTTTTCAAATTATGCAGACTAGCCGCGTGGCCTACGTACAGCTTCATTGGGTAGCAACATGCTGTAGCCCACTAAGAAGCCAGTATCGCCTTGCCGGACTGATATGTAGCATGATCTGTATTGTCAACAGCCGGTAGATGGTATCAGCCTGGAGCAGACGATTACGTAAAAACAACGAAAAATTACCCTGGTAAGGTCGGGTGTACCATGGATAGAAAGCCTCCTGTAGGCCAGTAAAGCGGG
>CAZFFW010000321.1:0-5314 GCA_964518125.1 uncultured Porifericola sp.
GACCCTATATAAACCGGGGAAGTTCAGCATAGAAGCTTTCGTCCAGAGTTGTGTTCTTTATGCTTCCTCTATTCACAGACTGGGTCGCAGAGACTGGGTCGCAGAGACTGGGTCACAGAGACTGGGTCGCACAGACTAAAGGCTCAGGCCTGAGACAGGGGCTTTCCGGCCAGCTGATAAATCACCTATTCTATCAGTCCCATCTTACGGGCGCGGGCTTCCCATTTCTGCCGGGCGTACTTCTGCAGGTCAGAAACGGTATCGGTTTCGTCCATGATCTCCAGGCCAAAGAGGGTCTCAATGATGTCTTCCAGCGTCAGCAGGCCCAGGGTGCCGCCGTAGGAGTCCACCACTATAGCCAGGTGCGAACGGTTCTTGTGCAGCAGTTCAAAGGCCTGCCGTAGCGGCATATTTTCAGGTATCATGGTGGCCTCGCGATGGATACTCTTAAGAGGGGCTTCACCCTGTCCCTCAATGATCTGCTGCAGCATATCGTCTTTCAGCAGTATGCCGGTTACGCTATCCCGGTCTTTGCGGTAGAGGGGGATGCGGGAAAAGACCAGGGGTTGGTTCTGCTCGTAGTATTCCTGCAGCCGCTGTGATTCTTCGGCCATGACCATCACCGTACGGGGTGTCATTACATCTTTGGCGCTGAGGGTGTCAAACTGCAGCAGGTTCTTGATCAGCGTATAGTCGCTGCGCTCAATGGCACCACTCTCGTTGACCACCTTCGCCATGGCTGCGAAGTCCTGCCGGCCGAAAACACTTTTCTCCTTGTCCTTTTTCAGCAAGCGGGTAAGGCGGTTGCTGATCCAGACGAAAGGCTTCAGCACTACTACCAGGACTTTAAGCGAACGGGCGGTGAAGGGCGCCAGCGCCTGCCAGTTGTTGGCCCCCAGCGTTTTGGGGATGATCTCCGAGAGAAAGAGGATCGCCAGCGTCATGAGTGCAGCGATGATGGACTCATAAGAAAGCTCCAACCCCAGGAAGTTTAAGGCACGGGTACCAAAAAGTTTACCGGCCTGCGCGCCCACGCCAATCGCCCCCACGGTATGGGCGACGGTGTTGAGTGTCAGGATGGCCGAAAGCGGCCTGTCAATGTCATCCTTGAGCGCGGCCAGCAACTTACCGGTGGCCGGAGCTTCCTGCTCCATACGTTTGGTGTAGGAGGGAGTCACGCTGAGCAAGACCGCTTCCCAGATGGAGCAGAGAAAAGAAAAAATGATGGATAAGAGAAAAAATCCTATAAGTATAGACATGCGAAAATTTAGCACTATTTCAGCGAAAACCCACAGGGTTCAGAATATGCTTTGTGTTTTTTTCCAACACCTGGCACCAGTGCGTCTTTAGGGCCGGCTGGGTCTCAGTCGGCATTCCCTGCCACAGATTTAATTCCCGCGCACAGACCAGAGTCTTTTTCAAGAAGTGACAAAAGTACTTCCAGCTGTTGCGTTGGCTGCCCGGGCAGGGAAAACAGCACCTGCCCAGGATGTGGATATCATTGGCTTTGCTCCCGGCTGATCGTCGGATTCTCAAACCATACTACGCCCAGCAGGGTATTGCGGTCATTATCGTAGTATTCTTCGCAGTTGCCCAGGATATCCAGGTCGCCATCCTCATCCAGGTCAATGAACCGCATATGGTCCCACTTTTCGCCCTGAAAGCGTTTGCCGGAAAAGATACCGTCTGACTGCTTAATCGTGTGCGTTACCCAATTGTTTGTGCCCGGACTGTCGCCCAGGTATTCCATCCAGAAGACTGAAGCCTTATCTTTAGGCGTATAGCCATAGTTGTGGATCGTCATGCCTACGATGTCCAGCTTGCCGTCATTATTGATATCGGCCAGTTTGGTAGGGCGGGTGACCCAGCGGGTCATTTCCGGCTTGTTGATCTTATTGACTTTCCAGTCGGTAGGGCCGCTCTGCTGTTCGAAGTAAAAGATATAGTTATCTGTCTGGGCTACGATGTCCTTTTTGCCATCCTGGTTCAGGTCGCCGATACCTACCTGCGGCTTGGCGAAGAACATCTGGCTTTTGAAGATACGGTGCTGCTGCCAGGGCTCAGCAATCCTGCCTGATGAAGGGCCGGGGTTCTCGTACCAGACGATCATCTCTTCATGGTCGGGGGTGTCCCAGTCGGCATTGCCTACCACAAAATCGGGGTCACCGTCTTCGTCCAGGTCATCAATCACAAAGCCATGGCCGCTGCCCAGGTCGGCGTCTATGGCGTGCATCTTCCACTTAGTCAGGTCACGCCGGTCTTTTTTTTGGGCCGGGGCCTCGTACCAGGCCAGGCCGTTGAGCCTGCCGGAAGAATGCCTGCGCCCTCCGGCGACGATATCCAGCGCACCATCCTGGTTGACATCATAGGTCTCCAGGTAGACGTAGTGGCTTAGCTCCCGTGAAGCAGGAATAGCCCCTCCCTCTTGCCAGGCATCCGGGTTAGTGGCCTCAGCAGCATCCGGTCCCCAAAGTACGTTCAGATCGGCCTTGCCTCCGTTAGCATAGGCGATGTCCAGGTTGTCGTCACCATCCAGGTCGCCAAAGTAGGCATACTCCACATTGTTGCCTTCAGAGATTACTACCTTCTGCCATTCGCCGTAGATATCCTCCAGGTTCCCGGGATGCAGCACGATGGTCACCTTGTCCGGCCCTTCGTGGATCACCACATAGTCGTCGTAACCATCTTTGTTGACATCTCCGGGACTGATAGAGTTGTGGTTATAGAATTGCCGGTCAATATGGTACATCCGCCAGGGCTGCGCGGGAAACTCAGGATCTGCTGCATCCTGGGCCTGCGCCGGTAAATAAAATAAAGCTGGCAGGATGGAAAGGAGAAGGTATTTGCGCATCATATCAGGTTTGGTTGTTTTCCAAAAAGATACGAAAGCCTGTTTAGAATTCTAAATCCTGCCCTGCCCTTTCCGGCTTCAGTTTGTAGCCGAGGTGTACACTCAAAGGCAGATGCATCACCTGCCCTGAAGCACCCTAAAGCTACAAGCCTTGCTGTCGCAACAGACTGAAATTACATGCTTCAGCCAGGGGAGGGTATGTAGGCAGAAAAGAATTCGCGAAGCTTTACCCGCTTTGTGCCGAAGTAATAAATCCTGTGACAAGCATGGGTTTGGCAGCCTTTCACCGGCTATCTTCAAAGAAAAAAAGATGCCGATCCGCTTTGCCCTCTACACCAATCCCTTTCAGAAAGACAGTGAAGAACTGGTTGCCCGGGTGGTACCCGAAGGCTGCCTGGGTGATGAAGATGTGCTGGAAATGGTGCTGCGGCGCAGTAATGGACTGAGCCGCTCGGAGGTAGAGGCGGTGCTGGAAGAATACAGCCTGGCACTGGAGTACCTGCTCCGGCAGGGCTACAGCGTACATACCTCCCTGATGAAGCTGGACGTCAGCATAAAGGGTAAGTTCAGGAATGAAAAAGACCGTTTCCACCCCAGGCGGCACAAACTGCGGCTCAACATCACGCCCGGTAAGCGGCTGCGTAAGCTGCTGAAAGGAGAAACCGCTTACCGCATAGAGCCTTCAGCCCCCCATCCCTGTATCACAGGACTGGCTCACTTTGAGCCGCAACAGGCGAAACACCAGATCCGGCCCGCTATGCTGCTGAGCCTGAGCGGCCACCGCCTCAAAGTTAACCCAGAGGCAGAAGATGAAGGAATATACCTGAGAAATGAGCAGCGGCAGGAGCAGAAGATTCAACAGCTGGTCACCAATACGCCCAGCCAGCTGGTGTTCCTGCTGCCCGCTGATCTTCCTGCCGCTACCTACGCGCTACAGCTACGCTGCCGGGTAGGCAACAGCACCGAGCTACGCCAGGATACCTACAGCGAGCCGCTGTACTGCCAGCCATCCGCAGCTTCCGAATAAGCATTTCGCACACTGCGAAATATGGTTTCGCAGCCTCCGTAATTTCATTTCGCAGCCTGCGAAATGTTGTAGTCATGGTATGTTTAGCCTTGATATAGCCTTAGGTAAGTAGTCAAGTATACCTTAGAAAAAGGTATGCACTGCGCTTGTATTTGTCCTGCCCTAAGCTTTCTCAGGCCGGGGGCATCGCTTTAACACGCTCGCGCTATGGTGTAGCGGCAATCCGCCGCTGCGCTGTCTGGCCTCAGTTTGCAGCCAGCGTGGCCCGACTGAGGTACTAGGATAAAAGCAGGTTTTTAACTTGCCATGAGGAAGAAGAAAGTCACAGACTTCAGCCAGGGGAGCATGGTTTGGCTTGTTGTTACAGATCTGACTCAAGCAATCCGGCAATTTTCATAAGGTTTTTCAATAAGCCGGTTTTCAGGGGTTTGTTACCATGAACAGGCACTGAAATACGCTCAACTCGCCCTGGTTTCAGGAAAATATGATGGCTACCGTTGATCCTCTTGAGTTGCCAGCCATTCCTTTCCAGCACCTTGATGAAGTGTTTGCCTGTCAACTGCTTCATAGAGCCAGTTCAATCACTTCGCTGCCTTCTTCCAGTTCATTGCTTTCTATGTCTACTGACAAACAACCCTCTATGGCTTCCTGAATATTGGCCATCAATTCCTCACGGCTCTCTCCCTGCGATACGCAGCCTGGAATGGCGGGGACTTCTGCCCAGTAGCCTCCTTCTTCAGCCTGATGAATAATTACTTTTAACTTCATGGTTTCCTTTTTTTACTTTCTCAAAGTAGCCAATCTCCCAACGTCTGCCAAGCCCTGGCAGGGAAATTCTCCATTGGCCGGGCCAAGGATGTTCGCCCTATCATAAAAGCAGGTTTTTAACTTGCCTTGAGTAATAAGAAAGTCACAGACTTTCCTCTATCAACAGGCTGAAGTCACAGACCGGGTCGCGTAGACTTCAGCCAGGGGAGCAGGCATTCATATTTCAATGGGAAGGATTTTCATCTTCCAGGATCAATTTTTCAGCTTTGTGCAGCACGGCAAGCGCATGTTCACGGCGGACAGAAGGAAAGTTTTCCAGGAATTCGTCCAGGGATTCTGTCTCCAGCCAGTCAAAAAGTGATTGCACAGGAACTCTTGTGCCGGTAAAGACAGGCGTCCCACTCAGGATTTCAGGGTCAGTAGTAATGAGTTTCATCGCAAGGCGTTTTAAGCTATTGAATATACAGCAAAAAATGCTATAGCGGTACTCCTCTCAAACAAGCCTTGTCTCCCTCCCTGGCTTCTCACCCTGATGATAGCCTAGGTGGCGCAGCCTGCGTGGCGCATCCACTGCTAAATTTCACACGCGCGCCTCTGGCGACCAGGCTAGGCGCCCCCGACTGCCGGAGCAGTGTGGGTTATCTATATGAAGTGAAACAAAAGGGCTT
>CAZFFW010000322.1:0-5253 GCA_964518125.1 uncultured Porifericola sp.
AATTCCAACCTAGTTTATCATAAGTATCGGCAGTTTGCAAATGGTTTGGTCCCAAAACTTTTAAACTCAAAGCAAGAGTTTTGTTAAGTAGCTGTCGCGCCTTATCGTACTGGCCCAGGTTATTAAACACTGAACCTTTCTGGGTCATGCAATCAATATATTGCTCCTGGTCAGGCTCTTTTTGATAAATCTTTGCTGCCAGGTCAAAATATATCAGCGCACTGTCATACTGTTGAGCCTCGGCAAATGCGGTAGCTTTATCATAGTACTGCCTGGCCATGGTGGTATCCACCCGGGCATTGGTTTGGGCCAGGCACTGATGCGCAAAGGAGAGTGCAAAGAGTAGAATTACAAACTTTAAACGCCTGATCATAAATGACTGCTACTTTTGGGGTGAAGCTTATACACTAAATCTGGGCTATCCTACCCAAGTTTTTTAATATAAGAAAAGGAATTGCTAAAGACCTTTTTTGGGTAGTCAAATACTCAACTTGAATCTGTTTAAACAGTTTCTTCATCTTGTTAAGATATGCTTGAAGCCCTGTATCTCTGTAAAAACCCTCTCTTACTTCAACTTAAGCAGTCCAGAGAACCATAAGTTACAACATTCCACCCATCACTTCTATGCAAAAGCAGCCTGCGCGTAGGAATGCCTGTAATGCTAAGACCATACAACCGGAGCGACTGACGGTACATTCCCTTCTGAACGATCACAGCAGTCACAGCAGATGCCGCCATACTAGGCATAGCTACCAGTATATTACTGCTTATGCTGCCAAATGGAATTCTGAACACAAAGATGAAAAGGGCCATCAGCCAGCTGATACCAAAGCTGATGAGCATGTACCTATGATTTTGCCTATGTTCATGTCGTGTACCGCTCAGGCTTTTTTCATCGCTGTACTGCTTACATTTCTGTAATTTTGGATAAAACTGCTATCAGTAAAGTTGATGATCAGCGTAATGAGTAGTAATGCCAGTATGCCAGCGGCACCGGCGATGTTACTCAGCAGCTCATGCTTGTCAGCCACAAACAGGGTGTAAATGCCAACGCTGCCGTTGATCATACCATGCAGTACGGCAGGCGCCAGCACGGTCTTTACTTTATAGCGCAGGTAGCTCATCAGGAAAGACAGAGAGATCGTAAAAGCACACATGACAATTATGCCCAGCCAGGGATAAGAAGGATAATTATGACCCATGAGAATGATGGGCGCATGCCAGATTCCCCAGATCAGGCCGATAAGCAAATTGGACTTCCAGAAGCCCAGCGGTCGGGTTTCTTCAGCCAGTAGCCCCCTCCAGCCCAGTTCCTCACCCAACATGATAGGTAAATTCAGGGAGAAACCAGCGAATATGCCTGCTATCAGGATTATAGCAAACACTAGGTAAGGAGAATCAGGCAGCATGAGCCCTTCTTCATCCAGTTTTTCGGGTACTGATCGTTGTATTTCAGCCAGAATAAAGTCTTTTGAGAAAATTACCTCTCCAAATCCTGCTATCAGCTCACCACCAAGCGTCACTACAGCCAGGTAGAGCACAACAAAACCCAGAAAGATAGCAGGAATCAGCAGCAGGCTGGCATTGGAAATGTTGCTGATCGTCAGCCCGTAGGGCTTCAGAGATTGTTTGTAAATCCCTTTTTGTATAATCAGCGTAGCGATGGCCGGGCCTGGCATATAAAGCAGGGCGATTATGAGGGTAGCATTCAGGCTGCCATACTCAATATTTAGCAGATAAAAGATGAGCGCTACCAGCCAGCTTATGCCAAAGCTGATCAGGAGGTAGCGTAATATTTTTTGAGTATTCATAGATGGTTAATAGATCTGTGCCTTAACTTAAACGTATGTTTGCTTTCTTTCTTTTACGCCTACGCCCCTCATACTCATTAATCAGCTGAAGGGCTTTTTCACATCCGCAGGCATAGCTGGTGTAAACAGGCAGCAAATAACCGAATTGAAAAATATGTTTTTCCATGAAATAATGGTCATAAAGCTGGAAAGACAAAGGGCGGGACCCCTTGCCTGTTGATGTTAAAAAACGAAGTCCTACATTAAATCCTATAGTACGGCTTATCGCATTTTTCCTATGGCCAGGTAAGTCTGTACGGATGACTAAGTACATTAAGTAGTTAAACAGTTTAAGGTTGCAGGTTAAAAGTTTATAAATAACTGAATTACAGTCATTTATTAAATTATAATGACAAAATAATTGTGTCTTACCACTTAGTGCTTTGCTGACTGGTTTTACGACCAAACACATCTATATTTGGTCTCAGAGGCGGCTCTCACCTTGAAGGCCTTATCGTATTGTCGTCCGGGCCGGATGCAATCTTTTTTCATGAAAGCTATGTTAAGTGATTAAGGCTTAACGTAGCTGTCCAGTCAAATGTAGCGGATTCAAGATCCGGAAAAGCACTGAAAATTCTCCGACCTACCTGCTAAGCCTGGAAAAAAGAAAGCCCCCGCCCGCTGTTAATATGCCATACATCTATACTGGAGATAAGCCAATACTTACCAAAAGTAGATCAGAACAGTCAATTGGTATATTGACCTTTGGTAATGGTCTAATACAGGTAGATATGCATATTTTTTGTTTAACTAATCTTATTCCAGCAGGTTATATAATTCATGTCTGACGCAACGTTTAGTCTCGCTTTAGCTCCTTATAAGAATTCAATTTTCAAACTTTTATTGATAGTATTTGATAAGATAAAGATTTACCAAAATCAAATGCCAGCCACACCACACACCTTAGTAAAATTAAGACAAACAGCAATGAAGTTTTTCTTACCGTTATTTTTAATGCTCTTTTCTCTTCTTCCCTATTCAGTGGTTTTTGCACAGTCCGGGAATACTGCTTACACCTTACAAGGAAGAGTCATAGACCAGGCATCCAAAGAACCTCTGCCATTTATGCAGATAGCGCTCTACGGAAACGAAGCTGATAATCCTGTAGCCAGTTCAGTCACCGATGAAGCAGGTAATTTCTCATTGAAAACTGAAGAAGGAATCTACACACTTAAATTCTTTATGGTGGGTTATGAAGATAAAGCATTAGCGGATATTGGTGTCAATAAAAACGTTGATCTGGGTAATATACTTCTCAAGGAAGGGCAGTTAGAATTAGATGAAGTGGTTGTGAAGGGAAGCAGGCCTATGATGAGTACCAGTGTGGAAGGCATTACGATCAACCCATCACAAAACTTATCCAACATAGGAGGAACACTGCTTGACATTCTCCGCAATACCCCTTCTATGAGCGTAGGGAGTGATGGCTCGGTCTCTCTCAGGGGCAGCAATGGCACCAATGTGCTCATCAATGGCAGAAACTCTTCGCTTACCCAAAACCTGGACAGAATCCCGGCAAGCGCGATTGAACAGATCAAGGTAATCAATAACCCCAATGCCCGATATGATGCAGAAGCCGAAGCGGGTGTCATTGATATCATTCTTAAGCAAGGCGCCAACCTGGGAACCAATGTCAGCCTGGATGCGGTGATTGGCACCCGGGGAAGAACCAGCGCGGGGGCGCAGATCAATCATCGGACCATCAATTATAATGTATACGGCGGCTACAACATCAGAAGATGGAGAGGAGTAGGCGACAGAAGGTCTACCCGCGAGATTTTTGCAGATGATGAACTGCTTGAGCAGGAAACATCCAGACAGGAAGAAGATCTGGGGCATACATTTACCTATGGAGCAGGCTATTATTTCGGGAAAAATATATTGAGTTATGAAGGTGTGTTTAACACCAGCCTCAACCAGCAGGTCAATACTTTGTACTCTATCCTTTCAGACCTCAATAGGTCGGTTCCTACCCAGGAGTACGTGAGGCGTAACCGTGAAACTGAAACGGATGATGGGGTGGACAATGCCTTGATCTATGAACGCACCTTTGATGATAAAAACCGCTCCTTCAAGTTAATTGCCAGCCAGTCTTACACCAATCAGTACAAAACCCAGAACATTGACATTTTTAGAGAAGCCTCTGTACCGGAGCCTGCTGAACTGGACGGTCAGGAGCGGGCACTTACGGACGAAAAAAGGTATAGCTATGTTTTTCAGGCCGATTATCTGCATCCATTGACCAGCAGCATGAAACTAGAGACGGGCCTGAAGTCTAACATCAGAAACTTTGATTATGATTATACTTATGCAACCTTTGATGAAACCAGCGACAGTTTTGTAGACAATCCGGATATCAGCAACCGATTTGATTACAAAGACAGAATTCATGCGGCTTATGTGCTGGTGTCCAAAACTTCTGAGAAACTTGACATCACTGCGGGATTGAGAGGGGAATATACTTTTTTGAGTACTTATCAATTTAATACAGACGAAAGCAATAAGCAAAACTACTTTAACCTGTTCCCGAGCTTGCAGACGCTCTACAAACTCAATGAAAAACATGCTTTCAAACTCACTTACAGCAGAAGAATTGATCGCCCAACCGCCTGGCGGTTAAACCCCTTTCCGGATATTACAGACTCCCTCAATGTAAGAAGGGGAAATCCCAACCTACAGCCTGAAATGATCAATTCTTTTGAAATGGGCTATGCCTATGAGGCAGCAACATCCAGCCTGACGGCGAATCTTTTTTACCGGAATATCAGTGGACAGTTAGATTTCATTACCGTAGTTGAGAACGGAATTTCATATTCGCAGCCGGAAAACCTCAACAACGCAGCATCTTACGGGCTGGAAGTTATTGGGTTAAAAGAAATTACCCCCTGGTGGACTTTAAGCGGCAGTGTAACGGGATTTAAAATTGAAGTGGATGGCTCCAACGTAAGCCAGGAATTTACCAATAGTGGCTTGGCGATGAATTCAAAAGTAAATAATGACTTCAAACTCCCTTATAATTTTGCTCTACAGCTGGTATTTAACTATGATTCACCTGAAGTGGAGGCCCAGGGCCGGGACCTTTCTCAATATTATCTGGATGTGAGTATGCAAAAGTCATTTCTGGAGGATAAAGCCAATATCAGCCTGAGTGCCAGAGATGTTTTTAACACGCTGAGGTTCGCCGGTAATAGCCTGACAGATACGTTTTCACAATCATTCTACTACAAAGCAGAAACTAGGATCATCCTGTTGAGTGCCCGGTATAATTTTTAACTGAAAACTAAACGATTACCCAACAATATCAATCCGTCTTGCAGATAAGGATGTTTTATGGGTTCATCAAACTATCAGTTGCCTATAGAACTGACGTTTCTGGAAGCTAAGAATTCCCGCTTCCCTGAAA
>CAZFFW010000323.1:0-5250 GCA_964518125.1 uncultured Porifericola sp.
TCTCCAGAAATGAAAATGTCATCATGGATTTCTCGCATTCGCGCCTGGTGGATTCAACCGTACTGGAGTTTCTGCACGAATATGCCGCCAAATTCAACCGAAATGGGGGAGATTTTCATTTCACCGGGCTGGATGTACATAAGACATCCTCGCATCATCCTTACGCCTTGCATGTGCTGGAAACGCCTCGTCCCAGGAAGTCAAGGCTCACCAGGCGTCAGCTGGAGCTGAAAGAACTGGCAGAG
Source organism: uncultured Porifericola sp. (assembly GCA_964518125.1). Taxonomy (GTDB): domain Bacteria; phylum Bacteroidota; class Bacteroidia; order Cytophagales; family Cyclobacteriaceae; genus Catalinimonas. The sequence continues at coordinate 246 of CAZFFW010000323.1, forward strand.
CGAAAGCAATGGGCTTACGATCCCGAAATTGAATGGAATGTCTCTGACCTCCAGTCATTTATTTTCTTTAAGTCTAAGCCGGTAGAATACATCAAAAATAAGCTGCTTGGTCATAACGAACTGCAGGGGCTTCACTGGAAGATATGCGATATTTCATTTATCAATGCCTTCGTAGCTTTTGAGAATTACCGTATTACAGCAGAAATTCTTCAGCTTCCCTTTGAAATACCTGCTTTTTCACTGGAGGAGGAGTCATTCGTGGACCGTATGTCGCTTCTGGCAGAACAGAAGGATATTGACTTTGAGGAGTACAAGAATTTTAGCAAGAAATTTATGCTGCAGGGGCAGGATGAGGAAGCCATCCGTAAACTGTTTACGCCTGAGCTGGTGAGGTTTTTTGAGCGGGGTGAAATTTACCACCTGGAAAGTAACGGAAAAGCATTACTGATTTTCCGCCACCTGCGCCTGACAAGTCCGCAGGAAATTGTCAAAATGGTGACTTATAGCCAGAAACTGACCGAAAAAATGCAGGAGGCGGCACTTTGTGTCAGCTGAAAAAAAGCTGCCCCGGCTGATGAGGTCGGGGCAGGCTCTGAATATTGTTACTTTTTTTATTCACTTCTCAGTGAACGGGCCGGATCAGTTCGGGCCGCTTTGAAAGATTGGTAACTGACTGTCAGAAGGGCTACCAGAAATGCCATCACACCGGCCAGCACAAAGGTGCCCAGGCTAATATCAATACGAAATGCAAAACTACTGAGCCATTGTTCCATCACCCACCATGAAACAGGTGCTGCGATGACAAAGGATATCAGGATAAGCCTGCTGAAATCCCGGGATAGCAGCATCATGACACTGACCACCGATGCACCCATCACCTTACGCACGCCAATCTCTTTGGTTCTTTGTTCAGCGGTATATGCCGCGAGGCCTAGTAACCCCAGACAGGCGATGAAAATGGCAAAGCCGGTAAAGGTGGTGAAAACTCTGCCCAGGCGTTGCTCAGAGCGGAAAAGGGCGTCAAAGTCGTCGTCCAGGAAAGAATATTCAAAAGGTTCTCCGGGACTAAACTCTTTCCATTTTTGCTCAATTTCCGCCAACTGCTGCTCTACCTGTCCCGGCTGCAGCCTTACCGACAGCAGCCCGCCCTCTCTGCCCAGCATCATGGCTACCGGCCTGATGTTCACTTTCAGACTCTGAAAATTAAAATCTTTCATCACTCCGATCACCTTCAGTACCTGCCCTTCATCACTACCAAAAAAGCTGATTTCCTGTCCGATAGGATCATCAAAACCAAATTCTCTTACGGCGGCTTCATTGATGACAATAGAAGCAGTATCCGTGGGTAAATCTCTTGAAAAATTTCTTCCTTCCAAAATTTCAATGCCCAGTGTGGGTATCAGGTCATAATTACCCTGGTACCAGGTCATCAGGTGATCCACATCTGAGCCTGTTTGCCGAAATACTGTATTATTATTGATCTCAGGAGGCAGGCTGGTACTGACCGCTGCGCCCTGCACTGCGGAAAGACCTGTCAGTTCCTGTAGGAAAGACTGGGCTTTGTCTCCTAATCTTCGGCCGTTTTTGATTACCAGCACGTTTTCTTTATCAAACCCCAGGTTGACATTACGGGTATATTCCAGCTGCTTGTACACCAGCATGGTGCAGACAATCAGGGCAATGGAAATGAAAAACTGGAAAACCACCAGGCCATTGCGTATGCTGCTGCTTTTGAAGCCTGCCCGTATCTTTCCTTTGAGCACCTCCGCAGGGCGGAAAGCAGAAAGGTAAAAGGCAGGATAGCTTCCCGCCAGCAAGCCAACAGAGAGGAGAATGAAAAGAAACACGCCGATCAGCCAGGGTTGCTGCAGTACATTGAAAGAAATTTCTTTACCTGAAATCTGGTTAAAAGGATCTACAAAAAGGCTGATCATGATAATGGCGATCAGGGTAGCAATGGTACTGACGATGACCGATTCGGTCAGAAACTGGCTGATGAGATGGCTTCTGATGGAACCCATGGTCTTTCTGACACCAACTTCTTTTGCCCGATTGGCTGAGCGCGCAGTAGCCAGGTTCATGAAATTGATACAGGCGATCAGGATAACAAAAAGCGCGATCGCACACAGAATGTACACATAAGTGATGTCGCCATTAGCTTCTATTTCTGCGTCTATCTGAGAATGCAGGTGAATATCCGTGAGCGGCTGCAGGTAGTAGCCATAAGCATCTCCCTGTTTGGCAAATTCCTCCAGGGAAATCCCCATAAACTGCTCAACTTCAGGCCCTACGTACTTTAAGACCAGGTCTTCAAATTTCCTTTCCAGCTGGTAAGGGTCTGAACCTTCGTTCAGTACCACATAAGTATAAAAGGAATTTGCCAGCCATGCGGTGGTACGACTGAACTCAAAAGAGCTCATGGAGTACAGTACATCGTAGTGAAAATGTGAATTAGCGGGAGGATTTTTTACTACCCCGGTTACTTCATAGGTAGCGTTAAAGTCTCCCACGGTAACCATCTTACCTACTGCTGGCTCGTTGCCAAAGTATTTTTTGGCAGTAGCTTCGCTTAATACCAGCGTATTGGGCTCACGCAACGCAGTAGCCGGGTCTCCTGCGATAAATTCAGCATGAAAGACATCAAAAAAGTTGGAGTCGGCAAAAAAGACCTCGGTCTCGGTGTAAACGATATCCTCATAACGGGTTACCTCACTCTGCAGCTTGTATAACCTGGTGGCATCTTCTACTTCAGGAAACTCTTCTATCATAGCCTGGGCCATCGGAGGACAGCTGACGGCCACATCTATTTCCTGACCGGAAATTTTGCCCTTCAGGGCAACCCGATAAGTTTGCGCTGCTTTAGGATGGAAGGTGTCATAACTGATTTCATCTGCTACATAGAGTACGATCAGCACAAAGCAGGCTATGCCGATACTCAGGCCTGATACATTGAGCAGGGTGTAAAACTTCTGTTTCAGAAGGTTACGCAGGGCTACGGTGATAAAATTTTTAATCATCTCATTAGGGGAGTAGGTTGACTACCATTCTATTGTTGTAAAAAAACCAGTTAATGTGCGGGCCTCTTTTCCGGCCCTTGTTCAATAAAATTGTAAAGTGCGAATGAAATCTTTACAGCTGCTTACTCTCTTAAAATCCTGACAGGATTGCTGTTGGCAGCTTTTAAGGTTTGAGAAAAAATGGTCAGCCAGGCCAGCAGCATTGCCACTATGCCTGCCAGTGGGAAGCTCCACCAGGGGACCTGATCATGGTAAGCAAAGGATTCCAGCCAGCCTTGCATCAGCCAGTAGGCTACCGGACTGGCCAGCAGGAAGGCCAGTACCACTAACATGGTAAAGCGGCTGCTGATCAGCAATAAAATCTGCGATACTGAGGCACCCATCACCTTACGGATGCCAATTTCCTTGTAGCGCTGCTCGGTGGTAAAAGAGGCCAGGCCAATCAGACCAAGGGTAGCGATCAGGATGGCCAGGCTGGCAAAGAATGTCACCACAGTACTCAGGCGACTCTCAGCGCTGTACTGCTCCGCAAAGCGCTCATTGATGATAAAGTACTCAAAAGCATTGTCGGGCATCAGGTAAGCCCACTGGTCTTGCAGGAATGACTCAGCTTCCGCTGCCTGACCGGGCTCCACATCTACCAGTATGCTGTTGGCCCGACCGGAGGTTACCAGGAAAACCATAGGGGAGATGGGCTGATGAAGGCTTTCAAAATGAAAATTTTCTACAACCCCCACGATGCGCCCTTTACGCGAGCCTCCGCCGAAATTTACTTCCTTATCCAAAGCTTCTTCAGGACTATCCCAACCCATGGCAGCCACAGTAGCTTCGTTGATGATAAAGGCTTCTGTAGAATCGCTCTGCAACTGACGGTCAAAGTTGCGACCCGCCACAAAATCAATCGCCAGGTTGCTCAGGTAGTCATGATCCACATGGATATCAGCTACCCGGAAGGAAGCATTCTGCATTTCGCCATCCACCTCAGCCTCAAACTGCTGAGAATCCAGCAGCCTCCCGGAAGGTACGCGGCTGGCCATACTAACGGATTGTATACCATCCTGCTGCACCCACTGGTTCCGGAGGTTTTCAAAATTCTCATAAATCTCATCGTTCATGGGCAACACCATCATATTCTCCCCCTCAAACCCTAAAGGCTTACTTTTGACATAGTCCAGTTGCTCATTGACCGTCAGTACTCCGATGATCAGGGCAATGGAAATACTAAACTGGACCACTACCAGACTGGCTCTCAGGTAAGGGTGCTTACCCGACTGCTGCCTGCTGGCCCGCAATATGGAGGCCGGCTGATAGGAAGAAAGAACGAATGCCGGATAACTGCCCGCCAAAAGCCCCACTGCCATGACTACTCCCGCCAATAGCGCCAGCAAAGATATATTTTTTCCAATATTCAGACTGAGTTCTCGCTGTACAAAATTATTGAACTCGGGTAGGATAAGTGTGATGATCAGCAGGGATAATACCAAAGCTACCAAAGATATGATCAGAGACTCTGTCAGAAACTGCCCAATGAGTTGTCTGCGGATGGCACCCATCACCTTGCGGATTCCCACCTCCCGGGAGCGTTTGACAGAACGGGCGGTAGCCAGGTTGATGAAATTGATGCAGGCGATCAATAGTATAAAAAAGGCTATAATGCTGTAAATGTATACGTATAGGATATCTCCGTTGGCTTCAATTTCACTGTCCAGGTGAGAATAGAGGTGGATATCCGCTAACGGCCAGAGGTGGAGGAGGTTAAAGTCAGAGGCTTTGTTACCGTTAAACTGACCCAGGTGGGTGTCAATAAAACCTGGAATTTTTTCGGCCAGGTCATCAGGTGTATAGCCTTCTGCCAGCAGCAGGTAAGTCGAGTAATTGTTACTTCCCCAGTTTTTCATGAGTTGTTCCTTACCCATAAAATTTTCCACTGCTTTAAATGAGGCGATGACCTCCGGATGAAAGTGTGAGTTGGCCGGGACATCTTCCAT
>CAZFFW010000324.1:0-5232 GCA_964518125.1 uncultured Porifericola sp.
CCCTTCAACCCACAAAAACAGGAATTCCCTTACCTGCTTATATAATTTCTGGAAATGAATTTTGGCTAGGGTGCTCTTTTACCTTTACCCAAAGCAGAGGAGTATTTTACCAGGAGGTCAGTACCGTTTTAAGAAAGGTCAGTACCGTTTTGGGTAACGCTCAGTACCATTTTTGAAAAGATACTGAGCTTTTTACCCTTTTTTTTCCACAAAAAAAGCCTGTCCATAGTATCTTCGGACAGGCTATCATACATTAACATCAATATACAACCGTCAAATGCGCTATCCAAACCCTGGCATCAGGGCAGGCCGTAAGAAAGGAAGTAACTGACTTATTTTTTGAGTAGATCCACTACTGCCAGATACATAACATGCTGTAACTTCCGCTAAATGAATGCTTCCTTCTCCATGTGTTCTTCTCATCTACTCAAAGCCCACATCCGTCTAGTTTATCGTTTCCTGTCTTGAAAAGTGAAAAATTACCCTTACATTGAAAAGCTTATATGCATATAACCATAACCTATGAAATACTGGCTACTAAGCCTCCTTCTTTTGAGCTTTCTGCCTTTTGCCTCCTTTGGCCAATCCGCTGAAGATGTTATCATCTCTGGAAGCTATACCAATGCTGCATTTGCAGATTTTGTTGAGGAAATTGAATCTAAGTACCCGCTGCGCTTTTTTTACCAGCCCGCCTGGGTGGAGGGTATCCGCTTCACGGCTACTTTTCAGCAGACAGCACTGACGGAGGCCCTGGCGGAGGTTCTCAAAGATACTGACCTCCGTTTTCAACTGTATCAGCAGCATTATATCGTACTCCTGCAGAAAAACCCCGCCGCCTATACCGCCCGGCAGGGAGCCGCAAACGATGAAGAAGCCCTGATCATCATAGGGGATTCGCTGAATAGTAACGGCCAGAAGACGGCCATCCTGAGTGGTTATATACGGGAAGGAGCCACCGGGCAGGGCATTACCGGGGCCACTGTCTATGCAAAAAATGCGGCACAGGGTACTTCTACCAACCTCAATGGCTACTTTACCCTTAGCCTGCCCGTAGGCCAGGATCAGCTGCTGATCAACACCCTGGGTTTTGAAGAGGAAATACGCAACATACGGGTGATCTCCGACGGCAGCCTGTCGGCAGATATGTACGAAGAAACCGCCCGCCTGGAGGAGATTACCATCACCGAGCAGGCAGAAGATAACAATATCAGCAGCCCTCAGATGAGCGCTACGCGCATGGACATACAGAAGGTCAAGAAGATGCCGGCTTTTCTGGGAGAGGTAGACCTGATCAATTCCATTGAGCTGCTGCCGGGCGTAAGTGTGGCTGGTGAGGGCGCAGCAGGCTTTAACGTAAGAGGTGGTGATGTAGGCCAGAACCTGATACTACTGGATGGCATACCCGTATTCAATCCATCCCATCTATTCGGCTTCTTTTCTGCCTTCAATGCCGACCTGCTCAAAGATGCCACCCTCTACAAAGGAGGCATTCCCGCCCGCTACGGCGGCCGTATCGCTTCGGTGCTGGATGTATCTCTCAAAGAGGGTAACCTGCGGGAGTTCAAAGGCAGCGGCGGGATCGGGGTGATCGCCAGCCGTCTTTCCCTGGAAATACCGCTGGTAGCCGAAAAAAGCGCCCTGACGATCGGTGGTCGTGCCTCCTATTCTGACTGGATACTCAGAAGGGTAAATGACCTGAATATCCGCAACAGCGAAGCCTCCTTTTATGATGCTAACTTCAAATGGACCTATCGCCTGAATGAGTCGCATAAAATCGGCCTGACCGGCTATGTGAGCAATGATGATTTTACCTTTGCCGGCAATACTTCCTACGGCTACGGTAATACGGGCGCGGCCTTCAACTGGGACTTTCTGATCTCGCAGGACTGGCTGTCGAGCGTATCCGTGACCCACTCCCGCTTCAACTACCAGGTAGGTGACCTGCAGGACAGCAGCCGGGCTACCCTGCTTACGGCCGGCTTTGCCATCTCGGAAGCCCGCTGGAACCTGACCCGTTACTGGGGCGACAGGCATCAGGTAGATATAGGCGCAAGCCTGTCTCGTTATGACTTTGATCCGGGCAGGCTGGAGCCGGAAGGTGGTTTTTCACTGGTCAACCCGGTACAACTGCAGGCTGAGCAGGCCTGGGATATATCTGTATATGCCAATGACGAATTTAACATCGCACCCAATCTGACGCTCAACCTGGGGCTGCGCTATAACCACTACCGGGCAGTAGGTCCGCGTACCGTGGCGATATACGAGAGCGGCCTGCCCCGCACTCCCGCTGCCGTAACCGACAGCATTACCTACGCCCCCGGCGAAACCATGGCTGCTTACCAGGGTTTTGAGCCGAGGCTCGCCCTGCGCCTGGGCTTAAATGCCCGCAGCAGCCTCAAGCTGAGCTTTAACCGCATGCGGCAAAACATGCACCTTATCTCCAACACCACCGCCATCACGCCTACTGATATCTGGAAGCTCAGCGATAATGATGTGCGGCCCCAGATTGGTGATCAGTACGCGATCGGCTATTTCCGTAATTCCTTCGGCAATGCCGTAGAATCATCCGTGGAGATTTATTACAAAGACATACAGAACCTGCTGGAATATAAGGACGGGGCTGAAATCCTGGTCAATGAGCAGCTGGAAACGGATCTGCTCAACGGTACAGGCAGGGCGTACGGCGCTGAATTTTACCTGGCCAAAAACCTGGGCCGGCTGACCGGCTGGCTCTCCTATACCTACTCGCGTACGCTGCGCCGGGTAGAAAGTGATTTTCCGGAGGAGCAGGTAAACCAGGGAGAGTGGTATCCTTCTAACTTTGACAAGCCCCATGATTTTACGGTGGTGGGCAACTGGCAGTTTACCCGAAGGGTAAGGCTGGGCTTCAACTTCACCTACAGCACCGGTCGCCCGGTAACCCTGCCGGAAGGAAGCTACCGGGTAGGGGGTATAGACATCGCCAGTTTCTCGGACCGCAACCAGTACCGTATCCCGGACTACCACCGCCTGGACATTTCCTTTTCAGTAGATGGAAACCTGAAAAAGAAGAAGAAGTGGGATTCCAGCTGGACCTTTGCGATTTATAACCTGTACGGAAGGAATAATCCCTACTCAGTGTTTTTTGTAAACGACCGGGGAGGTTCACTGAGTGCCTATAAGCTCTCTATCCTGGGCAGACCCTTTCCTTCTGTTACGTACAACTTTAAATTCTGATGAAGCATATTTTTTATACGCTTGTCCTACTGCTGCTTTTTGGCCGATGTGTTGACCCGCTCGACCTGGAAGGAGTGGTATCGGGTGAGCCACTGCTGGTGGTGGATGGACTGATGACCGATCAGCCGGAAGCTTACCGGGTACATATAGACTATTCATCTGCCAGCCTCAACAGCTACGAAGGCGAGCCCCTTTCTGGTGCTGAGGTGTACATCAGCGACGATGAAGGAGGCCGGTTCCCGCTGGATGAAGTATCTACTGGCGTATACGAAAGCAATCCTTTTGCTTTTCAGGGAGCAGCCGGGCGTAGCTATCAGCTGCATATCCTGACACCCGATGGAAAGGAGTATGCTTCTTTTCCGGAGCGTATGCAGCCGGTGGCCGCTATCGATAGTATCTTTGCCCGGCATGAGAACCGTCCCCGGCTTACTACCATAGGCGCTGAAGTGGATAACTGGGGGATGCAGTTCTATGTCAGCACAGGCAGCGGCAGTGATGCGCCTGCTTATTACCAATGGGACTGGGAAGAAGCCTATGAGTTTGCCGCGCCTCTTGCCAGCCCCGACCCTTTCTTCTTTCCACCTACCTGCTACCAGTCAGGTGGACCAGCGCGCTACCTGAATGTCGCTTCCACCGAAAACTTTACCAGCGACAAGATCGTCGGGCAGCCGATCAATTTTGTGTCCAAGCAGACCTATAAGCTGCAAAGGCGCTACAGCCTGCTGCTGAGCCAGTACTCGCTGACGGAAAGGGCGTACAATTTCTGGGAAAATATCCGGAACCAGAATGAAAACAACAGTTCTGTCTTTGCCCCTCCGCCCTCGCCCATTCCCGGCAATCTGTATAATGTCAATGACAGCAGAGAGCGGGTGTTAGGGCTTTTCCAGGTATCCTCTGTGATCCGGGAGCGGATATTTTTGCCCAGAAGCGAAGTGCCCGCCAGCCCGGGCGGCCCTCCCGGAGGCTTTGGCTCCTGCGGGCCGGGGAATGCCGAGATACCGGAATTCTGCTATGACTGCAGCCTGATCAACGGAACTTCTACTAATCCACCACCTTACTGGTAAACCATGAGATATTTACTAGTCATCGTATTTTTTGCACTCGCGGCTGCTATACCTCCGGCTGATCCACCGCTGGAGCAGCTCAGACAGCAATGGCAGCGCTACGAGGCTACCCTTCCCCAGGAAAACGTATACCTCTCACTTTCTGAAGAGATAGTAGCCGCCGGTGATACTGTCTGGTTTGGTGGGTATCTCAGCTATGTGCAAAAAGCAAGCAAGGTGCTGTATGTGGAACTGGTCCGGGATGGTCGTTCTCTGCAGCAGGAGAGCTATTTCGTCAACCGGGGATTTACGCAGGGGCAGATCAGTATACCGGATAGCCTGTCCAGCGGGCTGTACCAGCTGCGGGCCTATACCCAGTGGATGCGTAACACTGGAGAAACTTCTTTTTTCTACCGGCCCCTGCTGGTGATCAATCCTTATGACGATGATCCGCCGGTGCCGTTAAGGGGCGGTTCTGTAGATACCCAGTTGCGCAGCACTCCGGAAAGCGGAACCTGGGTGGCAGGTCTGCCGGCAAGGCTGAAGCTAAGCCTGGGCGGTAAAGAAAACCAGTCGCTCAGAGGAGCTGTCATCAGGCAGGAGGATAGTGTGAAGGTGGCGGATATCAGCCTTTCGGCAGGAATCGACCTGCTTAGTATGCAGCCCGAAAGAGGCGAAAATTATCGCGCAGAAATATACCTTCCATCCGGCGATACGCTGGTGACTACCTTGCCCGCCGCCCAAGTCAGTGGATGCAGTATGCAGGTAGAGGTCCAGGATAATCAACTCAATATCCGTGTATACAGTACCGAAGCCAACCCCCGCTACCTGATGGTCCGCAGTGCAGACAAGCTGCTCTACAGTGAACTGCTGCAGCGAAAGCAGTTTCAGACCACGATACCGCTGAGCCTGCGGAAGACTGCCCTGCTGGAGGTAAGTGTACTGGATGAAAAGGCGAATGTACTGGCCGAGC
>CAZFFW010000325.1:0-5228 GCA_964518125.1 uncultured Porifericola sp.
TGGCTGTGACAGAAAAATCATGGATAATCCCTGGTCAGAAAGTCCTTTTCAGCCTATCAGTATCAACGGCCTGGTATGGATGTCGGACAAACAAAACATGCTGGAGCAGCTAAAAAGTAAGCTGGCCGAGGGCTTTAGTTGCATTAAGATCAAAATAGGCGCAATAGGTTTTGAGGATGAGATAGCGCTGCTAAAATTCATCAGGCAGCATTATTCAGCCGAGGAGATTACCATAAGGGTGGATGCCAATGGCGCCTTTGATGAAAAAGATGTATTCAGGAAAATGGATGCGCTGGCGCAGTATGCAGTACATTCTATAGAACAGCCGGTACCTCCAGCCCACTTCACACTGATGCGCAAACTTTGTGCACAAAGTCCGCTTGCCATAGCACTTGATGAAGAGTTGATTGGAGTAAACGGCTTTAGTCGCCGCGCTGAATTGCTGGATGAGATAAGGCCTCAATATATCATCCTGAAGCCCAGTCTCCTGGGAGGGATGGAGGCCTGCCGTGAGTGGATTCGCCTTGCCGAAGAACGGAATATTGGATGGTGGATGACCTCTGCGCTGGAATCCAATGTCGGGCTAAATGCCATAGCGCAGTTTACGGCTACTTATCAACCGAAAATTCCCCAGGGCCTGGGAACGGGACAACTGTACCATAATAACATTGATTCTCCATTGCTGATCAGTAACGGTCACTTAATGTACCGGAGAAATAGTAACTGGGACTTCAGCCTGTTGGAAAGATGAACTACACACTGATCACCGGAGCCAGTAGCGGCATAGGAGAAGCATTGGCTTTTCGCTGTGCGCAGGAGGGATTCAACCTGATTTTACTCGGCAGAGATCAGGAAAAGTTGCAGCGTATTGCCGCAGCCATCAGAGAAAAACACGAGTGTACTGTACAATTACTTTGTATTGACCTGCTAAGCCCAGATGCGGCGCAGTCTGTCTACCAGCAATGCCGCCGGCATGAATGGCATGTGCGTATCCTGATCAATAATGCCGGTATAGGCATGTGGGGCAGATTTGAGCAGCTTTCGCTGGAGGAAACGGTAGAAATGATGCAGCTCAATCAGCAGTTGTTGGTGCAGTTGACGCATTTTTTTATTCCCATGCTCAAAGAAGTGCCTTATGCGCATATATTGAATGTGTCTAGTACTGCAGCTTTTCAGCCACTTCCTTATTTTAGCGTTTACGCGGCAGGAAAAAGTTTTGTCCTTTCCTTTTCCAGAGCGCTAAGACACGAGATGGAAATTTACGGAATCAACGTTTCCTGCCTTAGTCCCGGACCTACCGCTACCGCATTCTTTAGCAGGGCTGGCTATCATAAAATTGTGCAGCATCAAAGGGCCGTGATGAAAGCCAGCGAGGTGGCTGATGATGCCCTGCAAGGCCTGATCCGCAAGCAGGCGGTGATTGTTCCGGGTTTTTCCAACAGACTGGGAAGGGTAATGAGCAAAGTATTGCCCCACGACTGGATGAGCAGTATCCTTGGCCGCATTTTTCAGCCTCAGTAAGTCAGGTAAATGATAGTGACGTAAAATGAAACTCAATCAGCAGGAAATAAGAAAATTCAGGTATTATCTCGGAAACTGGGAAGAAGAAGGAAAGATCAGCCTCCAGCAGAAGGAAGAGCTTCTTGACTCACTGAAACAGGAACAGTCTGATTCAGCATCTTTTGACTGGAAAAACCTTTCTTTTCTATCCTTTTTTTTTGCTGTGGTCTGCATTATTCTTGCGACTTCCCTGATGGTGATTGACGACTGGCTGGAAAAAATACTGAACTATGTTCTGGACGTGCCTGAATGGGTTAAGAGCATTATGCTTTTTCTGATATCCGCTTTACTCTACTATCTCGCACTGGTCAGAAGGGCTAAATTTCCTAAAAGAGTCTTCAGCAACGAGGCTTTGTTTCTCTTCGGGGCAGTATGCACTGCTTTTGCGATCAGTTACCTGGGATTTTCTCTAAATATGTATGATGGTTATTTCCCAGTCCTTATCCTGCTGGCAGCCTGCATCTATGGCATCACCGGCCTGATGCTGGACTCCTCTATCAACTGGTATCTCTCCCTGGGAGCATTTGCTCTCTGGTTTGGTACCGAAACTGCCTACCGTTCGGGCTGGGAAGATTATTTTCTGGGCATGAATTATCCCATGCGTTACCTGCTGTTTGGTGTTTTACTGATAGGACTTCACCAGCTTCTGAAAAAAGCGGCGATCGGGAAAAAGTTTATCATTAGTACTTATGCGATCGGGCTATTGTCGCTCTTTTTTTCTTTCTGGCTACTTTCCATTTTTGGAAACCATACTGATCTGGATGCCTGGAGTGAGGTTTCTCAGGCCAAGTTTGTCTATTGGGCTTTATTGCTGGGCATTTTTGCCTCTGGGGCTATCTGGTACGGATTGAAGTATCGTGATCGGATTGCCCGGGAAATGGGCATCATTTTTCTGCTGTTGAATATCTACACGAGGTATTTTGAATACTTCTGGGACAGCCTGCACAAGGTGGTTTTTTTCCTCATTCTGGCCCTTTCTTTTTGGTTGCTGGGCCGAAAAGCGGAAAATATATGGAGCCTGGCGGAAAAGGACTAAACGCAAAGAAGGCTGCCTGTTAGGGCAGCCTTCTGTTTTGGTTTGGGTTTAGCAAAAAGACTTTTTATTGAATTTCTTTCAGAATCGGTTCCTGAACCTGCGTCACTATTTCTTTTTGGATACCATCCTCAGGTAATACTTCAGAATGCTGGATATCATTGACAGCAATATGTGGCGCAATGATCAGAGCAACAATAGAAGTCAGCTTGATGAGGATGTTCATGGAAGGTCCTGAAGTATCCTTAAAGGGATCTCCTACAGTATCACCGGTTACAGATGCTTTGTGCGCATCAGATCCTTTATATTCCATTTTACCGTTAATCATTACCCCTTTTTCAAAGGATTTCTTAGCGTTATCCCAGGCGCCACCGGCATTATTCTGGAACATTCCCATCAGTACACCGGAAACCGTAATACCGGCAAGCATACCGCCCAGTATCTCAGCTGATGAAGTATCAGGGAAAACCCCTTTGAGTCCGAATCCTACAATTATAGGAGATAGCAAGGCGATAGCGCCGGGAGCCAACATCTCACGGATAGAGGCTTTTGTAGAAATGGCAACGCACTTTTCGTACTCAGGCTTGGCTTTATATTCCATGATGCCGGGAATTTCTTTAAACTGTCTTCTTACTTCCTGTACCATATCCATAGCGGCTTTACCTACCGCAGCGATAGCCAGCGAAGAGAAGATGTAAGGAATCATGGCACCAATAAATAATGCTCCCAGTACCGGGGCTTTATATAAATCAATGCTGTCAATGCCGGCTACACCGACAAATGCTGCAAAAAGTGCCAGCGCAGTAAGAGCAGCAGAGGCTATGGCAAATCCTTTTCCTGCTGCAGCAGTAGTATTACCCACCGCATCAAGGTTATCAGTACGTCCGCGGACCTCATCAGGAAGGCCGCTCATTTCTGCAATACCACCAGCATTGTCAGCAATGGGACCAAAAGCATCAATAGCCAATTGCATGGCAGTAGTTGCCATCATACCTGCAGCCGCTATGGCTACACCGTACAGACCAGCAAAGCTGTAAGAAGTAACAATACCCGTAGCCAGCACAAAGATCGGTAATACAGTAGATTCCATCCCGATGGCAAGGCCGCCTATAATATTGGTAGCATGTCCTGTAGAAGACTGTTTAACGATAGAGTTTACCGGACGGCGGCCCATAGCGGTATAATACTCGGTGATGATGCTCATCAGCGCTCCTACGATCAGGCCCACGAAGATGGCCCAGAAGACATCCATGGAAGAGAAGGCATAACCACGGATCACCATAGTATCAGGCAGAATAGCCTCAACGATGAAATAAGAGGCGATAACGGTAAGTAGGATAGATGACCAGTTACCCAGGTTGAGCGCACGTTGTACGCTGTCGGTTTCTTTATTCACCCTCACGAAAAAAGTACCTACGATAGAGAACACCAGCCCGACACCGGCTATAAGCATGGGTAGAAGAATCGGTGCAATACCGCCAAAATTATCTTCTGAGATAATCTCTCTACCCAGCACCATCGTCGCCAGGATAGTCGCCACATAAGAACCGAAAAGGTCGGCGCCCATACCAGCAACGTCGCCTACATTGTCTCCTACATTGTCCGCAATAGTTGCAGGGTTACGCACATCATCTTCAGGAATACCCGCTTCAACTTTTCCTACCAGGTCAGCACCTACGTCGGCGGCTTTGGTGTAAATCCCACCACCCACACGGGCAAAAAGTGCAATACTTTCAGCTCCCAGGGAGAAACCTGCCAGTACTTCCAGTGCTTTTTCCATTTCAATACCATTGACGGAAGCACCAGTGTTAATAACAAAAAACTGGAAAAATATGATGAACAATCCACCAATACCCAGTACTGCTAAACCAGCAACTCCCATTCCCATGACCGAACCACCGGCAAAGGAAACTTTAAGCGCTTTGGATAGACTGGTACGGGCAGCCTGAGTCGTACGTACATTGGCTTTGGTAGCGATATTCATACCGACATAACCGGCAAATGCTGAAAACACAGCGCCTATGACAAAAGATATCGCAATGATGGGGCTGGAGTTTTCTACCAGAGTCCCTGACCAGGCAAGTACGATTCCGGCGATGATGGTGAAGTAGGTGAGAACTTTCCATTCAGCTTTCAAAAATGCCATTGCTCCATCAGCAATATACTTGGCGAGTTCAGTCATTTTTTCATCGCCTGCATCCTGTCGCTTAACCCAGGCCGATCTTACAGCAGTGTAGATCAGGCCAAGTATTCCAAGCGCGGGCACAACGTATACTATGCTATGCATGAATATGATAAAATTTAAATTGGATATTGACTTTTAATGATTAGCGGTGCAAATATAGGATAACCCTTTCTTTAAAAAAATGATTTTAGGATTTCTTCGGAGATTAATGGATTTGTTCAGTTCCAATTGTACGCAAAATTGAAGCAGCAGCAATCTAACAAAAGCTGAAAGGTGGTGTTTATCTTAAAAATACATAGCAAATGAATGGACTTACAAAAACTCTGATTGGTATAGGTGTAGGATACATTACCCTTAAACTGATGTCTACCAGACCTATCAAAAGATACGTACTGGCTGCTTTGGTGGATGGTGCTTATATTATCGTAAAGAAGAAGCTGAAAGATTAAT
>CAZFFW010000326.1:0-5181 GCA_964518125.1 uncultured Porifericola sp.
ATAATAAACTTCCTGCCCATCAGTATTGAGAACAGGCTAGCTGAAAATCAGGCATAGAAATCTACAATGCCAGTATTGACATCATACATAGCCCCTACCACACCAATAGCGTTTTCGTGCAGCATTTCACGCAGCACCTCACTTTTTTCACTTATCTGCTGCAGGGTAAGCTCCACATTTTTTTCGGCCACTTTCTGGACAAATTCGGCATTCTGGGCATTACGTTCGCCTCCTACCTGTACCGCATCTACTGCAGGTTTGATCTTTTCCAGCATACCGCTGAGGTTCCCCATTTTGACCTGGTCGCAGGCTCCTTTTACCGCTCCGCAGCTGGTATGGCCCAGCACAACGATAAGCTTAGAGCCGGCTATTTTACAGGCAAACTCCATGCTGCCCAGGATATCTTCATTGACAAAGTTACCGGCTATCCGGACACTGAATATATCTCCCAGCCCCTGGTCAAATATCATCTCAGCAGGTACCCGGGAATCTATGCAGCTCAGTATTACCGCAAAAGGATACTGACCGCTGCTGGTCTCATTTACCTGCTGTAACAGGTTGCGGTTTACCTTCAGGTTCTGTACAAAACGCCTGTTACCTTCCTTCAATATAGTGATAGCCTTATCCGGCGTAAGTTCCGCCTGGCTTTTTTCTGTCTGTGTTCTCATCTTATATAGAAATAAAGAATTTAGTTAATTAGTGAATTTCCCTTTTTACATCTTCTCCATCCTCACCGTGGGTTGCCACACTTACCTCTGGCGAAGTATCGCCTTCTACCGGTTCTTCCAGGTTTTTGATATGTAGAATTATATTCCTACTCTCAGCACTAGACCTGAAATCATCCAGAATTTCGTAGATATCATGGTGCATATGCAGGGTATTTGTCGTATCTATTTCCACTGTAGAATTAGCGGGTATAGACTCCAGGGTTTTTAAAATGGCAGCTTTATTTAAAAATGTAACCTGCTGGGCCAGTTCAATTTTGATTTTTTCTTCTCCATCCTCACTTCTGGTCTTGAGGTGATGGGTAGTCTGGTAGTTATTAAGCAGAATATAGAAAATCGCGATGATCAGTCCAATGGCCAGGCCAAGCAACAGGTCCGTCAGGACAATACCTGCTACGGTAGCCACAAACGGTATAAACTGCGCTTTTCCCTGCTTGTACATCTTTTTGAAAAGTGCCGGTTTTGCCAGCTTATATCCCACTAAAAACAGGATAGCAGCCAGCGTCGCCAAAGGAATCAGGTTCAGCAGATGCGGGATGGCAATGATACTACCCAGTAACAGGAACCCGTGTATGACGGCCGATGTCTTGGTTTTTCCACCCGACTGTATGTTGGCGGAACTACGGACAATCACCTGAGTGATAGGCAAGCCCCCGATCATACCGGAGATAATGTTACCGACTCCCTGCGCTTTTAGCTCTCTGTTGGTAGGCGTGATACGCTTGTAAGGATCTAACTTATCGGTCGCTTCTACGCACAGCAGTGTTTCCAGGCTGGCGACTACTGCGATCACAACCGCCGTAATATAAATCTGAGGATTACCAAGGGCGGTAAAATCCGGGAAAGTAAAGTTACTCAGAAATCCACTGAAACTCCCGGCCAGGGGAACGTTTACCAACTGGTCTGGCCTGAGCGCAAACTCAGTAGAACTTGCAAAAGCAATATTCAGAAAGATACCTGACAATACGGCTACCAGTGGTCCGGGGACAATCTGAAAAACCCGCTTATTTTTCATGAAGCTTCTTTCCCAGAGTATCAGAATCGCCAGGGAGACCGCTGTGATGATCAGGGCGCCGGGACTGACAAAATCAAAAATGCTCATCAGTTCAGTAAAGGTACTCACTTCACCCTGGAAAAGGCCAAATTCGCCTTCGGGGCTCCTGTCGTAGCCAAAAGCATGCGGAATCTGTTTGATAAATATGATGATACCGATACCGGAAAGCATACCCATGATCACGGAAGAGGGGAAATAGTAGGCGATGATCCCTCCCTGCGCAAAGCCCATGAGAATCTGGATGATACCGGCCAGCACGACTGCTACCAAAAACAGCTCAAATGCGCCCAGGTCCTGTATGGCATTGAGCACGATGACTGCCAAACCGGCCGCAGGACCACTTACACCTGCCGGAGATCCACTGAGAGAAGCGACTACGATACCACCTATAATACCGGCAATCAGGCCGGAATAGAGGGGGGCGCCAGAGGCAAGGGCAATACCCAGGCAAAGTGGTAATGCTACCAGAAATACTACGATACTAGCCGGTAAATCACTTTTAAAGTTCTTAAAAGGATGAAAGTTATTCATGTGATTATTATTAACAATCTGTTTGGAAGAAAAGGAACATGCGCCAGTTTATAGCCCATTATTTCCTGATCTGTATTTACGAAAATCTGATTATGAAAACAGTGTAGGCATATGACTCCCGGATTGGGAAGCCCGGAATATATTTTTTGCGTTTATCCAAGAGTCAGCTACCAACCTGATAAAGCCAGTTCAGGCGGCGGTTGGCCAACACATCCATACAATTGAGTAGCAGATGCGCATCATGATTCTGGAAACCAAAAAAAGTTAATGGTACTAGCGTTTGGGAGGCGGTACCGGGAAGTCGGCAGACCTGCTTTGAAAGTGCTGCAGGTAACTGCTGCTATGTGGGTCGTCAGTCTTAAGGAAAAGGGCAAAGGATGCTTTGGATGCGAGAATAAATTCTTTGAGCA
Organism: uncultured Porifericola sp.; assembly: GCA_964518125.1. Lineage (GTDB taxonomy): Bacteria > Bacteroidota > Bacteroidia > Cytophagales > Cyclobacteriaceae > Catalinimonas. The sequence goes on from CAZFFW010000326.1 coordinate 2,721, forward strand.
CCTCTTCTTTGTCATTTTTCTCCGTTTCGGATTCGTCAGCACATTCTTCAGCTATTACATTTTCAAACAGCTCATAGGTGCGGCCTTTATCTTCCAGCAGTGACACGGGGATTTTCAGGGCATCACTCATAAACAGCAACACCAGCATCATGGCGATGGCCTGCAGCAGCAATGCATTCAATGAAAATGTATAATACTTATTTGATCCCATGCCGATTATTAATCCGAATGCCTCCTTAGCCGGTAAGAAGACTAGCGATACGATATTTTAAAAAATTGTGTTCTGCAAACAGTATAATATACTTAATTATACTAAGTGAGTAAAATAAAAAGAGAAAAATTCTACAAACGAAATTATTCAAATTCTCCGAATCAAAGATACAATTATTAACATAAATTAATTCAAATGGAATGCGCTAATTTAATAATATTTATAAAATAAAATTGAAAATTGATATTATATTTCTCTAAAAACTATCATACCAGTCAAATTTATCGGAAATAATCTTACTTTTTTCTACCCGCAGATAATCAAGAAAAGCCTTGGCTACCGGAGAAAAATTTTTGCCTTTATTCCAGCTGAGTCTCCAGATAGATTTGATCGGTAAGCCCTTGATGTTGATGATCTGCAGCGCGCCATTGTTCAACTCGTTTTTGAGTCCGATCAGGGGCATGATAGAGTAGCCCAGGCCGGCAATGACCGCCTGCTTCACTGCTTCATTGGAGGTGAGTTCCAGCTTTTTCCTGACCTGCAGGTTGTTCTGTTTGATAAATTTTTCCATCACGTGCCTGGTCCCGGACCCTGCCTCACGGTAAATAAGGGGCATGGTCTCCAGAAGCTTATTTTCGTGCACTTTGGGTTCAAATAGCGGCTCTCTACTACCTACCAGGAAGAGCTTATTTTCCATCAGTTCAATGTAGTCCAGCTGCAGATTGTCGGGCAGTACCGATACCAGTGAGAAATCCACTTCGTTTTTTTCCAGGCTTTCAAGCACCATCGCCTTGTTGGTCACATCCAGCACCAGTTCTATACCTTTATGCTGCTTCAGAAAATCAGACAGGAAGTACGGCATTACGTACTTGCCGGTAGAAACGACCGATACCTTCAGGCGTCCGATAAGTTGTCCTTTATAGGCCAGTGTTTTGTAATTAATAGCATGCACCTCATTCAATATTCTTTCTGCAGCAGTGGCTACCTCCTGGCCAAAATCTGTGACATACAGCTTTCTTCCAACAATCTCGGTTAGCGGGATCTCAAACTGGTCCTGAAGATTTCTGAGCTGAATGGACACCGCCGGTTGGGTAAGGTGTAACTCTTCTGCCGCTTTGGTGATACTTTTCAGCTGGGTGATTTTGAGGAATACCTGTAATTGATGCAGGGTATAATTCATAAAATATATTTATGGTGAGCATTAATAATATAAATTTTTATTTATCAACGCAAACGCTCAATTTTGAACTACAAAAAAATATATACAGTATGAACATTTTCAAACTCCCCCTCAATTTCGCTTTAAGCATCATTTTGCTGGTAAGCTGCCTGATTGTAATTGCGTACCATGAGAGTGTACTGTTAAACGAACTGTGTAAATCTTTATCCGTCGTAGCCTGTGTGTTTCTGCTGGCAACCATCTCAAACGTGTCCAAAGAAAAGAAAAATACTTCTGAGAAATAGTGACGGAAAATCAGGCACGTTTCGTGCAGTTTTTCTCAGAAATGTACGATGGCTGAGACCGGATCTGAAGTTTTAATTCCTGAACCCAAGCAAGATGAATAGAAAGCTGTTTCTGATTTGCCCTGATGCACGTGTGGAACATTTTTTAAGAACAAAGTTCGGAGGTGAATCTATCTTTCTTACTGCTTTGGGGGCTGTTTTCAACTTTAGAGCCATTCAATACATCGAGGACCTGTCCGATTATTTGCATAGGGAGCGTATCGAGGAGATTTTTATTGTAAACGACCTTTCATGTCGTTTTATAGACCGGATACTAAGGAAGGAAAGAAACTTTGGTACATATACCGAAGAGGTACTGCAAGACCTGCTGATTGACCATTATCATGCGATCATGCAGCAGCCAACGCTCAAAGATCAGCATGAACGCCTGGCAGCATACAATATAGATCGGCAGGCCCGGGAAATTCTTTCCAACGAACTTCTACAGCAGCAGATAGTCGCTTCAGATATTCTCATAAAGGGGCTTATCACCAACCAAAAGGAAAATCGGCTGACTGAAATTCACCTGGATATTCACGAATACTGCAGCTAATTTTTTTTCCTTTGCAGTTAATACAGTCCTGCTTACCAACTACAACTACTTCAGGCAGTATGCCGTGATCTGTAAAGTAAATAAGTATGCCACTAAGCGCCTTCATCTAGCTTATCGCCCTGGAATTAAAAGCCAATCCGGACTTTATTCCATGCACTAAAGTTTAAAAAATACACGGAAGGTTGTGCCTTCTC